>JAFSLP010000055.1 GCA_017448345.1 Paludibacteraceae bacterium | reverse complement strand
TCGGATAGTTTCGGATAGTCCCGGAGTATTCCGATAAACACCGATAAACTCCGACTACATCGGAGATATTAATTAATAATTAATTAATTATTAATTGTTATTTATTCCACGGTGACAATCGGTGCGTCGTCGAGGCTCTGTTCGATGGTCTCGTTGACGCGTTCCCGCAGCTCTAACTGTTCGCGGCTGACACCCATCATGATGCCGAAATAGACGGAGGTGATGAGCACCGAGGTGCCGCCGCGGCTGATGAGTGGGAGAGGCTGTCCGGTCACGGGACCGAGCCCCACTGCCACCAGCATCGAGACGAGCGCCTGACAGGTGATCATCAGCGCCAAGCCCATCGTCATGAGCATGGCTGGCATGTCCGAATAACGGCTGGAGACATTGCATGCCCGGAAGAGAATAGCGAGATAGAGGAAGATGAGAAAACCTGCGCCTGTCACACCGGACTCCTCGACGATGATAGCGAAGATATAATCGGCGAAAGCGAGTGGCAGGTAATCCCGCTCCTTGCTGTTGCCCGGCAGTACTCCTACGGGCGAGGTGCCGCCTCGGGCGATAGCAACGGAGGCATAGACCTCCTGAATGTTTTCGTCCGTGAGCCGGTATTTGTCGTCGGCGTTGTCATCCGCCAAGTGGCGGTCGATACGTGCTACCCATGTGGTAGCGCGTCGGAAAGGACCGTGCATCTCCCGTCCCGGACGGACAAAGGCGAACTCCACCAAGCAGTAACCCAACACCAGTGCCACGACGGCTATGCCGAGAACCGACGCGGTGTACTGCCACGGCACGCGTGCCAGCACCCAGAGGCAGAACACGATGCCGCAGATAAGCACCGCGGTGGAGAGGTTCGATGCCAAAATCGGCAGGGCGACGACGGCTGTGATGAGGAGCGTGCGGTAGAAATACTTGCGTTTGTCCTCCTCGCTCCGGATACGTGCGAGCTGGTCGGCGACGACGATGATGAGACTGAGTTTCGCCAGTTCGGAGGGCTGGAAAGTGATGCCCGCAATACGCACCCATCGTGCCGCTCCGTTGATTGTCACCACAAAGGGGTTGCCCGGCACCATGGTCGAATAGACGAGCAGTGTGCTCACGGCAAGGAGGATATATCCGCCGAAGCGGATCCAGTAAGAGGGAATGAACTGTATGACGAAGGCGGCGGCGATGCCGAGTATGAGGAACGCCATCTGCTGCCCGATGGGACCGAGGGCGGAGTGGTTCATATAGACAAGCGTCGAAGACGCAGAAAAGAGGGCTATGACGGCAACAATAATCAGTGCGCCGTACAACCCCCAGAAAGTCCTGTCGATATTTTTGAGGTTCAGCTTTTTCATCAATCCATCATTTATCAATCCATCATTCATCCGGGGTCCGACCCATTTGCCGAACGCGGCTGCAAAGGTACGAAAAATAATTCAAAATACAAAATTAAAAATTAAAAATTCATTCGTAATCCGTAATTTTTAATTCGTAATTCAAAAAACGACCTGCTTTTCATCTTTTAGTTTGCCGAGGAAGTCGGAAAGGTAAAGCCGCCAGTTACGCCAAGTGTGACCGCCGATGCTCTCGACATACACATGCGGCACACCGGCTTTCTCCAGACGCCGGTGGAAACGCTTGGCGTTGGGATGGAACATGTCACGCCTGCCGGTATAGACAAAATAGGCCGCACTCTCTTTGACGGAAAGCGAATCATTCCCGGCAAGCGTATCCTTGATGGTAAGGGGCAGTTGGTTTTTGTGCACCACGGGCGAGAACATACCTACGGCGGAGAAATACCCTGTAACGATATTGGCGGTGTTGGCAGCCAGACGCGCTCCGTCGGACAGTCCGGCTATATACCGTTCGCCGGAGAGCCTGTATGACGTATCGACCATCTGAATCAGTTCCACAAGGGATTTCTCGATGTCATGGTCATGGCACAGGCGCGGATAATTGAACACATTGTTCCACAGCGTATGATGGCTCGGACGGTCCTCATGCACGCCGAAATTGACGTCCGGCATGACCAGTATCATCGGTTGGCAAGCGCCCTCAGCCGCCATGTTCTCCATAATCTGGATGGCTCTGCCGCGTTCCGCCCATGACCCCTCGTAGCCGTTGATGCCGTGGATGAGGTAGAGCACCGGATATTCTGTCTCTGTCTGTTCATATCCTGCCGGCAGGTATATGTTCACATGCCGGTTGAGTTTCTCGGCGGTACTGTACCACGTCGTGCGGATGAGTGTTCCTTGCTTCTCCGGCTGCCGGTACAGGTCTGCCTGAGGCGTGCCGCCCACATTCACCACATTCCACTTGTGCATCTTCTGCCATGCCGTGTCGCTGTTGAGCGGGTCGGGTTTGCGTTTGCCGTTCACGCGGAAACAGTAGGTGTAGGTCTCCGGGCTCACGGCACGTGTCGTGGCATGAAAACAACCGTCGCTCTGCAGCCGCATTCTTATACGCCGTGGATGGTCGGAATAACGGCTGCTGTCCTCGTCTGCGTATAAGAGGTCGCTCTGCACGCTCACACGCCTTGCCGCGCCGCAGTAACAGAAAGAAACGGTGCTGTCTTCATGCACCTCGACCGACTGATAGTCGCTTGACGGCTGGACTACGTACCGCTTGCGGGCACCGGCAGGAAGCACGCACAGCAGCACTCCCAACCCGATAAGCCGGACCTTATTTCGTGTGTGCCAATGCAGATTCGTCATAGGCTAACCGTAAGTTGTCACACCATACCACGTTGCCCGGACAACCGGTGAAAGGCAGCATCGAGCCTGCGGAAATCTGTATGATGAGGTGTGTAGGGGCAATGTCTTCGCAGAAACCGACTTCCTCAATGCAGACCATCCGCCCTTTGCTGTTATGGGTCTTGTGGCGGTTGTGGGACAGCTCTTTGAGTCTCTCTCCGTTCTGCCCGTACACCACCGGCAGCCGGAAATCGTTCTGCCAGTCCGTCGTCCTGTCGATGTGCTGCACAGCCGTGCCTACACGGTAGGCATACACATGCCCGTTCTCCTCCCATCGGTGCTGCAGGATAAGCGTCACATGACCGGTGTCGTGCCCCTCCACTTCTCTGACCTTCGTCTTCGCAGGAGCATACACGGCGGTCTTGTCTTGGATAAGCGCCTTGTAATCCAAGATAAGCGCACTCGGTCTGCCTGTGAACGGAACCCCCATGTCTATTGCCGAGTTCGGGTCGGAGCTCTGCTTCAGACCCACGATGTCCAGTAACTTGCCCGTGTAGATAGACCCTGTGGCGAGTGCCTTGAAATCTATGCCGACGGCTTTCACAATCTCTAACGTGCTCTCCATGCGGCAGCAATACCCTTCGCCGCGTCTCTCCGGAGTGACGGAAACCGACACTTTATCTACTCCCAATGCCCGTGCATGGGCGTTGCTGCTGCTCCACGGACCGCCGATCTTGTACAGCGTCTTGGTCTTGCCGCCGATGAGAGCGGACTCTTTGATCTGCTGCTCCGACCAGTGTTCGAAATCGCCGTACGGAACAGGTTCTATCTTCTCTTGCGCTTGTGCGCTCAAGGCTGCAAACAGCAGGGTGATTGCCAGACCGGCAACTGCTGCCCCTGCCAGAAGTTTGTTTATGTTCATAATAATGTCAAAAATACGTTCTGAAAGTAATCATGATAGCCGAGTTGCTTTTCGGCGCGGTATATAGCTCGCTGTACGGGCAGGCGGTCGGACTGAACATCGCAAACCATCGTGGAGCCATACCGATTACGCCGTTTGCTTGAGCCATACTCATGCCTACGTCTATCAGCAGGTTCGGAGTAATAGCAGGAAGAAGAATGTCGAAATACATCCTTCCTTTGCCCACCGGTCCTCCGAACAGTCCCTTGTCGGTCTTACCAAAGCGCGGCACGGTGATGTAATCTGCGGCTGAAATGCTCAGACTGGTTAGCAGCAACAGGATCACAAGAAACTTCTTCATTGTCTTGTATCTCTTCGTTCAACATCTCTTCAAAAGCCGTCACAGACGATGCAAGGCTGTATTTGCGCCCTGCCAGACGGTATTGCTCCTCCATGTGCCGGCGTTCTTCCGGGTGGTCCAGCCAGTAGTCTATGGCACGTGCAAGGTCTTTGGGGTTGCCGGGCATGAACAGGCTCCGTCCGTCCAGTGCGAACTGCGGTGTCGCACTCGCCTCGCTGTTCGCGATAACAGGCACTAATCCTGTCGCAAACGCCTCGATACAGCTGATAGCTTCGCTCTCCATGTCGCTCGCGTGCACATACAGGTCTGTTGTCAGCAGCTCCTCTATCAGCTCGTCACGACCTACATAGATAAACTGCGGCTGGTGTTTGAGTGCTTTGCCTAACTCCACATATTTGTCATACTCCGGTCCTCTGCCCGCGAACACTAACTGAATCCGGTCTCCGTACTTGCTGTACTTCAAGGCATTTATAATCACGTCCTGCCGTTTCTCCTGACTCAGCCGCCCTACCATCATAATCTTGAAGACCTGCTTTTGACTTTCAACTTTCAACTTTAAACTTTCAACTTTTCTTTTTCCTGCCTCTATAAACTCGTCCTGAATGCCGTTGGATATGACGTGTATCTTTGCCGTGTAACCGCGCTCGGCAATCATCTTTCCCATAAAATAAGAAGGTACGTGTACGTGGCGCACGCGGTTATAGACGTTGCGCCGGAAGGAACGGTAGAATAACTCGTTGAACCATTCCACTTTGCCCATGCTCACAGACGAGGTCATGTTCTCCGGCTGGATATGGAACGCCGCTGTCACCGGTTTGCCTGTACGATGGCAGTAACTGATAGCCTCCATCTCAATGCCGAACGGTACAAACACATGTACGATGTCCGCCCAGTCGCATGCCTTGTGAACAATCTCCTTGTCATTATACGCGAAACTGAAATCGTGCTTGTCGCACAACGGCTGGAATACCGGAATATGGAACTTTTCTGTGGTGAAATCACCGTCTGTTAAATTGTTCTCTTTGGTATATTGCATGTTGTTATTCACCCCTTGCACACTGTCCTTTGTACATGGTACATTGTCCCCTTGTACATCTTTCGGGGTGTCCCAGCATAATACCCTTACCTCATGCCCTCTTTTTCGCAATTCGCCTGCAAAACGCTGCGCGGAGATAGAGGTTCCGTTGTTCGTTGTGTAAAAACTGTCAATGACAAATAAAATCTTCATAAAATCTTCATTTTAGTGAGTCGTTTTCAAAATCGGCTGCAAAAGTACTGCTTTTCTTTTATATGCAGTTTTTCGCAAATGTATGAAAATTGTTCTAATTTTAAGAAAATAACTTGCACATGTCAAAAAATTGTTGTACCTTTGCACCCGGATTGTTCTCATTCGTATATAAGATAGTACCAATATGATAGAAAAACAGGACACGATGGAGCAAATCATCACCGATTATTCCGGTTTCAAACGCATGAACTTCATCCCCGGTGAGAATGCAGTGGACGACCTCGCTGTGATGGAAATCAACTCTACACAGGGACGGTTTTCGCAGTACATCATCCCGGACCAGTATATCACCCCCACTTATTGTATCCAGTTTGTCCTCAAGGGTGAACTGCGGATTTTGATTAACAACCGGCCCTACTGTATCAAAGCCAACGAAGGATGTCTTATTACGCCGGATTTCCTGCTCCGCAAGCCGGACGACATGGATAATTTCGTAGAGATGCGTGTGTTGTCTCTCTCGCGCAAATTCATGCAGGAGGTCAATCCGCAGTTCCCGCTCTCACTCATAGCGAATATCTACATCCATCCCGTCTGGCAGATGAGCACACAGAAATTGCATCGCACACTCCAGTATCTGGACCTGCTCCGGGACCTGATTGACGAAAGGGACCGCACGGCAGCCATTCACCTTGTACGGTCGCTGTTTCACTATCTGGCAGGGAATGATTTATCCAGATGGAATGACAAGCCCATGTCCCGTAACGAAGAGATAACCGGACGTTTCATGCACTTGGTGGACGCCAACTGCGAGCAACACCATGACCTCGACTGGTATGCCGGTCAGATGTGTCTCTCCACACGGTATGTGGCGAACACAGTCAAAGAGACGCTCGGCATGACTGCCAGCGCCTGTATCGAGCAGGCACTCATGCAGCGTGCCAAGACACTGCTCTATACCACTACATACTCTATTCAGGAAATAGCTGACCAACTCGGCTTTCAGAACCAGTCCCATTTCGGTACGTTCTTCAAACGCCATGAAGGACTCTCGCCCGCCGCTTTCCGCAAAAACGGAGGCAACAGATAGCACTTGCATAGGACATTCCATCGGGATTACCATGAAACGCCTCCGAGAAGACATTGCAAATAGCAGATAATGAGATAGATAAAAACGACCTTCACGGGTCGTTTTTTTTATTCGAGGGAGTTGATGTCGATGAGCTGGTTGACGATGGCGTAGATGGTGAGTCCGGCGGTGGAGTGGATATTGAGTTTGCGGGTGATGTGCTTCCGGTGCGTGATGACGGTGTGCATGGAGATGCACAGCGTGTCGGCAATCTCTTTGTTACTCAGTCCTCTGACGACTTGTATGAGCACCTCTCGCTCACGTTCGGAGAGGGCTTCGCCGCCGGGGTTGCTTCCGGCTTTTGACTTTTGACTTTCGACTCTCTTCTTATGCATCTTGAGTGCCGGGCGGAGAATCTCGTCCTCTATGTCGCAATGGTCGGCAAAATCCTGCTCGGTGTGCCATAGGTCGGACATGACGGAGATGAGTTCGTACTGCGCCGCGCCGCCGGGATAATACTTGATGATGAGGTTCTTGATTTCCGTCAGTTTGTCGGTGATGCGCCCCTCGTCGTGGTCATGCTCGTCGTACAGTCCTTCGTTCTCGTGCTCTATATGGGCGCGTATCTCCTCGGCAAACTCGTCATAGCAGCGTAGGATGAGCATCGGAATCTTGGTGGAGGGGTCAACGGGAATGATGGCTTCTATCAGTGCCCTTCTGAGCCTCGGCAGGCGGAAATCGAGGAAATAGGTGTGCGCATTGCGGAGATAGCACTGCAGTGTCTGCAGGTCAATATCCCCGGGGATAGCGCGTTGCTGATACACTTTGTAATTAACCACAGCCAGAAAAGTAGGAGTGTGCACCCCGTGCGCCCTGCAGGCTTCTTCGATACTCTGTTCGCCTACGCCCATCTCCAGTCCGAAGCGGCTGATGATTTGGATAGCGTCCTCTTCATGCGCCATCAAATCACATATTTTATCACTCGCTTTATACAACTTTCATAAATTAATAATTAATAATTAATATCTTCACATTTACTCATTTTCGCATTTGCCGAACGCGACGCCGAACGCGAAACCGGGTGCAAAATTACAACATTTTTCTCATTTGCACAAGCAAATGAAGCAAATTCACAACAAATTGGGATTGCCCAAATGAGGAAAAAAGAGTAATTTTGTATTATAGAAAAAAAGGAAAGATTGATAAATGATGTATTGATAAATGATGGAATGATGAAACAGAAAGCTATAATTTTTATTTTGCTGATTACGTGCGCATTAGGAGTGCACGCGGAGGATAGTATCAAGGTCAGTGCTGCGGATTTGCAGGCACTCATCCGGCGTGTGGAACGGCTGGAGCAAAATGCGGCAGTCAGTCAAAACGACCTATCCGGGGGAAAAAGTGACTCACTAAAAATGGGTAAAGCCGAAAGTCCGAAGGAGCTTGCAAACACTCCGGAGAATGCCGGAAACCGTGAACACCGGTTCGTCATCGGCGGCTACGGAGAGGTGACTGCCAAGCATTGTTTCTATTCCAACAACTACCTCCGTTACGGTCAGAACCCGCAGCGTTTTGCAGGGGACCACTACGGCGAGTTCGACCTGCCCCACGTGGTCATTTATATGGGGTATGATTTCGGCAAAGGCTGGAGCGTGGGCACGGAGATTGAGTTCGAGCACGGCGGCACGGAAAGCGCAGTGGAGATAGAGGAGGAAGAAGGCGGCGAGTACGAGAGCGAGATTGAGCGCGGCGGCGAGGTGGCGCTGGAGCAGTTCTGGCTCCAAAAGGCGTTCAACCGCTATGCGATTATCCGCGCAGGAATGCAGGTCATCCCTGTCGGAGGGCTCAACGCGCACCATGAGTCAACCGAGTATTTCGGTGTCTATCGTAACGAGGGCGAGTTCACCATCATCCCCTCCACATGGCATGAGGTGGCGCTGACCTTCATGGGCTCGACCAAGAACGGCTGGCATTATCAGGCGATGTTCCTCCCCGGCTTGGACAGCGACCGTTTCAACCGTAAGAACTGGGTGAAGCCCGGAGCCGGCAGCCCGTACGAATTCAAGTTAGCGAATGTATTTGCCGGAGCTGCACGCATCGACTATACAGGTGTTAGAGGGTTACGCCTGTCGTTGAGCGGCTACTGCGGCAATTCATTCCGCAACACCCTCTCCAAGAGCAACGTGGAGCTGGACGCCAGCGCCTACAAAGATGTCAAAGGCACCGTCTCCATCGGCTCGTTCGACTTTGCCTACAAGGACTACGGACTCGTCCTCCGTGGCGCATTCACCTACGGACACCTTTCCGACGCCGCTGCCATCACCCAATATAACATCTCCATGCGCAAGGGTTCGGTTTCCTCCAAACAGTGGGTGGCTTCCGACGCACTCGCCGCAGGCATTGAGGCAGGGTATGATTTCTTCTCCCTGAACAGGAAACTGAAAGAAAAGAACCAGAGTTTCTACCTCTTTGCGCGGTACGATTATTATGACTCGATGTTCCGCTACGACAACCAGCCGACGGACATGTATGCATGGTGCGGACGGCACCGGGCTGCCGTCGGTATCAACTATTTCCCCATCAGACAGATAGGCGTGAAAGCGGAGTTCTCATACGGCATACTTAAAAACGGAACGCGCGCGGACGGTACGCGCGGGAAACTGTATAACGACGAACCGCAGATTGCCGTCGGCATCGTCTATGCAGGGTTCTACAAACTGTAAGGTAATCAATAATTAACAATTTATAATTAACATTCAAACACATGAAAAAGATTTTGAAATTGGCACTATGTGCCGCATGCATCACAGCGATGAGTGCATGCAAGGGAGGTTCAGGACCAGAGGTGACCTCGGACAAAGAGGAGGCATTGCAACGCGCCATGACCCCTTATGTGAACAACACCGTTATTGCTACCTACAGCCGCATGGCGGACGAAGGTATGGTGCTGCTCGGTCAGTGCGAACAGATTCTCGCCAAGGTGGAAGCCGGAGAGGATTACAGCGAGCTGATGGCATCAGCCGGAACAACATGGCGTGCTATGCGCAAGTACTGGGAGCAGAGCGAGGCGTTTCTGTACGGTCCTGCTGCCGGACACACCATCGACCCGCACATCGACAGCTGGCCTCTGGATTTCAACGCCATGAACTCCCTGCTGCACAACGAGGCGCAGATGAAGCAGATCGAGGAAGAGGGCGGAGCCTACGTGGGCGACAAACTCGGTTACGCCCTCAAGGGCTTCCACGCTGCCGAATACCTGCTCTTCGAGTCCGTTGAGCAAGGTGGACGTGCCATCGGTACCGGCAAGACCCACGACGCCAACCTCACCCGTCCAGAAGCAGTCTATCTGTTAGGTATCGTGGAGGACTTGGCGCAACAGTCTATCCTGCTCGAATATGCTTGGGCTGGCGAAGTGAGCGAGGCTAAGATGAAACTGCTGGAAGATGGCGAAGTGGACCTCTTCGAGGATAACTACGGCAGCCAGATGATTAACGCCGGCAAACCCGGTTCGACCTATGTAACCTATCAAGCCGCTGCGGAAGAGATCATCGCCGGTTGTGTGGACATCGCCGGAGAAGTGGCTGACGTGAAGATGGGTAACCCCTATTCCGCCAAAGACCCGGACTATCTGGAGAGCCCCTACAGCTGCACCTCCACTATCGACTTTGCAGATAACATCCGTTCTATCCAGCATGCTTACTGCGGTGCGCAGGCGGGCGATTACGCTGTCTCCAACTACGTCTATCGTCAGGACGCCGAACTGGACGCACGCGTCCGCAAGGCGATTGATGACGCCATCGCAGCCATCGAGGCTATCGTGGATTTCGAGCATAACCCCACCGACGCCAAGGTAGGCGCTGCCATCGACAAGGTGAAAGAGCTGGAGGAAGTGCTCGACGATGACGTGATGGCACTGTTAGCGAAATAACAAATCCTCCGATAAACTCCGATAACTTCGGATAACTCGGATAAATTCCGATAAACCCATAAACCCATAAACAAATGAAGAAAGAATTTTTATTCATGGCAATAGCCGCTGTAGCGCTGGTGGGCTGTAAAGAGCCCGGCGGAGGCGGCGAGACTCCGGACACAGAAATGCCGGAGTGGTATTACACCGGCGGTAAGTTAGGCACGACGACCAACACCTCTTCCATGGCGTTCCGTCAGCCTACACCGGCAACTGACAACGCAGGCATGGGTGCGCCCTTTGCACAAGGCGATAACATCGCAGAGAAAGATTTCGTCACCAACGCGACGGGTCGTCAGCACGGCTTGGGTCCTGTCTATGTACGCGCCTCGTGCCAGCACTGCCACCCGAACTACTCGCACGGCACGACCATTCCTTCCGGTACCTACGACGCGGCTCACCAAGGCAACGGTACACTGCTCGTGGTCATCAACCCTGCTACACAGGCTTACGTGCCTTGGCTTGCAGGTATGCCGCAGCTCTTCGGCGCAGACCCGTTCAAAGCACCGTTGAACCCGGACATGATTACCGTCACTTGGAAGACTGTGACCGACGAGCACGGCAACCGGTTCGCCGACGGCGAGACCTACGAGCTGCGTTACCCCGAGGTGGCGATGCCCAAGGAAGCGGTCTATGTCTATAATCAGGGCTACCGTGACCCGGACGGCTTGCTGGAAAGCGAGGGGTACGAGGTGAAACTGGAGAACACCATCGGTGTCTACGGCACGGGTCTCTTGGACGCTATCACCGATGAGGATATCATCGCCCAATATGCCAAAGAAGAAGCGGACGGCAAGTTGAAGAACGGTCTCAACCCTGCCATCTATGCCGGAGGCATGCAGACTACCGGTTATTACAAGAACGACCCGCAGTGGGGCCCCAAGCGCTTTACCTATGCGCTGTCGCGCGGTCCGCTGCAGGACGCTGCCGGAGCCAACGCTATATGGAATATCACCAATGTCACCCGTTCTGACAGGCAGTACCACTACCTCGACCTCAACGGCTCTATCTATGCGGAGTATGCCTCAAAGGACAAAGAGGTGCAAGCCGGTTTTGCGGATTATATCGCCAAGATTGACCCCGATAAGAAGCACCCCGAGTGGTGGACGGATGACGCGGAGAGTAACATCCGCGAGTTCCTGTTGAGCAAGTCCCTGCCGGCTGAGATGACCGATGACGAGTTCACACAGGTCATGGTATGGCACCGTGGTTTGGCTGTTCCGGCTGCGCGTAACGTGACCGACAAACAGGTCCTGCGCGGCAAGGAGCTGTTCACGCAGATAGGCTGCGACTACTGCCACCGTCCCTCATGGACGACCGGTGCCGACGAGGTGCGGGACCCGAACGGCTTCTTCAAAGCCGGAGACGGAAAACTGCCGCGTTACCCCAACCAGAAAATATGGCCCTACACCGATATGGTGCAGCATAAGCTCTGTATGGAGAATGATATCCGCACCGGCTGGTGCCGTACTACGCCGCTCTGGGGGCGCGGGCTGCATAAAAAAGCGACCGGCGACGCCTACGAAGCCCGTATGCACGACACGCGAGCAAGGGACGTCATAGAAGCCATCATGTGGCACGGCTACAGCACCGAGTCCGATGCCTATTATCCGACCCAGCAGTTCTATAACCTGCCTAAAGAAGACAGAGATGCCATCGTTGCGTTCATTAATGCAATCTGATATGAAAAATCTTTCAGCAAAGCCGCTTTCTTCTTTGAGCAGGTCAGACCTGGGTCCTTTTACTATTTTGTTACACATCGCTCTGATAATCATGCTTGTCGGAGCGTGTGTAACGCATTTTTGGGGCGTGCAGGGCGAGGTGCATGTCCGTGCCGACAAAGCCGAGACCGTCACCGTCCGTCAATCCATCATTCCATCAATCCATCATTCCGTAAGCCTCTTCCTTTGGGATTTTCAGATTGTCTATGCGGAGGACGGCGAGACGCCTGTGGATTACGTGTCACAGCTGCGGCTGCTGGACCGGAGCCGCCATACGGAAGGGGAAGGAATGCAGGTGGACGAAGGCGAGGTGCGGATGAACAAGCCCCTCAAATACCATGGATGGCGTTTCTGCCAGTCGGATTACGACAGTGACGGATTGGGAGTCGTCCTCTCCTATAACTACGACCCGTGGGGCATCGGCATCACCTATACCGGCTATGCGCTGCTGCTCATCGGAATGATTGGTTTCTTCTTCCAGAAGAACACGCTCTTCCGTGCCAAACTGAAGCAATCGGTCTTCGGGCAACGGAGCGGCTTGTATTCGGCTTGTTTTATAGCCGTCATTGTTGTGCTGGCTGCCGTCATGACCAAAGTAGTGACACCCAAACCGCCCTTGCAGCCGGTGCTGCAGACGCCGCTTTTGGGCATTCATGTGTCAGTAATCATGCTGGCTTATACGCTCTTTGCGGTCATTATGATTAACGGGATTATCGCGTTAGTTCACATCGGAGTAAAAAAAATAAATGGGAAAATGGTAAATGATAAAATGGTAAATGATAAAATGGCAAATGATAAAATGGTAAATGATAAAATGGTAAATGATAAAATGGTAAATGATAAAATGGTAAATGATAAAATGGTAAATGATAAAATGGTAAATGATAAAATGGTAAATGATAAAATGGTAAATAGTCTCAAGACTCTCTCCCAAGTGTTGCTGTACCCTGCGCTGTTCTGCCTCACCGCCGGTATTTTCATCGGTGCCGTCTGGGCGAACCTGTCATGGGGGCGCTATTGGGGATGGGACCCCAAAGAGACGTGGGCGCTGATTACGATGTTTGTCTATGCCGCAATGCTGCATTTGCCTGTGGTGCTGCCCAAGATGAAAATCAAGAACTACGAAGTGCTCTACCACGTGCTGGGCATAGTAGCGTTCCTCTTTGTGCTGTTCACCTATTTCGGCGTGAACCGCCTCTTGGGAGGCTTGCATTCATATGCCTGACAATTCGTAATTATAATCCCTACAGCCCTAAATGAATACGGAAACGGAGCGCCCATGTGGCGCTCTTTTCTTGTTGCGGAGAGAAAGGCGAACTGACCGGCACGAGGCTCCAGACGGAGTAGAGGTCGCACACGCGGAGGATATTCCCGATACCCACACCCACCTCGGCGTACAAGGCGGACGGCTTTCGACTTTCGACTTGGAGCGCAGCGGTCTTTTGGCTATCCAGATACCCGTACGCTATCTTCGCCTCGACGAGTTCGCGCAGGTGCAGCCAGCGGACACCCGGAATGAGGTTGAAGAGAATGCCCATTCCGTTCCATTCGGTTTGCAGGGCGATGTATTTGTCCGCTATCATCTCTCCGCCGTGGAGCAGCGTGAAACGGTAGGGGTCGTAGGCGTAGCCTTGGTTGGCGTCGGCGTGCCAGAGGAAAGCGGCGGGGGCGTTGCCGAAGAGGGCACCGGCTTGCAGCGCATAAGTCAGCGTGCCGCCCATGCCAAGGTTGGCGTGCTGCGTTAACATCACCCGCAGATGCGCCCACAGCTGACTCCTTCGTACATTGTACATCTGTCCCTCGTACATCGCGTGCCCTGCTTCCATACCAAGGAAGAGCACCGGATAGCGGTTGGAGTAGGCGTACCGGCGCATGAAGAAACCGTCGTACTTGCGCTCACCCCATGACAGACGCGCAATAGCCGAAAACGTCTGATAGCTGACTTCTGACGGCTTTTGACTTTCGACTTCCGGCTTTTGACTGATAAGGTCTCCTTCCGGTATCCATCCGGCGCGGATATACGCGTGTGTCTCGATGTTCGGTGACCAGTCGGCGAACCAGTGGAACTGCAACTGCCGCTGCCGCAGTGCCGTGTTCCGGCACAGGGTGTCGCGGTGCAGCGCCTCGAAGGCGTACGCCGTGAAGTCGAAATTGCCGTAGCCCATTGAGTTCTCACGAAGCAGCCGGTCGAAGTCATCCGATTCGGACCAGATATACCGGTCGTTGTACTCGACCTGCAGCGTGTTCTTGCGCGGAGTGGGCAGGTTGACGGAGACGCGTCCTAACCCTTTGAACGAACGGTCGCGGAAACCGTAACCTACGGATGCTTCTAACGAGACGACTTTTGAGAACCGCTCGTTGGTGCGGAACGGCAGACCCACATGCACCCCTTCGTGTTGGTTGACCTGCAGAATCTCCTGCACATGACCGATATCGACAGGGGTGCCGGTAGGGATATAACCGGTTGTGGCAATGGTGGCGAACCACTTGGCGGTGCGGATCAGCGGCAGCGAGTCCAGTGCCATGAATGCCGAGTCACTCGCCTCCATCGGATAATTCGGATAACTCAGATTACTCGGATTATTCGGATTATTCGGATTACTCGGATTACTCGGATAACTCGGATTACTCTGATTATTCGGATTATTCGGACTCTCTTCTCCGCCCATTTGGGTCGTAAGAAGCAGCGTGGGAAACACAGTCCCTGCCTGTTCGCCTTGTACGGCGAAGTCCATCAGCACCGACAGGTGTTCGCCGGTAATCGTTCCGTCCGGACCAAGTGTCTGGCTCAGGTGGAGCGTGTTGAGGTAGTTGACCGCCACCTCTGCCGGCACATAGGCGGAGAGAGCACGCAGCGCGAAGGTGCTGGTGTCTATCACCATCTCGCCGTTGAAGGTCGCATAGAACGGGTTGCGAGTCCTGAAAACAATAACGCATTCATTCTCGGACACCTTTGGACTTTCGACTTTCGACTCTTGGCTTTCCGCTATGTAATAGCGGTAATAGAGGTTGCCGCCGGAAGCGAGGGGGGAGAGGAACGCGTGACCCATGATAGGGACGGAGTTGGCGTAGAAATTCAGGTTCCCCTCGCCGCCAAGAAGTGACGAATAGTCCGTCGGCGAGAGGATAAGAGCCTGTGTACGTTGGTCGTTGGCGGGCGTTATCGTGTTTCCCGAGAGCAGGAAAGACTGTGTCTCGCGGTATAGTGGCATCACGAAAGTGGAGTCCTCCTGTCCAATAATGCCCTCTTGCAGACTCTTCCATAGAGCACGGCGGAGGTGTCTCTTGTTGATATGCGAGACATAAAGTGTCTGTTCGCGGCGCAGGGTGGAGGAGCGTTCCGGATGAAGGGTGCGGTCGTTCTCCGGACGGTGGGAACGGACCTGACGGAGTAGTTCCAAGGCAGGGTTCTCGTTGGGAGAGACGACAATCTCGGTGAGCGCGGCACTCTTCTCGCGCATCGATACCTGAAGACCTGCCATTGAACCCGGTTCTACATCAAACCGCTGCGTGTAGTAACCCACGGCGGAAAAAACCAGTTGAGCCTTTGCGCTCATATCCACCCGTAGCGCATAAGCGCCGTTCTCGTCGGAGGTAGTGCCGATCTTCGTGCCACGGAAATGGATATTCACATTCGGAATGGCTTCGCCGGTCGTCTCGTTCACCACCTCGCCCACGATAATCGTCTCTACGGCATGTACTGCCGCAAACATTCCGCAGAAAATGGCAAGCGTGACCCCTCTCCGCCATATACTATGTATCCTTCCAACTCTCAACTAAACGACTTCTCTCAACTCTCAACTATCAACTATCAACTATCAACTTCTCTCAACTCTCAACTATCAACTCTCAACTATATGACTTCTCTCAACTCTCAACTCTATTCGCCGGATGGCACTCCAGCACAGCCTTCCGCAGGTCGGCAATCTCCAAGTGGGTGTAAATCTCTGTGGTGGAGAGGTCTTCGTGTCCTAACAGCTGCTGGATAATGCGCAGGTCGGCACCGTTTTGCAGCAGGTGGGTCGCAAACGAATGACGCAGCGTGTGCGGCGAGACGGTCTTGGTGATGCCCGCCTCCGAGCACAGCCGGCGGACAATGGTGAACACCATTGCTCGCGTGAGAGGTCTGCCGTAGCGGTTGACGAAGGCGTAGTCACGGTATTCGCTCTTGACGGGCCATGTGCTCCTCTCCTGAAGCCAGTAGCCGAACCACTCCTCCGCAACCGGGGACAGTGGCACAAGGCGTTGTTTGGAGCCCTTGCCCTCAATCATCATATAATGCTCGTTGAGGTAAATCCGGCTCAGACGCAGCGTCACTAACTCGCTCACACGAAGGCCGCTGCCGTATAATATCTCCATCATCGCACGGTTGCGGTGACCCTCGTTGGATGACAGGTCGATGGCGCTCATTATGCGGTTGATTTCGTCCAGACTCAGCACCACCGGCAGGTGTCTTGACTTGCGCGGACCCTCTATCAGTTCCGACGGGTCTTGGTCGATATAGTCTTTGTATAGCAGAAAACGGTACCACGAATGGATGCCTGCTAACACACGCGCCTGCGTAGCCTCCGATTGGATATCCTTGAATGCCTCGAACACAAACGCCTCCAACTCCTCGAACCGCATATGCACGATGTCCAGCTTATGCTCCTCGCAGTATGCGCGCAGTTTGTCCAAGTCCGCCTCATAGCCCTCAACGGTGTTGGGCGAATAGCCGCGTTCCAGCCGCAGATACGTGTGGTACTCGCGCAGTAAATCCTTATCGGAGGAGGGTGTTTTTGCCATGTGATAATGCTCCTTGGAAATGGCAGTTATACGTTGCCCGCGAACCGTAAGTGCTGCGGTAGTAGAGTGTGAAAGCACAGTCAATCAGACCGTTGGTGGTGTCTCGGATGACTATATAGCCGGAGTCGAGTACCTGTATCCGAACCACCTTGTCCTCCTCTATCTCTAACAGGTATATCCCGTGCGGGGTGCCCTCGTAGTCGCGTCCCGGCAGAAAAGTGAACGGCTGTGCTGTCGTGTCCGAGCGGTACGTACCCGGCACTAATGCGTCCTCCACGAAGATGTCCGACAGGTACAGGTTGTACCCGGTGCCCTGAATGCGGTTCTCTTGGTTGAGAGACAGACCTTCCGAATAGAGGTCCAGTGCCACGACTTTGTAAGGTATCGAGTCATAGCATCGCCCGTACCGTTCCTCATAAGCCGTGGTGTACTCTTTCGGCATTCCCTGCCGCCCCGATGGCACATACCGCGTGCACCCGCACACAAAGAACGCTGTCCCTCCGCACAACGCCATCGCTATGATTAGTATATATATTTTCTTCTTCATCTCTATATTTTCTTCTTCATCTCCCTTTGTTTTTTGTCTCTTTCGTTTTCTCCCCTCCGGTCCTGTGTTCGTGCTCTTTGAGCGCGAGTTACCTTCCCCTCCGGTCCAGCTCTCGCGGGTACTACCGCGAGCCCCCTTTCTTGGTGGTTTCCGGGCAATAGTATTGCCCGCTATCTTCAATTCTCAATTCTCATCTTCCTCACCGTCCCCCAAGCCGCCGCGAAGCCTAACGCTAACACGATGACAGCCACCAAGAGCACGTCCCCTGCCTGCACCTGCACCGGATAGGCGGAGATGACATATTCGCTGCCGGTTCCTAACTTGAGCCACCCGAAATGCTCCTGTCCCAAGCATAGCAGCACGCCTGCCACCAGACCGGACAGCGCTCCGAGCGAGGAAATCAGCCACCCCTCTATTAGGAAAGTCCGCTTTATTGTCTGCTCGTCGGCTCCGAGGTGCGAAAGAATACGGCTGTCTTCGCGCTTGTCGATAATCAGCATCGACAGCGAACCGATGATGTTGAAACTGGCTATCAGCAGAATGAACACTAACAGAATGACCGTCAGCAGTTTCTCGATACGCAGGATACGGAAGAAGTCCTGCTGCTGTTCGTACCGGTCCAGCACACGGTAACCCTCTCCGAGACTCTGTCTGAGTGCTGCCTTCAACGAAGCGGTTTTGACTCCCTCCTTCGGCTGGATACGCAGGGCGGTTGCGGTGTGCTCGTCGTATTCGAACAGCCGTTGCGCCAGCGGCAGGGACACTAACATCAGCTGGTCGTCGTAATCTATCTGGTTGACGGCGAAAGTACCGGCGATGAAGGCGTGCTCGTGTACCAGCGACTTGTCCGGGCGTAGCATGTTCACCCGTTCCGTACGGCGCGGAGCGTACAGATGAAGCGCACCCGTGAAATGGGCGTTGATACCTATCTGCGCTGCTAATCCGCGACCCGGCACGGCGCGTTCGAAGGCGCCGTCCCATACGCTGAAATAACCGTCTGTGATAATCGAATCGATATGGGCGGTCTCACGGAATAGCGAATCCACACCAAGCAGCCTTGCCGGCATCTGGTGGTCTTTGTATCGCACTAATGCGGTCTGCTCCAACTGTCTTGAGATGGCGTGGATATCTTCGCGCGCGTATAAAGAATGAATGGGAAAAGTGTCGGTGCGCAGCGTCTGACCCTCGGCTGGAACAACCAGCAGTACAGGGTCGAACTCGGAGAACATCTGCTCTACTAATTTCCCGAAGCCGTTCATCACGCTCAGCACGCAAATCATCGCCGCCGTCACCATAGCAACAGCAGCGGCACTAATGCCGGACACTATATTGATGGCATTATGGCCCTTCTTGGAAAAAAGGTACCGCCAAGCTATATATCTTTCTACTTTCAGCATAGCGGTCTTTGAAACTTCTCTTTTGCCCTCGCCGCTGTTTCGGCGAGTTCCTCCTCTCCGGTCCTGTGCTCGTGCTCTCCGAGCGCGAGTTCCTCCCCTCCGGTCCGGCTCTCGCGTGTTGCCCCACAGGTCCCTGTCGGCTGTTTAGTCCTCGCCGCTGTTTCGGCGGGTTTCCTCCGGTCCAACTCTCGCGGGTAGTACCGCGAGCCCTTCCGGCTGTGCTACCTCTTCAGCAGCTCGTCGATTCGCTCCATCCGGTCTATGGTCTCGTCAAGATGGAAGACTATCTCGGGAATGATGCGCAGCTGATGACGCTCAAGCGTGCCCAGTTCTCCGCGGAAACGGTGGCTGTTCTCTTCTATCTGTGCCATTGTTTCCGTCACTTTGTTCTGCGGAAAGATAGACAGATAGATATGAGCAATGGACAAATCCGGCGACACGCGCACTTCGCTCACGGAAATAAGTGTTCCATGGAGCGTGCGCGCATATCGCAACAAGATATCGCTCATGTCTTTTTGTATCAGACGAGCGATTTTGTGTTGCCTAGTGGACTCCATTAAAATTTGTGACGACCCTCGTCAGCAACGGTCAGTTTCTTGCGGCCTTTGGCACGACGTGCAGCCAATACGCGACGACCGTTTGCTGTCGCCATTCTCTCCAAGAAACCGTGTTTGTTACGGCGTTTGCGTTGGGATGGTTGGAATGTACGTTTCATTGTGTTGTTTGTTTTATTTAGTTAGTATTTGTTTTTCGAACATGTTTGTCTTACATGCTTTTCCTCATATTTCTCACATCGTTTGTGCTCTGGTTTTTCATATCAGTCGCACCTTGTTTTCAACTGGTTTGTAGCGGTGAATCTTTAGTTGTTATTTGGTTCTTCTTTGGTTCTTCCGCTATCGTGTACGTACCCTTACTGATGTCTGCTTGTCCTTTCTGCATCTTTTCAGCCTCTCTATCCCTTCCGAGAGTGGGTGATTAGTGGGTGATTAGTGGGTCGTTAGTGGGTGATTTCTTTATTGTTTCTTTATCGTTCGTACCCGCTTAACGTCTCTCTGTATCATCCGAAAGGACTCAAAAAAAACACCTCTGATGAGGAAAAAGTGTGCAAAGGTACTGCTTTTTTTTGAATTGACAAAATTTTTGCGCTTTTTTTTGCTTTTTTTTTGCATATGTGCATTTTTTTTAGTACCTTTGCGCCCGATTTTGAATAAAAGTGCACGTATATGAGAAAATTAATGCTATCTATGTTGTTGTCTTTGGCTGTGTGGGTGGGAGCGCAGACAACATTTGTATTTAGCACCTCGGCGGATAAACAGGTCAAAGATAACATCACCGTGCTGCTGGAGCAGGGTACAGGCTCTAATCCTCCTGCTGTGTATAAAGACAGTGTACGGCTCTACACCGGAAATACCGTTACGGTCAAGGGCAAGCGGATTACGGCTGTCGAACTGACCTTTGCCAAGCAGGGACGCAAAGACTATGCTTCCTTGACTGCCAATACCGGCACACTCGTCTCCGGCGGTGTCTCTACTGGCAATGATGACCTGAAAACGGATATATGGACGGGCAATGCTTCTTCCGTCGTCTTTGCTGTTGAAGGCAAAGGAAAGCAGCGGGTGCTCACGCAGGTCGTGGTCACAGGCGTTGGTGCAGAGGGCGGAGAGGAACCCGAAGAGATAGTCCTGCCGGAGGATTTGGACCCCGAATATGTCTATGCCGAGCCGGAGATTATCCCGGCGCCGGAGGATACTATCGTAAAAGGTGCCTACCGCTTCGTCGAAAGCAATATAGAAATCAAGTGTACACAAGGTACAGGCAGCCCCAAATACGGCTATTTCAGTTGCTATGCCAACTATCAGATTTCCTTTACTGCCGCCCGGCCCATCAAGGGGCTTGC
Source organism: Paludibacteraceae bacterium (assembly GCA_017448345.1). GTDB lineage: Bacteria > Bacteroidota > Bacteroidia > Bacteroidales > Paludibacteraceae > Colicola. Next base: position 15,663 of record JAFSLP010000055.1, on the reverse strand, counting down.
CATTAATGGCATGATTAAGAAAGACTTCTCTGCCACGGTGGATCATGGCAAGATTGAGTATGCTGAGGCGGAACTGGACGTAGAGAAAGACCCGGTGCTGGTTGTCAGGGACGTGAACGCCAAGTCCGTGACCGTCACTTGCGCCAAACAGCTCCGCTGCTACAGCGTGGAGGTCTATTTTGAAGAGAATCCGGAAGGCATACCTGAAGATGTGTATGACACCGTGGTGGTGACACCCACACATGTGCAGGCGGAGTTCTATCCCGAGTATTCGGAGGAAGGCTCGTTCAGTTATTGGCTCAAATTGTTCAGCGGGGAGGTTTATCCGAGTGTCTGGCTGGACATCTATTCGGAGACGGAAGGCGAACTGGCAGGCGACTACTCTTATGAGATGTCTAACTTGGGCGACCAGACCTATATCCTCTTCGGCGACGGTGACATGGACTACGCGGAGATGTATGACGGCAACCTGTCCATTGAGAAGACGGACAATGGCTATCTCATCAGGGGAGCTGTGCTTGCTGATGACGACAAAGTATATGTGTTTGAATATGAGGGCGGAGTGGAGTTCTCTGCTGTCTGGCCCGAGAGTATAGAACAAACGGAAGTAATGCTTGACCCGGATGCGCCGATGTATGATGTGATGGGACGCAGAGTGAATGCGGACTATCAGGGCATGGTGATTCAGAACAAGCATATCTTCATGCTTCGTTAATAACAAAAGGATGTTTCCTGTTAATAATCAAGGATGTTATTCCTGCTTTTTGAATAACTAAAAGGATGTTATTCCTGCTTTAAACAGAAAGGAAGAAGATGAAACGTATTCAATGGATAGTAGCACTTGCGGTGCTCATGAGCCTGCCCTTGTACAACTGGGCTCAGACGCCTGTCAATGTAACCCCTGTCACCGGCACAGAGGGTTATGATTTCTTCGTCACATGGCTCCTCAACGGTAACCGTGGACCGAAGGACAAGGACTTGAAACTGCAAATATTGATTAACTCTCGTCCTGTGGAGGGGCATCCTGAGATTACGACCAACCAAGTGCGTGTCGAGTACTCCAACGGTCAGGGTGCCGACTATCAGGTCCCCGTTGGAGAAACAACCGTCATTGATGTGACGCAAGGTGATGCGGTGTATATCGACCCGGAGAAGAACGAAGCGGAGAAAATATCGGACAAGGGTGTCCATGTATATAGCAAGAATGGGGTCAAGATGACCGTTTATGCAGGAAACAAAATCGGTAACGATGTCGGTTCTACCAGCTTCGATGGCTCGCATATATTGCCCAAGCAGGCTCTCGGCTACGAATATATTGTGCAATGTAACCCGAACGATATCATGTCCACCGAGTTTGCGGTGATGTCCACAGTATCCGGTAAGACGACGGTTACACTGACTATCCCTGATAAAGTAAAGACAAGCACCGGTAAGGAAGGTACTTTCACGGTCGAATTTACCAAACCGTACCAAGTGTACATAGTCCGTTCGCAGACCATTGACCCTTCTATGCAACTGGAAGAGCAGCAGTCCTCTATTGACCTTTCCGGCTCCTATATCTGTGCCAACCAGCCGATAGCGGTCTGGAGCGGTAACCAAGCAGCGTATTATCCTTCCTCCATGTCTGGTTCTACAGACCATGCCATAGACCAGTTGCTGCCGATTAACCATTGGGGGACGCAGTTCATCGTGCCGATGATGAAATACGACGCTACGCCGTTTAACATGAATCATATGCTCATCACGGCGCGTGACGCAAACACCACGGTCTCTGTCAGAAGAGGAAGCGAGAACCAGACCCTGACTTTCACTAACCCCGGAGAGACGCAGGACGTGCTGATGATGCGCAAAGACGGAGATGCCGGTGTCTTTGTGGTCACTTCGAATGATAAGACCAAACCGCTGCAGGTATATCTCCATACCCCTACGGCTGCTGCGAACGCAGGTGCGCTTGATGCGCAGGGAAACCTGCCGATGCCCGGTGATGCCTCTGCTACGATGATTCCGCCGGTAGAGTTCCTCACGGATACCACAATCTTCTCTACATACACTCCGCCCGGACTGCCTGCGCAGACGGTGATGGAGCATAAAGTGGCTATCTGGGCAAGGAGAGCCGATGCCGCCTCGGTACGGCTTGACGGCAATACAATCCCCTTTGCTGCGGTTCCCGGAAATAATGACTACTCGTTTGCTACGGTGAATATCACGCAGGAAGACCCTGCTGTACCTACTACGCATATCATTACTGCTCCCAAGAAGTCCTTCACGGGATACGCATATGGTCTTGCTAACGGTCAGGCGTATATGTACCCGGTCGGATATGACTATATGCCAGTGCAGGACTCTCTGTTCCTTGCGGATAACAAAAAGGACTGGGAAAACAAAGTGCATACCTCGGAGTGGAATGCCAAGTATCCTGACAATGGAGGTTGGTATCTGGATAAGACCCTTCTGCCTAACCTGCCTACTCAGTTCGATACCGTCTTTGTCTGCGATAGTACCAAACTCCGTTTCCCGGTGCGTATCCATAACAACTGGGCGGACATCAAATGGGAAGTGATGCGTATCAACCAGAGCAACCAGAAACGCACGGAATATAAAGATGATGCTGCTGTGCGCCAGACGGGTGACTTGACGCAGAAAACGCCGTTCATAGAAACGGAGTTCTATATGCTGCCGGAGAAGAATCTGGCTCCCAACAGACGTCATCTGTACGAGGACTTTGAGGTGCGCGCTATTCTCTACCAAGAACCTACCCTCTGTGAGGATGTCAACGAGGAGAACTGGCCCAAAGACACCCTCTCCGCTATCGTGCGCGCGTATCGTATATATAATGATACTACATGGCTTATTAGATGTACGAACGATAAAGCTATCGATAATTTCTTTGTGGACCCGGAGACCAAAGAGAAGACAATCATCAATTGCGATATCGATAATCCCGTTACGGAAGATAATACACACATCCAACTCCAACCCGGAGAGAACGGACCCTACCAACGCCATTACACGACTGTCAATGGCTGTGACTCCATTGTCACACTCTATGTGCTGCTCTGTAAGAGCGATGTGACAATCCGTCCCGCAGACTATATCTGTGAATCTCAGCTGGCGGACATCACCAGCCAGTTCGGAGGCGATTTCTTCAAAGACTATCGTCTGGCTGAGACGCTCGCACGGCACAAGAAAGAGATAACACAGAGAAATGTGGACCAGAACAGAGACTTCGGCGACGGATGGACTTATTGGGGAGGAAAAACAGACCAGCTGGCACGTACATGGCAATTCAAGGGAACCGATGTTATCCGTACAACGGATTGTAATGCGGACATGCAGGCATGGAACAGCAAATACGGTGCTGCTTATCCGCGTGCCACCGTCGGTTGCGACAGGTCTCTTACGGTCGAACTGCATGTGCTCACCATGGTGGAGTATGAATACGAAGATGTAGAGTGTAATAGTAGTTACACGTGGCATATCAACCAGAACAGAGACAACCCGGGCGCGTCGAATAATAATATAGACACCACAATCAACCGCTCCAAAGAAGGCTACGGTTCGCATACGTTCTATCATTACTATACGCCTAAATCTAACCGTTCCTTATGGCAAGATGCACCCAAATGTCCGACGGAGTTGCATATCCTCAACCTGACTTTCACGGACGGAACGGTGAATAAGCCCAAAGAACTCTGTGACGATGATCCTGTATATGTAATCTCACAAGCTACTGACCCGAATATCAAGGATCCGGAATACAAATACGAATTTGACCCGAAGGGAAAAAGAGGAACCATAGCCGGTCCTACTATTCCCTGTGTCAAAGAGGACGGATGTGAGTATGACCTGAAATATACATTCATCGTCAACGAGGTGGAGCGCCATAACGACACGATTGTATATTGTTTTGAGGACGGAAGTACGGTACGCCATAAATGGGACGGTCACCGTATGCCGTGGGTACAGGTGAAAGGTCAGCCGGATAAGACCCGCACACGGTATAACGACGCAAGTAAACCGCTTGACCTCAAGCGTGACCAGAAGAACCAGATAATTTACGAACTGACGGATACCACGCTAACAAGTTCTTGTCATATCGTGTACCGCCAGACGGTTATCATGATGCCGGAGTACTACACTGCTGACAGGCACGACGCTATCTCTACAGAGGAGTGGTTCGAATGGCAGAACATCATCTGGGCGGGCGAGGATGTAAGGACTAACACCATCTCCAACCCCAAGAACTTGACAATTGTCACTCTCAAAGAGTTCGGACGCGTGGTACCTGATGGTTACACGGTGGAGTATTTCCGGTCCGATTCGCTCTACGCCATCACCACCACCACTACTACCGTACCTCACAAACGTGAAAACGGCTCGTGGACAGCCGTCTGCGACTCCACAGTCCAGTTGACCGTCCAAGTGGCACACGTGCAGCGTGAGAAATCCTACTGGTACACATGTGCGTGCGACTCGATATATACATGGTACGCCGGCGGTGTAACGCCGGTGGAGATAAACCTGAAGCACTTTGGCGATAACAATGTGGACTATACCACAATCAAGGATTCGATTACGGTACATATGAGAAGAGACGACCTTCTCTCCACAACGGCAAAACGTATTGACCCGAATGATTCCAGAAAAGGACAGCCAAGTTATGGTGTAGCAGGCATTAAGGCGGAGTTTGACCACTATCTGACTATCTTCCCGGCATATGTCACTTATCTGGATACGACCGTCTGTCAAGAGCCGGGCAAGACCATTACCTTCAAGGGAGTAAGCATCGCGCTGGATGAATATGGTCCTACCAAAGAGCAGGACAATGACCAGAAGACCAAACCCAAGACGTGGATCAACCCCAATACGTACGGACTGAAACCGTCGTATGAAGTGCAATGTGACAGTGGCGAGATTGTCCGCGCTATTGTCATGCCGCTCTATCGTGATGATTTGAACAAAGCGCTATCTACGCACAAACCCACGCTGCATTCGCACGACACCCTGCGCTTCTTCACCGAGCCGGAGATTCTGTTTGTGGGCATGGATTTCTTTACAACCCATCCGCAGATAACAAATATGGCGGAGCTGAAAGAGAAAGCAGGTGTGGATTCGGTTGTCTTGGTGGACGCTATGTTAGTGCCGGAATTGGCTAACCATGACGAGTCGCATTATGAATGTGAGCAGAAATCGTCAAACGGCAGTCAGGTGCTGGGCGATGACGGACTTCCTCTGGGCTGCGACAGTACGACCTTCTTGGACCTCCAACTGAAGAAAGCCAATATTTTGCCTCCGGTAGAAATCGGCGATAACGGACACTGGATGAACGCAGAGAGTGAAGACCTCGTCTGGTCGTTCGGCGGTGATACCGCTGTGCGCTATGACGGCTCCAGATACCATACCCAATACTACATGGACGGTGACTATTTCCGGTTCTACTATGATGAGAACGGAAATGTAATTGGAGAAGTACCGTTTGACGAAGAGGATTCCGGTACGCGTATGAATGCAGGTAGAGGGGACCGGAACTATAGCGAGAATGAAGACGGTACACGTACGTACTTGCTGATAGATTCCGTCTTGAATGTGCAAACCGGCAAATTCGAGGTCTATGTGCAGGCAGTTACGGTTTATCCGACCTATCTGATTAACTACCTGAAGAAAATGCCTGAATATGAAGGCGAAGAAGATCCTATTAAAGATGTCTGTGCAGAAGATATCATCACATGTCCTTGGAGTGGCGAGAAGGTGCAAGTGGCTGACCTGCCTACCAAACACCGTATAGCAGAGTTCAGAGACACCTTGACGCAAGAGCGCTTCAAACCACTTGAGGTGGACTCGATTATCTATATGAAACTGCGCGTATGGGGTAATCCGCCTACTACGCTGAACCACTCGCATTGCTATAATGCGGAGCCTTACAAGTGGAGAAACATAGACGGACTTTCTGTCAACTCCGATGTGGTGTTTGACCCGCTGCAACTGCATTTCGACTTCCAACGGCTCGTGGAGAATCCTCACCAAGTCATCACCGATACGCTGGTAGATGAGATTATACTACCTAAGAATCCAGAACTCACCTGTAAGGACTATCTTACTTTGATAGTACAATGGATGCCCGCGTATGGCATTCAGAGTTTCAAAGGACAGGCAGGCTGGTTTGATGGCTTATACATCGACCCGTATGTAGCGGAAGCTACGTACTGCTTTGGTGACCAGCATCCTCATTGGATTCTTCCGGACGGTACAGAGCATATCCCGGCGAACCTGTACGACCAAGACGGAAACAAGATTGCGGATAACCGGATTCCGACAGACTTGGAGATAGGTGCCACGTATATCGTACGGGATAGTTTGAAGACAAAAGGATGCCAATGTGACTCGGTTCTCACGCTGGTATATACTTTGGAGGAAGCTCCCCCTCACGAGGATACAACACTTACCGCCTGCGAGAAAGAAGTGGTGAACTTCAAAGGTGTGGAAATACCGATTTCAAGAGGTATGGAGAATCCTATGGAAGTGGTAATAGATAATGGAACCGGTTGTCCCGAGACCTATACGCTGCATTTCGTCATAGACGAGTTGACGCGGTTCTCGGATGTGAAGGCAGGTCCGATTTGTTATGGCGCTACCGAGTATGATTATGCCTCCTACACCATCACTTATTCGTACAAGGGCACGTATGCACCGGTTAGTTATAGTGTCTATTACAGCGATGAGGCGAAAGATTCCTTGCATGTGTATGATTTGAAGGATCTGGCTCTGCCGGGCAATCTCAATCCGGGCGAGATTTACGAGCTGACTATTCCGCTGCCTGCCATAGATGGTAAAGAGGATTATCCTACTCCCGGTGTCTATAAGGCAGATGTCGCATTCAATAACGGCAAGTGCGCAAGCGACGAGTTTATGAAGACGGAAATCCTACTGGACGTGCGTTATCCTTCGTGGATTATGCAGCAGCGGCACGGAGATATGATAGTCATCCGCGATTCGGCGGACAACGGCAACCGTCGCTTTACCGCCTTCCAGTGGTATAAGGACGGACGGGAACTGCCGGGACAGGTAGGACCGTACCTCTATATGCCGGGAGGACTGGAGCCCGGAGCCGAGTACTATGTTCTGCTGACCGAGCCGAGAGCGGCAGGGGACACCATTGTTGCACCTGTCTGTGCTTTGACGGCTGTGGCTGACCCCGGAGACGACCCGCACGGACCTACCTATGATTATCTGGACGTTGTGCCGACCTGTGTGCCAGTCGGGCGGACCACCATTAATATCGTTTCGAACGAGACCAACAAAGGTACTTACCGCCTCAGTACTATCGAGGGGCAGTATATATCTTCCGGTGAGTTCACCGGTCCGGCAACAGCTATTACCATTCCTTCCGTGGAAGGTATGTATATTGTTCAAGTATGGGCTGACAACAAGGAGTCGATAGAGCCTTATAGAGCCATTAAAGTAGTAGTAGGAAGCTTATGTCAAGAGTAAAACAAATCATAGTATTGCTTCTCTGCCTCGTTTCAGTGGCGGCGTGGGGTCAGAGGCGTTATTCCGCAGACGGCAGAAGGGAACGCGACCTTTCCAGAGTGCGCGGGTTCTCTTCCAGAGATGTGGACAGCAAGACCGATGCGTTCCTCGGTCTGCACGCTTCGTTGTACAAAGGCGCACGCCAGTACATCGGTTTCTCGGTGGACGGCGGATGGAGTACGATGCTGGATAACTCGCCGGTCACCTCTGCCACGCCGGGCGGATGGGCTGCGAACGCCAAACTGTTATATGAGTACCATTTCGGGCTCCTGTTCCTCCAGACGGGTCTCGGCGTAGGCATACAGCGCGTGACAACGCCGGTGGATATAGCCAAGATTGATGACCTGCTCAACGACGGACTCTTGGACGGCGTGGGAGATGCCTCATGGCGCACGTTCTTTAACGGCTATTCGGGAGAGGAACAGGGCAGGCAGTACCCCATGACGGACTATGACGGTGTACACTATAACATGGTGCATCAGTTCGGCAACCGCACAGACATGTCGGAGAAATACTACGCACAACTGCCTGTCAATCTTGGTTATTATATTGTCGGCTCGTACGGCATCGGCTATGTGATGTTAGGAGCTCAACTCAACTACGCCTTTGCCGGCAAGACGGTGATGAAAGGCACAGGTACCTCGTACGGCTTGTTTGATGTGGATAAGGGCGACCGCTATATAGGTCCTATTGAGGAGGTGCCGACACACGGTTTCAGGAAAGATGTGCCGATTACCTACAAAGGCACTTCGGTGCCGACCAAGCTGGGTACTGTAGTCGGGCTGGACGTGCTCGGGCACATAGAAGGCGGTTATGAGTATAACACCTTCCAGAAAATCCGCCAGTACCGCGTCAAGCGTGCCGACAAACTGGACTGCCGGATGCGTTTCTCCGCGTTCATGGACATCAGTCTCGGGAATATATACCCTTATGGAGCCAGCCCGATGTTCGAGTCAAAGGTGGAGACAGGCGGTCAGGGACAGGACAATCTGGCTAATTTCCACCACCCGGAGATAACTCCCTTTGTGATGAACCATATCTATTCATCCTCTATCCCGTACCAAGTGAATAATGTCCTTCCTTCGGGCAAGGCGCCGTGGTTGCGGAATATGACGGTGGGTGTGCGGTTCACGGTGCTGTTCAGCCTGCAGGCGCAGGAGCATTGTATTCTCTGCGACCCGTGGAGACACTAATTCATTTACCATTTAGACATTTACCATTCATACTTTTTTATGCATAGTTATTCTCTTTCGGAATTATGCAATGAGATAGGTGAGGTGCTGAGCGAAGGCTTAGCGCCTTCTTATTGGGTGCAAGCGGAGATCAGCAGTCTCAGTGAGAAGGGCGGACATATGTACCTTGAACTGGTGGAGGGCAAGAAAGCCAAGGCGCGTGCCACCTGCTGGGCGGGGACCAGAGAACTGCTGTCCGCCTATTTCGAGTCGGAGACAGGTCAGCGTCTGCAGGCAGGGATGTCCGTGCTCGTGGAGGTGGAGGTGCAGTGGCACGATGTCTATGGGCTCAGTCTGTCCATCATCGACATAGACCCTCGTTTCACCATCGGCGACATGGCGAGGCAGCGCAGGCAGACCATCGCACAGCTGGAGGCGGACGGCTTGCTGGACGCGCAGCAACTCCTGCCCTTGCCTACACTTATCCGCCGCATAGCCGTCATCTCTTCGCCTTCCGCCGCCGGATACGGCGATTTCCGGCATCAGCTGGAGCATAGCGGCTTCCCCTTTGAGACGCAGCTCTTCGGCGCGGTTATGCAGGGCGAAGGAGCGGAGAAATCCATCCTTGCCGCCCTCCAAGAGATAGAAATGACAAATGCCCAGATGGCAAATGCCCAGATGGCAAATGGCTTTGACGTAGTCGTCATCATCCGTGGCGGCGGAGCAACGACCGACCTCAGCTGTTTTGACAGTTATACGCTCTGTGCCGTCTGTGCACAATTCGAACTGCCGGTGCTCACCGGTATCGGTCACACCCGCGATGTGTCGGTGCTGGACCTTGTGGCGCATGAGGCGCTCAAGACGCCGACGGCGGTTGCCGAGTGGCTTATCCATCGCATGGAGAACCAGCGCAACCGGCTTAACGACCTCTCCATGCGGCTGCAGCGGACGGCGGAGCGGCAGAAAACCCTGCGCCTGCACCGTATCGAACTGCTGGAGCAGCGGCTGGCGGTGTCCAACCCCGAGCGTATCTACCGCAGAGGCTACAGCCTGCTCACCAAGAACGGGCATATCGTCCGTTCCGTCAGGGACCTGCACCCCGGCGACCGTATAACCACTCATCTTGCGGACGGCGCGGCAGAGAGCACCGTCATCTCCTGTTGAAAATGCTTTCCCGGAAACAACGGATAGGAGCGCTCCTGTTGCTCGGCATGGCGATGGCGGCGTGGCTGGTGGCGGCATTTCTTTACACGCCTCCAGTCGTTCCCGTGGACCCCAACGCACCGGCTCCTTCTCTGCGCCGGACATGGGAGGAACGCAAAGACTCCATGCGTCATGCCGATTCCGTGCGGTACGCACAATGGGCGGCGGAGCGGGAACAGCGCTACGACTCCTTCCGCTTGGCGGACTCGCTCCGCCGTGCCGGGTGGAAACGCGAACGGCAGCAGCAGTACGACTCTTTCCGTCTTGCTGATTCGCTCTGGCGTGATTCTGTAGGGATGCGTTTCCCACGGCACGTGAAGAAAGACACGATGCTGGACCTCAACCATTGCGACACCTCCGAACTGGTCTTTCTGCGCGGCATAGGACCCTATACCGCCCGGCGTATCATTGCCTATCGGGAGGAGTTGGGCGGTTATTACAGCCCTTCCCAGCTAACTGACGAGCCGCTGGAGTCCTTGCATCTGGACACCCTGCTGTACCGTTTCACGGCAGACACCTCGGTGCTGCGGACCATAGATGTGAACAGCAGCACCGCCACCGCCCTCTCGCAGCACCCTTATCTGCGCTACGAACAGGCGAAAGCTATCTACACCCTCCGCCGGAAGCGCGTATACCTCCTCTCTGCAGAAGAGCTCCGCGCCTTGCCGGAACTGTCCGCGCAGGATATAGAAAGGCTGCGTCCGTATCTGCGTTTTGAGCACTGACGGATAATCCGTAATTTTTTATTTTTAATTTTTAATTTTCACTTCCCTTGCATAATTCAAAAAAAAGCAGTAATTTTGTAGTCGGAAATGGAGAATAAGAGTAATGGACTGGAGTTTTCTGATACAAGACAAAGCGTCGCTTGATGTGACTACAGACAGCCGCAAAGTGACGAAAGGCAGTATTTTTGTGGCGCTCAAAGGCGAACATTTTGACGGAAACGACTTTGTAGAGCAGGCGCGCAAGGACGGCGCGGAGTATGTCATCTGCGGCGAGGATGCCTTGGCACAGCTGCAGGACTTGGCGCGTGCTTGGCGGCGGACGCTGCATATTCCTGTGGTGGGCATCACCGGCACAAACGGCAAGACGACCACCAAGGAGCTCTGTGCTGCGGTGCTCTCCACCAAGTACAGGCTCTATTATACGCAGGGTAACCTGAACAACCAGATAGGTGTGCCGCTGACGGTGTTAAGCATCACGCGTGCTCACGAGCTGGCTATCGTGGAGATGGGGGCGAGTCACCCGGGCGACATCAGGGAACTGGTGGAGATAGCCGAGCCGACCTGCGGACTGGTCACCAATGTGGGTCGCGCCCACCTGCAGGGCTTCGGTTCGTTCGAGGGCGTGCAGGCTACCAAACGCGAGCTGTACGACTGGCTTGTGGCGCACCAAGGCGTTATCTTCCGCAATGCCGACAACCCCTTTCTGGCTAAAATGTTAGAGGATAGCAAGCAAGAAAATCCATCGTCCATTGTCCATCGTCCATTGTCCGTTGTCAATTACCGCACCGGTACGATGCCGGAGGGCACGCACTTGGTGGGCGGCTATAATGCGGAGAATATCTCTGCAGCACTCTGTGTAGGCGAGTATTTCGGCATTCCCTATGAGCAGGGGCTGGCTGCCGTCCGCGCCTATGTGCCGAGCAACAACCGCTCGCAACTGATGCAGACGGAGCGGAACACCGTAGTCGTCGATGCCTATAACGCCAACCCCACCTCGATGCAGGCGGCGATAGAAGCCTTCGACAAAGGACAAAATGACCCAATAAATGATCCAATGGTACATGTGTATATTCTCGGAGCAATGCGCGAGTTGGGCGAATACAGCCGTCTGGAGCACCAGAATATCGTAAACATGCTGCTGGAGCGCAAGGCGGACAAGGTGCTGTTAGTGGGCGGGGAATACAAAGAGACGACCGCTCCTTATCCTGTCTATGATGATGTGGACGCGCTCTGCGAGGCACTGCACCGGGAGCCCTTGCAGGGGTGCCGGATACTGCTCAAAGGCAGCCGCAGTAACCAACTGGAGAAAGTGCTGCCGTTGCTCTGACAGCCTGTAGAAACAAGACCCGTAACAACCAACGTGTATGAACAAGAAAATCAATATAGCGATTATCATTGGGCTCGCCCTTATTATCGGCGGGCTGCTTTACTGGAACCTCTCCCAGCGCAGTGAACTGAACGAAATCGTCGAGCAGATGGCGATAGAGAAAGAAGAGTTGCAGGAGGAATACGAGGATCTTGCTATCCAGTTTGACGGTTACCAGCAGATGGATATCCGCAACGACAGCCTGCAAGACCTGCTGAGCCGCGAACAGCAGCGTGTGCAGGACCTGCTGGAGGAGCTGCGCGTGACCAAGGCGACCAACGCCCGCAGGATAGCCGAACTGAAGAAAGAGCTGGCTACGGTTCGCGCCGTGATGAAAGATTACGTCCGTCAGGTGGACAGCCTCTCTGCCACCAACCGCAGGCTGACTGTGGAGAACCAGCAGGTGCGCGAGGAGAACCAGCAGGTGCGTACGCGCAACGAGCAACTGACGCAGGCAAACACGCAACTGACCGAGACGGTGACCCGTGCGTCGATGTTGGAAATCACCTCCTGCACGCTCACCACGCTCAACAAACACGACCGCAAGACCCGTATCGCACGCAGCATTCGGAAACTGCAGTTTGACTATGTCCTTGCCAAAAACATTACCTGTACGCCGGGGTGGAAAGACCTCTACGCACGCGTCATAGACCCGCAGGGAAACGTCCTTGGCGAGAACGAAGAGAAACTGTTCCCGTTTGAGAATACGGAGATACCCTATTCGCTGGTGCAGCAGATAGAATATACGGGCGAGGCGTACGACGGAACCTGTTATTGCCCGTTGGGTGAGAATGAAGAGGTGCTGCAAGGCTTCTATTCCATTGATTTCTTCTGCGATGGAAACCTCATCGGTTCCTTCCCCTTCCAGATAAGAAAATAATCCCGCTTATCCTTCCATGGCTTGGAGGCGGTTCTGCATCTCCAACATCTCGTCGCGCAGGCGTGCCGCCATCTCGAAGTCGGTCGCCTTGGCTGCGGCGAGCATCTGTTTGCGTTTGTTGTCAATGGCTTTTTCCAGTGCCTTGACGTCCATCTTCTGCCAATCGGCTGTTTTCCAGCTCTCGCGGATGGCGGCTTCCACGCGTTGTTTCTCCGCCTCGGGGTCTTTGTAGAGCGAGGCGAGGGCGGAGGTGTTAATCTCCTTTTTGATGGCAGTGGGTGTGATGCCGTGTTCGGCGTTGTAGCGCATCTGGATAGTGCGGCGGCGGTTCGTCTCGTTGATGGTAGCCTGCATGGCAGGGGTGATCTTGTCGCCGTAGAGGATGGCTTTTCCGTGGACGTGTCGTGCGGCGCGTCCGACGGTCTGGGTCAGGCTCCGTTGGTCGCGCAGGAAACCCGTCTTGTCGGCATCGAGGATGGCTACGAGACTCACTTCCGGCAGGTCCAGTCCTTCGCGCAGCAGGTTTACGCCCACCAGCACGTCGTACTCGCCTCTGCGGAGGTCTTCCATAATCTTGACGCGTTCGATGGTGTCGATGTCCGAGTGTATATATGCGGACTTGATGCCGTAGCGCCGCAGGTACTCGTCCAGTTCCTCAGCCATGCGTTTGGTGAGGGTGGTGACGAGCACACGTTCGTTGCGGTGGATACGTGTTTTGATTTCGTCCATGAGGTCATCCACTTGGTTCTCCGTCGGGCGCACTTCTATCTCGGGGTCGAGCAGTCCCGTCGGACGGATGAGCTGGTCGATGACGATACCCTCCGAGCGGTTGAGTTCGTACTCGTCCGGCGTGGCGGAGACGTAGATGGTCTGCCCGGTCTTGGCTTCGAACTCGTCGAACTTGAGGGGCCGGTTGTCGCGTGCGGCAGGGAGCCGGAAACCGTAGGTGACGAGGTTGTCCTTGCGTGCTTTGTCGCCGCCGTACATGCCTCGTATCTGCGGTACGGTGACGTGGCTCTCGTCGATGACGAGCAGCATGTCCTTCGGGAAATAATCGAGCAGGCAGTATGTCGGAGTACCTTCCTCGCGCCCGTCGAAATAGCGGCTGTAGTTCTCCACGCCGGAGCAGTAACCCAGTTCGTCCAGCATCTCGAGGTCATACTTGACGCGCTCCTCGATACGCTTGGCGTAGAGTTCCTCGCCGATGGAGGTGAAGTACTCGATTTGTTTGGCAAGGTCGCTCTTTATCTGCTCTTTGGCGGAGGCGATACGTTCGGCGGAGGTCAGGAAGATGGTAGCCGGCGAGAGGTTATAATGCTCAAACTCCTCAATCACCTGTCCGCTGAGGGGGTCGATAGTGAGGATGGCGTCTATCTCGTTGCCGAAATACTCGATGCGGACGATGTAATCGGCGTAGGCGAGTGCGATGTCTATGGTGTCTCCTTTGACGCGGAACCGTCCGCGCGCGAGTTCAATATCATTGCGCACGTATTGTGCGGCGACGAGTTGTTTGAGCAGGCTGTCCATCGGCATCTGCTTGCCGCGCTCCAGTTCGATGACGTTCTGCGTGAAGTCATGCGGACTGCCCAAGCCGTAGATGCAACTGACCGAACTGACGATGATGACATCTTTCCGCCCGGAGAGCAGTGCTGCCACTGCAGAGAGCCGCAGGCGGTCGATTTCCTCGTTGATGGAGAGGTCTTTCTCGATATACAGGTCGGTGGAAGGGATGTACGCCTCGGGCTGGTAGTAGTCGTAGTACGAGACGAAATACTCCACGGCGTTGTGCGGGAAGAAAGCTTTCATCTCGGAGTAGAGCTGTGCCGCGAGGGTCTTGTTATGGCTCATGATGAGGGTGGGGCGGTTGACCTCTTTGATGACGTTGGCGATGGTAAACGTCTTTCCGGAGCCTGTCACGCCGAGGAGGACCTGCGCCGGTGCTCCTGCGTTCAGACCATCCACAAGAGCTTCTATCGCCTGCGGCTGGTCTCCTGTCGGCTTGTATGGTGATTCGAGTTTGAACATAGCTTTATTTTCACATTTTCACATTTTCGCATTTGTTCATTTGCCAAACGCGACTGCAAAGTTACTACAAATTTTGCACATATGCAAATAAAAACGCCCGATGGACGTTTTTTGAATCCCCTTCCATCCCCCTTCCATCCCCCTTCCATCTCGCCGGGAACGCATCTCGTACGCATTACGTACGTCACCGTACCGTCGCTTTAGCCTCCCTCTATGCGTAGTTTGCGTAGTTTTCGCAGATTGCGTACTATGTTTTTTCTTAAAAAGACCAATTCGCCAAGCACCCTACGTAGTGGTAACTGAATGGTATCGGAATAGTATTTCAGGAGGAGGGTATCAGGAAGTCATTACATAGTCATTAGGGGGTCGGAGGGAAGGGAATAGACAGAGTACAGGCAGTACAGAGTATCGGCGATGGGTAACGGATGACTAAGCATATACAAGAACAACTAACGCTGAATTTTCGAACAGTGCGTTCGAAGAAAAAAAATTACATGACCGGATTGACCGAATTGACCGTTTGGGGAGTGAAACGGTCAAAAAGGTCAAGACGGTCAGAACAAAAAATAACATGACACAGTTGACACAGTTGACACAGTTGACACAGTTGGCTCAGTTGAGACTTTGAGACTTTGGGACTTTGGAACTTTTGGAAAGTGCCGGGAAGCCTTGAAAATACAGGAGAGTATCAAAAGTCTCAATAGTCTCATGCAAAATTTCAAACACGCGCATGTCAACGAGTTCAGGATGATTGTAAACTTTTTT
>JAFSLP010000054.1 GCA_017448345.1 Paludibacteraceae bacterium | reverse complement strand
TAGGTTCTTTTGAAACCTCGGCGAGTACGTCACGGAGACCGGATAGGTGCCATCAGGGATGACGTAATCCACATTTTCAAGCGTGGTGATTTCTCCTACTACTCCGCCAAGGAACATCTTCCCCCATATCGCTTTAACTGCCTTGCTCGTTCTGATTAGGTTGATGGTTGCCATTCTTATTACGGTATTTATACGTGTAGTCGATACCAAACAGGGCTCCTGCAAAGGTTGCAACTTCGCCAAACCCAATGAGCAAACTTTCATGGATTTGACCTTGTGGCGCTATGAAGATCCCGCAAAACAGCAACACTAGCCCACCGATGGACATTACTGCCGCTGTAATCAGTTGAATGTTCGGTTTCATAATTCCTCCTTTCTACCAGCCCCAATTCCCCTCCTTTTGGGAGGGGTGGGGGTAGGCTTTCGTCATCCAATCGTTTTCAGACGCTCCGGCATGGTCACTGTACCCGTGCTCTCGTTGTAGCATTTCCATGCCTTGCCGAACAACCAACCCTTGTAGGTGGTGTACTTGAAGTTCGGACGGGTCTTCTTCTCTTCGATGAAGTCCATCTGGTCGTACGTCAGATACGTTAAGTTCATCGAACGTTCGATAGCCGCCAAGCGAACCACCCTGAACTTTGCACGTATCTTCAGTTCCTCAGCACTCGCAGGAGTAGTTCGCTCGCCATGTACACTGGTGTACTTGCGCTGCGACCAACGGCGGTAGTTGTAGCACGTACGATGTTTCTTGGAGATTTTGCCCGACAAGTGATGAATCGGGTCTTCATACTCTACTTTTGCCATTTCATTAAGATTTAGATTGTTTAACATTTGGTTTAGGTTTGTTCTGTGCTCGGGGCGTAAGCGCCGAGTTTCGACCGTGCTGTCTACTCCTCGGTGCTATCCCGCCGAACTTACACGAGTTTCGCGTACTCCATTGCGAACATGTACCCTTGCAGCGAAGAATACTTCTTTTGGTTCGCAAACGCCTCCGCATAAGCGGTCTTCTGCTCCGCGGTCAGAGCTTTCACAGCCGCACGAGCTTGGCGGAACTTTTCACGCACTGCCAACTCCTCAGCTGAATACGGCTTTTTCTCCAAGTCGCGCGGCTCACAGATGCGACCGGTGCACAGGGTTTTGCCTCGTTTCTGGAAATACGTGTCCGAGTGCTCACAGATTTTACCACGGTACTCTTTTACCATGTCGATAGGTTTGTACTTTGCCATAATAGTTAAAGTTTTAAGGTTAATAACACGACCGTTATTTAGCAGTCAATCAGCCACTCTCAAGCCACTCTCACGCCACTTGCAAGGTGTGCTTTTCGAAAGGCGGTGCAAAATTACTACAAAAATGCGAGCCCACCAAAATTGTGAACTCGCAAATTTGAGAAAACTCCAAAAAACGCGTTTATTGGGTTAGATCAACGCCTGCGTATTCGCTTAACTCTTGTACCTCGGTGATATAGAGGAAATCGCGTTTGTGAAGAGCAAAGTAGTATTTCTTCCCGTATTTGCGGTATTTCAACCACCCGTGCATGAGTATGTTCAGCCCAGCCACTCCTCCTTGTGCGCACTCCACGCGCTTTTCCAACCGCTGCGCCAGTTCAGCTTTGCTAATCTTCAACATGTCGCCCTCCTTTCTTTCCGTCCGTGATGTAAGCGATACGTATTGCCAACATCGCTTCCACTTCGTTCTTGTACATCGCCCGACCTTTCTCGGTCAGACAAACACTGAATTTCTGCGGGTCATGTGCAAACGTCCTGAACGTAAACCCGCGTTTCCGCAATTCTTTCCGTGTCATTGCAACCTGCACGTGGTATCCTTTTTTGATGGTAATGATCATAATTTTACTGTTTTACATAGATTGTCGTTTGTTTCTCCGGCAAGTACTTGCGCATCCATCCGTCGCATTCCTCCGTCGTACCGTACCGCTTGTAATAATCAGCGAATGAGAACACCTGCGGCGGTTTGGCTTTCGGTGCGTTCTCTTGTACGGCACGCACGGGGTTGTAACTGACGAACTTGCCAGTCCGCAGTTTGTCGCGGATGGAACGGTAAATATGCCGTTGTTGTTCGAGCGTATAACCATCCCTTACCCGCGCCAATTCTGCTTTGTAGTGCTCCGCCACGCCGCCGTGATTCGCTACCAACTGCCAAAGAAAATCAAACGTACTCATAAAAGGTTGTTCTTCTTTAATTTCTCCTCCTATAGTTACACCTTAAATTTTCTTGGGGTCCCCGATGTGTGCGCAGCACGCAGTGGAGAGAGCGTAGAGTAAGGCGAAAATTCATATGAGCGACATGGTCGCGAGTCGTATTGAGCCTTAACTTAAGCGAAGAAGAAGAAACTTTTTCTTTTTATTCTTTTGCTTCTTTTCTTTTTGTCTTTTATTCAATGACCTTCACCGTCAGCTTGATCTCATCGGCTTCCCAGTCGGGGTGTGTAGCGGCAAAAGCCTTGACGATCGCCCCCATCTCCTTGGTGTAAGCCGAAGCGGTCTTCTTGGCAAAATCCCGCTGCCCTGCGAGACTCCGCCACCGCTTGGCATCCTCGCCCTTGTAACGATGGGAATTCATCATATCAATGACCTCCGTCCGCTGAAGCTGGTACTTTTGCCCTTCCACCTCAAACTCACCACCATCTGGCACGATAGCCACGGCTTCTTGTGTAGCTTCATCGCTGATCTCGTCAATACGTGCTTTGATTGCTTTCTCTTGGTTGCGCAACTCGCGCAGTTCTTTCAATTTATCTGCTTTCATAATTCTTCTTTTTTTGTTATTAGTTTTGTTTCGTTCGGTGGCATTTTTGCCGCCGTTAGTAGCGTTTATGCGCTGCATATCCATGTGCGGCCGGGTTCTTTCTTCTTTTCCCCGACATGGGGCCCCCGCAAATTTTAATTTGTGGGGAGAGCAGAGGCAGGAGTTGCTTTGTCGATTTAGCAGAGCGGTATCGACCATCGCAATCTCCTTGCCGAACGCGACTAACATTCCATGTGCCGTGTCATGTCCGCGTCCATGATTTTCTCCGGTTCTTCAAACCGGTACTTTCGGAATATCTCCCCCAACTCGGCATAAGACATCTCCTTCGGCTCACGCCCGATAGACCGCAACACGCGCAGCAACCGCGCCCGCTTGCGGTTCTCTTCCGGTGTGACATACTCCAAGTTCTCCGCCGACCAATTGAGAATATCCCCGTTGAGGTGGTCAATGACCATCCCCTCCGGTCTCGGTCCATACCAAGCCCCCGCCACCAAGAAATGGCAGTGTTTGGCTCCGAACTGCCGCATGAAGGGGTAACGCGTGTGACACACTCGCGGATCTCTGGGCACGGCGAAGCATGGCTTGACCTCCCGTAACCCGAACTTGGTGAGTGAAAAGAAATGCCCGTCCCTTGTGCAGTACAAAGGTTTGTCAGTAGGACATCGTTTGGCGGTAATCATCCCGCCGTCCTCCGTGTAGATACGCACGACCGTTTGGCTCTTGTCTGTAAAGCCGTACGCATCTACTGAAATAGGTTTGTAAATCATAATACAGCAGCACTCCGTTTTTACATGCCGCGACGTGCGGTTATTAACGGAAATGCAGTGCAAAGGTATATACAAAAAAAGGCTTCCCATTAAAAGGAAGCCCATAAACAAATGAGAAACAAAAGGAACAAATGAAAAACAAATAGAGGGGCCTTTTTACGGCTCATTTGTACAAAAGAAACAAATGTAAAACAAATGCAAAACGTCAAAAATAATAGATGAAATTTCGATAACTATACCGTCTCATTGTAGGGAAAGATTCCTGTAATTTAGCAAAGATTTGCTTCTTATCCATACCCTTAAAATCAAGCACACCCATTTGTCGGTACTTCTTGAGAAAGGCCGCTAAGGTCTTTGCGTCACTCTCTGTCGCTTCGCGGAACATATTTTCAAACTGCTCTGGCGTATATAGCCCAAGTTCTGTCAGCTTTTCCGACACAAGAAACGGACACTGAGTATGTACGACTACCGGCACAACATCTTCCACACATGTCTCGTGTGTGTTTGTCTCTCTGGTATGTTCTCCTTGGTAAAAATTAACAGAGGTATTATCATGAATGTCGATGTGGTCACCGGCATAATAGTTTCCATGAAAATGGACTTGAAAAATAATTGGTCTCATGGGATTTAATGAATGAGACAGCGGACATAAAAAGCACGGGTGCAGGAGCGATTAACATAAAAGTCTGCAAACTTTGAAACAAGACTCCTGCGAACCCATGCCATGACACGAGTAGCAGGACATAGTCTTCTTGTTTCTTTTAAGTTTGCAGACTTTTGTTAATCAAGAATATGCCTGTGTTGCACTATATGCTATTCATATGTCCTCCCATTTATAGTCTAAGAGCCGACTAAAATCCGCTGCAAAGTTACTACATTTTTTTGAAATAATCGTGCCACTGCGGCTAAGAATTATACAAGTTTGATGATTATTTTATTGTAAATTTGGAAGAAAATTCTTCTCGTTTTTAGTCCCAAAACTACAAAGCAAGACTTAATTCTTCTAATAGTTTGAATGTGGCTGTCATAGAATCCACATCCGACAAGTTCTTATTCTGATGTCCTTCTACGGCGTTTGCGAAACTCAATATCTCATCAAAATAACCTTGCGTGTAAACCTGATTATTGGCAAGTACCGGCGTAAAATTATTACGCCTGTAAAGAACCTCAATCGTAGGATGATGCGTGTGGACTTTTTCTAAGGGCAGACCCAAGAACGTACTATTGGACTCGTACGTTAGTTCTTCCATTTGCTCTAAATAATATACACCGGAATTTGTACACACTTTCAATGATTCTTTTGCGGATGTCCATGAGTAGGCGGTTGACAGTTCAAGAGTGCCGATTACATGCGGATGCTTCAGCATAAGCAGAAAAGAAGAAGGCGCAACCTTTTGGCATGCAATAATCTCCGCTTCCCCGAATAGAAAACATACCAGGTCAAGAGGATGGATGTACAAATCAAGCAGCGCATTACCTTCCGGATAAGTCCCGGTCAAATAATGCATATCGTAACTGATAAGATGCTCTTTTTTTAGCTTTTCTTGCACCACCCGGACTGCCGGCGCATAGCGTTTCTGCATACCCACCGCAGCAACCTGAGAATGATACAAACGGCGTAACTCTATAAGCTTGTGAAGTTGCTCCAATGACAGGCAAGGAGGTTTCTCTACAAAGAGAGATTTTCCGCTTTGTAATACTCGCGAGGC
>JAFSLP010000053.1 GCA_017448345.1 Paludibacteraceae bacterium | reverse complement strand
CTATCGACATTGTGTTGGGCAACGGACTGACGGTGCTGAGCAAATACATGTTCAGTTTCGCAATGATGAAATCAGTTACTCTTCAGGAAGGGCTGCTTGAAATCAAGCAAGGAGCTTTCCGGTACTGCGGTTACTTAACCTCTATCACCATCCCTTCTACAGTGACGCATATTTGGGGTGATGGAGTTAATGGCGATGCATTTCAGGACTGTAGCGAACTCACTGATATCTATTGCTATGCCGATCCGGCAAACTTGACATGGGATGATACAAATTCTGATGATTTCATTGCTAGTCCGGCTAAAACCACACGCTGCCACGTTAAGAGTTGTGAATTGGATGCCTTCCAAGCGAAATTTGCACATGTCAATGTAAGTTTCGTAGGAGACCTCCCTTGCGCAGCTCCCGCTACTCCTGAGACCAGCGATGACGCTTCGGGTATCGAGTCGGCTATGGCGGCTCTTGTTGCTGCGGGAGGCACCACAGACCTCATTATCAACCGCACGCTTTATAAGGACGGTTTCTTCAATACTATCTGTCTGCCGTTCAGCCTCACCGCATCGGAATTGGCGGCAAGCCCGTTGGCAGGTTGCAAGTTGTACAGCCTCTCGGATGCTTCCTACGACGGAGACAACCTCTACCTCACTATCGCAGAGGAATCGACTATTGTAGCCGGCAAACCGTATCTCATCAAATGGAACTACGGTTCGAACATCACTTCCATGACCTTTACCGGCGTGACCGTTACCGCCAGCACAGGTAGTACCGTGACAAAAGGTGGCGTGAGGTTCGTAGGAACAATAGGTCGTTCCGAACTTCCTCACGACGACGCTGATTACCTCTTCTTAGGTGCCAATGACAATCTTTACTATTCGGACGACTCTGACGACACTTCCATGAAGGGTTTCCGTGCGTACTTTATCGTGAATAGCGAAGCTTCAACGGACATTCCGCGTCATGCTCCGGCACGTCTGGTCATCGCTCCGAAGGTGCCGACAGCTATTGATAATGTATCCGCCAAGATTGGTGGATCTGAGAAACGCATGGAAAATGGCATTCTCTATATCATCAAGAACGGCATCAAATACAACGCAGCTGGTCAAATGGTTAAATGACCGAATAAATGGTAATATGGGCCATACAGCGTCAGCAGATTGTTTGAGGCTGGAAGCCGAAAAAAAGAAATGACTAAATAGTAAATGGTTTTATGAAAAAGAATTATATGATTCCCATGACAGAGGCAATGCCTCTTGGTGTAGTAAGTGCTTTATGTGTTAGCGGTGGCGCAGGAGGAGGTGGCGGAAGCACATCTGCCAGCACTTTCAATATTAATCCCGGCGGCATTCAAGAACAAGCCCGTGCACCAAGGTTCTGACCGAACTACCCGGAGGATAGACAAATCCAACACGAAGGCAGACGTGAAAGCGTCTGCTTTTTGCTTTTTGAGTGTAATTCTGTTTTTATCAAAAAAACGCTCTAAAATTTGCATATGTGCAATTTTTGTAGTACCTTTGTAGCCGATTTTGTAAATTGCGAAAATATCGGCAGACATGAAAGAAATAACAACCAAGAAACTGATGGATACCATCATCGAGGGTATCCGCAACCGTAAAGGCCAACGCATCGTGACCATCGACCTGCGTAAGATCAAAGAAGCCCCAGTAGAGATGATGGTTATCTGCGAGGGGCAGAGCAACACACAGGTGTCAGCCATCGCGGACGAGGTGGACGATTTCGTGCGCACCACCACCCATGTACACCCGCTCTCCGTCGCCGGACAGGAGAACGCCGAGTGGATAGCCATGGACTACGGCACAATTTTTGTACATATCATGCAGCGTGAACCTCGGGCGTTCTATGCCATCGAACAGCTGTGGGAGGACGGGAAAGTCGTAGAACTTCCGGACGAATAACGAATTACGAATAACGAATTACGAATTACGAATTAAAAATTACGAATTACGAATTAAAAATTACGAATGGCAGAGAAGAATACAAACAAGCGGCAGCCGCAACGACGGCAGCCGGTAATGCAGAACGGTCAGGGCGGTCCCAGACGATGGATCAGCCTGTTGTTTTACACGATGGCGTTCGTGCTGTTAGGATGGTATATGTTCGGCGACAGAGAGAACGCCGGTGCCAGCAAGGAACTGAGTTACACCAAACTGACCGCCTATATCGAGGCGAACGCCATCGAGAAGATAGAAGTGGCTGACGACCTGCAGGCGAAAGCGACCGTCAAGCCGCACAGCTACACCATCGTCTTCGGCACGCAGGCTGAGGGCGAACGAGCACGCGGCATCCTCCGCACACAAGTGCCCTCAATAGACGAATTCAGCAAATATATGGACTCCGTAAACGCAGTCCGCAAGGAGAACGGAAAGGCGCTCATCGATGTTTCCTATACAAGGAGCCATGACTATTGGTATCTGATTTTAGTGAATATCCTTCCCTTCGTGCTCATCGTTCTCTTCTTCGTCTATATGAGCCGCGGCATAGCGGGATCGGGCGGTCCCGGCGGTATCTTCGGCGTGGGCAAGGCGCAGGCGCAGCTCTTCGACAAGGACAAGAAAGACAAAGTGACCTTTGCGGACGTAGCCGGTCTGTACGGTGCCAAGCAGGAGGTGCAGGAGATAGTCGAGTTTCTCAAGAACTCCAAGAAATACACGGAGATAGGCGCGAAGATTCCCAAGGGAGCCCTGCTGGTAGGTCCTCCGGGAACGGGAAAGACGCTGCTTGCCAAAGCGGTGGCAGGCGAAGCCGATGTGCCTTTCTTCTCCATGAGCGGTTCCGATTTCGTGGAGATGTTCGTGGGCGTGGGCGCCAGCCGTGTGCGTGACCTCTTCCGTCAGGCGAAAGAGAAAGCCCCTGCCATCATCTTCATCGACGAGATAGACGCCATCGGCCGTGCGCGCGGCAAGAATGTCATCACCGGCGGCAATGACGAACGCGAGAGCACGCTCAACCAACTGCTGACGGAGATGGACGGTTTCGGCACCAACAGCGGTGTCATCATCCTTGCCGCCACCAACCGCGCCGACGTACTCGACGCCGCGCTCCTCCGTGCCGGTCGTTTCGACAGGCAGATACATGTGGAGCTGCCGGACCTGCAGGAGCGCAAAGAGATATTCCAAGTACACCTCCGTCCTATCAAGACGGACGAGACGGTGGACCTCGATTTCCTGAGCAAACAGACGCCGGGCTTCAGCGGCGCGGACATAGCCAACGTCTGCAACGAAGCCGCCCTCATCGCGGCACGCGGCGGACGGAAGAAAGTCAGCAAACAGGATTTCATGGATGCCGTGGACCGTATCGTCGGCGGCTTGGAGCGCAAGAACAAGATTATGACCGAGGAGGAGAAACGCTCCATCGCCTTCCATGAGGCAGGTCATGCCACCATCAGCTGGATGCTGCGGTGGGCGAACCCCTTGGTGAAAGTGACTATCGTGCCGCGTGGCATGGCATTAGGCGCTGCATGGTATCTGCCCGAAGAGCGGCAGCTGACCAACGAGGAGCATATTCTGGACGAGCTCTGTTCGCTGCTTGGCGGACGCGCTGCCGAACAGCTCTTCCTCAACCAGACCTCCACGGGTGCGCTCAATGACCTCGAACGCGCCACCAAGCAGGCTTACGCCATGGTGGCATACTACGGCATGAGCGACAAGCTGAAAGATGTCTCGTTCTATGACTCCACCGGGCGGTATGACTACGGCTTCACCAAACCTTATTCGGACAACACGGCGGACCTCATAGACAAAGAGACCCAGCGCATCATCGCCGACCAGATGGCACGCGCCAAACAGATACTGACCGAGCATGCCGAGGGTCATCACCAACTGGCGCAACTGCTCATCGAACGTGAGGTCATCACCTCCGACGATGTGGCACGCATCCTTGGTCCGCGTCCGTGGAAGAGCCGCGGCGACGAGCTGTTGGAAGTCAATGCCGCCATCGCGGAAGCGGAGAAAGCGGCGAAACCCAAGAGGAACCGAAAGCCCAAAAGCAACCCCCAAACCCCTCTGCAAGAGGAGAAGGGATAACCGGTACTTGCAAAAAATATTAATTGTAAATTATTAATTATAATGAAAAGGCTCACTTTTGCTCTCTCGCTGCTCTGTGCAGCGATGATGCTTCCGGCGCAAGAGGCACCGGAGAAACTGCCGATGGACCCCGATGTACGCTTCGGCAGACTGGACAACGGATTGACTTATTACATCCGTCATAACGAACAGCCCAAACAGCGGGCGGAGTTTCATATCGCCCAAGCAGTGGGTGCCATCCTTGAAGAGGATCACCAGAACGGTCTGGCGCATTTCTTGGAGCATATGGCGTTCAACGGCACGCAGCATTTCCCCGGCAAAGGTATCATCAATTACTTCGAGTCGGTGGGAGTCAACTTCGGCGGAAACATCAACGCCTACACCTCCATCGACGAGACGGTCTATCGTCTCTCCGATGTGCCTACCTACCGTGCCGGCATCGTCGATAGCGCCCTGTTAGTGATGCACGACTGGAGCTGCGGCTTGCTTCTCCTGCCCGAGGAGATAGACGCCGAGCGAGGGGTTATCCTTGAGGAATGGCGCACAGGACGCACCGCGCGCAGGCGCATATACAAGCAGTTGAACGCGCTCATGTACCCGGGCACGCAGTACGCCAAGCGCGATGTGATAGGCGACACGGCGGTCATCAACAACTTCGAATACCAAGCCCTGCGCGACTATTACCACAAATGGTACGGACCCGACAACCAAGCCATCATCGTGGTGGGTGACATCAACGTGGACAGCATCGAGGCGAAGATAAAAGCCTTATGGGCGGACGTGCCGCGCCGTGCCAACTATGGCGAGCGTCCCATCTATACCGTCAACCATAACGACAAACCGTTAGTGGCGATTGTCACCGACCCCGAGGCGGAAGGAAGCCGCATCACCTTGGAGTATAAGTTCGACCAGCTGCCCGAGGCGTTCGAGAACACCGCGCAGGCGTATATGCTTGACATGATTCGCGGGATGGCCTGTGACATGCTCAACAAACGCTTCTCCGAGTTGGCTCTCAACCCCGAGGCGTCCTTTGTAGGGGCGTATGCGTACTACGGCGAGGCAGCGAAGAAGATGGACGCTTTCAACGCTATCTACGTGCCCAAAGAGGGGCGTGAGACGGAGGCATACAACGACCTGCTCTTCCAGCTGGAGAAGATGCGCCGCTACGGCTTCACCAACGACGAACTGGAACGCGAACGGACGGAGACGCTCAACTCTTGGGAGAAATCCTACAACGAGCGCAACACCCGCAAGAACATCACCCTTGCCCGCGAGTGCATCCGCAACTACGAGGACGGCGAGTCTATGCCGGGCATCGAATGGGAATACCAGTTCGTGCAGGCAACGCTGCCGCTTGTGTCGCTGGATGCCGTCAACAGCGTAGCCAAAGCCTTGGTGCATGACAACCCCACGGTAGCCATCTCCGGCCCGGAGAAAGAGGGCGTGAACATACCGTCCGAAGAAACCGTGCTGGCTTCCCTCGCAGGACTGAAAGACCTTGCCATCGACGCCCCTGTAGAGGAGACGTTCGACTCGGAGCTGGTGAAGAAAGCCCCGCGTGCAGGCAAGATAAAGAGTATCCGGCACAACGACGAGTTAGGCGTGACCGAATGGGTGTTAGGCAACGGCATCAAAGTGGTGTTCAAACCCACGGAGTTCAAAGCCGATGAGATACGTATGGAAGCATTCTCCAAGGGCGGTCTGAGTCAGGTGAAGACCGCAGACCTGCCCTCCGCACAAGTGGCTACGGCGGTGGTCGAGTTCTCCGGTATAGGACGTTTCAACGCCACCCAGTTAGAGAAAGCGCTGACCGGCAAGACCGTCTCTGTCAGCCCGGAGATCTCGGAGAATGTGGAGCGCATGCACGGTTCCTCATCCGTCAAAGACCTCGAGACCCTGCTGCAACTGACCTACCTCTATTTCACGGCTCCGCGCCGCGACGAGAAGGCGTATGAGACCTTCATGGGACTGATGAAGAACCAGCTCGCCAACCGCGACAAGAACCCCAAGACCACCTTCTCCGACTCCGTGCAGGTGATGAGCACCAACCACTCCGAACGCACGGTACTGGTGAACATGGATATGCTCGGACGCGTGGAGCTTGACAAAGCGCTGGCGGTCTATAAGGCACGGTTTGCCAATCCGGCGGACTTCACCTTCATCTTCGTGGGCAACATCCGTCCAGAGGACCCCAAGGTGCAGGAACTGGTGAGTCTCTGGCTCGGCGGACTGAAGACCAAGAAACGCTGCCATGAGGACATCATCGACCATCACGTGACTGTTGCGCTTGGCAAGCAGAAAAACTATTTCAGCCGCCAGATGGAGACCACCACGGCGTCCAACCGCATCCAGTACACCTCATACGACATGCCGTACACCATAGCCAATGACCTGAACATGGAGATGATTGGCCGTATCCTGAGTACCCGTTATCTGGAGTCCATCCGTGAGCGCGAGGGCGGTTCCTACGGCGTGGGTACCTACGGGTACATGACCATCCTGCCCAAGCCGCGTGCCGGACTGATTATGCAGTTTGACACCGACCCCAAGAAACAGACCCGGCTCATGGAGATTATCCACGAGGAGGTGCAGACCATCATTGACAACGGTCCGCTGGCATCCGACCTGCAGAAAGAGAAAGAGTCCATGCTCAAAGACCTGCAGGAAAACTTGGAGAAGAACGGCTACTGGGAGCAGGAGTTGTATATGTACTACATGTACGGCGTGAATAACATCCGCGACTACAAGCCTGCCGTCGAGGCAATCACCGCTGAGTCCGTACAGGCGACCCTCAAGAAGCTTGTCTCCGCAGGCAATGTGCTGGAGGTGGTGATGTTCCCGGAGAAATAAAGGTACATTGTACAGTATAAGTTGTCCAAATACTTCATCATAGCAGGGGAGGCGTCCGGCGATGCCCACGCAGCGCGTCTGATAAAACGTATAGGGTTGCTATACCCTTGCTATACCTTTGCAGGACTTGGCGGCGACCGGATGAAGGACGCCGGTTGCCGCCTGTATCTGCACTACCGGCACATGGCTTTCATGGGCTTTGCGGCGGTGCTGCACCATTGGCGGGACGTCAGGCGTAATTTCCGTATAGCCAAAGAGGCATTGCTTGCCGAGAAGCCGGATGTACTCATCCTCATCGACTATCCTTCTTTCAATCTGCGCATGGCAGCCTTCTGCCGCAAGCATCTGCCAGAGACGAAGATTTACTATTACATCCCTCCGAAAGTATGGGCATGGAAACGGCGGCGTATTCATGCCATCGCCCGTCTGTGCGACGAGGTGTTAGGCATCTTCCCCTTCGAGCCGTCCTTCTACGCCCGCTACGGCTACCGCTGCACGTATGTGGGCAATCCCACTGTGGAGGAGGTGGCGGAAGGGAGTAATCCGAATAATCCGAATAATCCGGGCACTCCGGGTATTGTTCTTCTTCCCGGCAGCAGGGAGAGCGAGGTGCGGCATTGCCTGCCGAGGATGTTGGAGGCGGCGCGGAGGTTTCCTGAATACGGGATTACGGTCTGTGCGGCACCCGGTATGGAGGATACTTTCTATTCTCCGTACCTGCGCGAGGGAGAGACCCTCACACGCGATACCTACGCCGCTGTAGCAGGTGCTGCTGCGGCGGTAGTCAACTCCGGCACCGCTACGCTGGAGGCGGCTCTGCTCCGCTGTCCGCAGGTGGCGGTCTATCATCTTGCCTGTTCCGGTCTGCTGCGCTACACACGATGGCTGTTGCAGCCTATGCTTTTCTCCATCCGGTGGTTCACGCCGGTCAACATCGTGGCAGGCAGGGAACTCATCAAAGAGTGCATCGCCAACGACTTCACGGTGGAGAAGGTAGCGGCGGAATTAGAGCGGCTCCTGACGGATGAGGGATACAAAAAAGAGATGCTCGCGGGGTACGGACATCTCTCAGAACTCTTAGGCTCGCAGTCTGCTTCGGAAACAGCGGCGGCTCTCGTCACATCGACACCATAAGTGAAGCCAGAATATAAGGCAATGCCCCGATGAGGACTCCTTTTGCCAGCCGCCATGTGTCGGTGGTGTAAAAGACGAAGATGAGTGCCAAATCAGGAAATACGCTCACAAGCAGCAGTTTGCTCAACACGCCTCCTGCCTCGAACTGCAAGGTCCGCAGGGCATACCACAGGTGCATGACCTCGATATACGTCAGCCCGAACGCGGCAGGAAGCACCAGTCCTACCACTATTCCTATCCAGTAACGGTCAAAGCGATCCATAGTCGGTCCAGTCTATTACCAGCGGTGTGATGGAGAGCAGCTGGTGCTCCATCGCCCAGATGTCCGTGTCGGTGGCTGCAGGCTCGTCATTGACGAACTCCCCTCCCAACGTCCATCCTTTAAGCACTCCTTCGGGCAGGGCTCCTTCCATCGGCACTAACTCATTCGCCCAGTGTCCCACGCACTGTCTCGTCCAGCGGATACCTTCTATCTCGCCCACGGGTGCGTTGATGTTAAAGCATGTGCGCGGAGCTATCCCTTCTTCATAGAGATGCTGCGTCACTTCGCACAGGAAAGGCTGCAGCCAGTGGAGGTCCACATCGGGCTCATGGCTGTCAATAGACCATCCGACGGCGGGAATACCTTTCTCCGCCGCCACCATGCAAGCGCCTATCGTGCCGGAATACATGGCGTTGATGGCGGCGTTGCTGCCGTGGTTGATGCCGGAGACAAGGAGGTCGATGGGCTTGTCCCTGAAGAGCACTTCGCGTGCCAGTTTCACACAGTCGGCAGGGGTACCGTTGGTGGTATATACTTCGGCTCCGTTGAGGTCATGCTCCTCCACGCGGCGGAGGTAGATGGGTAAGCCGGTGCTGATACACGCTCCGTAGCCGCTGCGCGGACCGTCAGGAGCCATCACCGTGACACGACCTAACTTGGTCATCTCTTTCGCCAGCAGCCGGATGCCTGCCGTACCCCAGCCGTCATCATTGACAACAACGATATTTATTATTTGGTCATTTGTCATGTTGACATCTATTTTTTCATTTGGTCATTTACCATGTTCATCACCTGTTGTGCAAGGGCGTTTGCCTCGTCCATAGTCGCCGCCTCGGAATAGACGCGTATGATGGGTTCGGTGTTGGACTTGCGCAGGTGTACCCAGCCATCGGCGAAGTCAATCTTCACGCCGTCTATATCGTTTACCCGCTCGTTACGGTACGCCTCTTTGACGTGCGCCAGAATAGCGTCCACGTCGGTGTCGGGCGTGAGGTCGATACGGTTCTTGCTGATACAGTAGTCGGGCAGAGTGCGTCTGAGAGCGCTCACCGGCATATCAAGGTGCGCGAGATGGCTGAGGAAGAGAGCGATGCCTACCAGTGCGTCTCTGCCGTAGTGGCAGGAAGGGTAGATGACACCGCCGTTGCCCTCGCCGCCGATGACGGCTCCTGTGTGTTTCATCTCTGCCACTACATTCACTTCTCCTACTGCACTGGCGCTGTATTGTCCGCCGTGCAGTCGTGTTACGTCACTCAGCGCACGTGTGGAGGAAAGGTTGCTGACGGTGTTGCCCGGCGTGTGGCGCAGCACATAGTCCGCTACGCTGACCAAGGTATATTCCTCGCCGAACATGCTTCCGTCCTCGCAGATGATAGCCAGCCTGTCCACATCGGGGTCCACTACGAAGCCGACATCCGCCTTGCCGGACTTGAGCAGGTCGCTGATCTGTGTAAGGTGCTGTGGCAGGGGTTCCGGGTTATGCGGGAAACGTCCGTCGGGTGTGCAGTTCAGTTCGATGATGTTATTTACACCCACGGCACGCAGGATAGCAGGGATGGCGAGACCGCCCACTGAGTTCACACAGTCTATGGCTACGGTGAAGTTGCGTTTGCGGATAGCCTCCGTATCGACCAGTTTGAGTTTCAGCACCTGCTCGACATGGTAAGGCAGGTAGTCCTTGACGGTCATGTGCCCCAGTGCGTCCACTTCGGCAAAGGTGAAATCCTCTTTCTCTGCGATGGCGAGCACGCCTTTGCCTTCTGCATCATTGAGAAACTCGCCTTTCTCGTTAAGCAGTTTGAGGGCGTTCCACTGCTTGGGGTTATGGCTGGCGGTCAGGATGATTCCTCCTGCGGCATTCTCGCCGGTGACTGCCAGTTCTGTGGTCGGCGTGGAAGCCAGACCGATGTTCACTACGTCATAACCCATGCCCATCAGGGTGCCGCAGACAATCTGCTCCACCATCGCGCCGCTCAGACGGGCGTCACGACCTACCACGATGACGTTGTTTCCGGGCAGGGCTGCACGGCGCTGGGTGGCATAAGCTGCGGTGAAACGGACAATATCAACAGGGTTGAGACCCTCACCGACACGTCCGCCGATGGTACCGCGGATGCCGGAAATACTTTTAACAAGACTCATATTATTGTTTTACTCTGATTTTCAATATATAGACATAAGGAGTGACGGTGGTCTGGTCGGCTGACGAACCGAGTTTGCTGGGCACGATTATCTCGCACTGCGAGTCCGGGTATTTCATCAGCTGGATAGCCAAGTGCCAAGCCATGATGTCGCACTCGCTGGTGTTGCCGTAGTGGAACTCGCTGGGATAGGCTTGGTCGAGTGTTGTCCAGTAGTTGAGGGTGTCGGCATTCTCCGTGAGGGAGAATTTCTTGTACCGCGCTACAATCTTGTCATTGACCAGAATCTTCCGGCTCACGGTGTCCACTTTGCTGCCGGCAGAGTCCAGAAGTACGCTGTCTCCGCGCTCAATGAGGTGGAAATAGAAATTGTCACGCCCCTGCACTTTGTAATACTCTTTCGTCCCCCATACATGGTCGTCGGCGGGTTCCTCCTCCACGATGACGAGGTTATTGTGGCTGATATAGTTCGCAATCAGCTTGTCCTCTTGGTTACGGAGATTGGAATAGGTGTTCTGGCTGCATCCGGCGGCAATGAGTGCCAGTCCGGCGAGCAGGAAAAAGATACATTTTCTCATTTATCTCAGTTCTGTTTCTATGATTACATTTTCATAAGGAGGAATATGGTCCGTACCTTTGAGCCCGAAGGCGGAGTACCACGGCGCGTACATCCGTGCCTTGCCTCCGGCATGGAGTTCGCTGATATGCATATCCACGGCAGGAGGCAGCTCATGTTTCTGAATACGGTAGGAGCCTTCGCTGTCCTCTAACAGTTGCCCGTTGAGGGTATATACGCGCATGCGTACGATGTGTTCCTCTCCGGGCTTCGGGGCGGGAACGGTTTCGTCGCCACGGTTGATGATGCGCATCCACACACCGCCTTCGTAGAGGGCGTATGGCTCGTCCAGACCCTGCACCAGTTGCAGCAACTGCTCATCGGCGCTCTGTGCCAGTTGCTGGTTGAGGGTCAGCAGTGCCAGCGCAGCGCTGTCCGGTTCCGGAGCTCTGCTTGTCCGTTGGGAGGGGCGCTGCGGAGCCTGACTGTTGCATGCGGCAAACAGCAGGGCAATGAATACTATGGGGTGTTTAATTCTCAGCATTCTCTATGTCGTCTGTGTCCTGAACATCCTCTGTATCCGGAGTGATGTTTGTCGGTCTGTCCAGTCCTTCAAAGCATTTGCGGCGGTACTCGCTTGGGGTGACGCCATAGGTGTTCTTGAAGCACTTGGCGAAATAACGGCTGTCGTTCATGCCTACCATGTAGGTCACTTCGGTGATGTTATACCGGCGCTCTTCCAGCAGTTGTGCGGCACGTTTGATACGCATTTCGCGGATGAACTCCACAGGACTGAGTCCGGTCAAGCTCTTCAGTTTGTTGAAGAACACCGTTCTGCCCATGCCCATCTCGTCCACAAGCTCATCGACGGTGAGGGTGTTGTTGTCCATTTGTTTGTCCATCGAATCCAGCAGTTTGGCGAGGAACGCATCTCCTGGTAACGGGTCTTCGTTCTTGGTAGGCTCCAGCCGCATGAGTCGCTGGCGGTAACTTTGCTCCAATTGCTCCCGTTGGTCAAGGATGTTGCGTACCCGGGCACGCAGATATTCGGGTTCGAAGGGCTTGGTGACATAGTCGTCTGCTCCCAGTTCCATTGCTTCCAACCTGCTTTCCATCGCCGTCTTGGCGGAGAGCAGGATGATGGGTATATAATTCAGGTCGGCATCCTTCTTGATATACCGCGTCAGCTGCATGCCGTCCTCATTGGGCATCATCAGGTCACTGATGACGAGATCCACAGGAACGGATTGAATAATACGCTCCGCCTCTTCGCCGTCGGCTGCTGCGAGTACGTGATAGTCTTTGTTGAGGATTCCGATGAGGAACTGGCGCATGTCTTTGTTGTCGTCCACCACGAGGATGGTACGTTGGTTCTCCTGCTCTTGCTCCAGCTGTTTCAACTTGTCTTCCAAGATAGGTGAAGCGGGTGTTTCCTGCTTGGCACTCAGGTCATCGGCGATGAATTCTACGTCCGAGCCGAAATGTTCTTTGCCGGTGTGCAGCAGGACGGTGATAGTGGTGCCTTTGCCCACTTCGCTCTCCACCTCGATGAAACCGTGATGGAGGTCCACCAGTTCTTTGGTGAGGTTCATGCCTATGCCGGTGCCGGTGATGGAGAGGTTGTTGAGTTCGTTATTGCTGCTGAAACGCTCAAAGAGCACGCTCCGTTTCTCCGGTGCAATACCGATACCTTCGTCCTGTACGGAGAGGGTGACGAAACCGGGTTTGTTGTCAATAACGACGCGGATACTCTTGCCGGCAGGCGTGAACTTGAAGGCATTGCTCAGCAGGTTCCAGAGGACGGTGTCCATCCGTCCGCGGTCCACCCACACGGTAGAGTCTTCGGCATTGTTGACGACTTTGAAATGAATATGTTTGTCGTATGCCTCTTTGCGGAAGTTGGCGGAGGTGTCTTCTGCCAGTTGGCTTAGGAGAGTCTTCTGCACTTTGAGTTTCATCTTCTCGTTCTGCACCTTGCGGAATTCCAGCAGTTGGTTCACCATGCGTAACATACGCTGGCTGTTGCTCTGCACAATCTCCAGCTGGCTGCGTACGCTATGGTTGATTCGCTCGGTCTGGAGGATGTTCTCCACAGGTCCGACAATCAGCGTGAGGGGGGTGCGCAGTTCATGGCTGATGTTGGTGAAGAAACGCAGTTTGATGTCCGTCACCTGCTGCTCCACTTTCACTTTCTGCCTTAATCCGTTATAGACGCTCACGGTGTAGGCTGTAAGGGCGATGATGAGGATGATACCTAGGATGTACAGCATGATAGCCCACCAAGCCAGCCATGCAGGGCGTTCCACGTAGATGAGCAGTAGCCGTTCGTTCTCCACGTCGGCTCCCTCACGGTTAGTGGACCGCACATGGAAGGTGTAGGTGCCGAAACCGAGCTTGCTATACGTCACACGGCGGACGTCTTTGGCGTAATGCCATCGGTTGTCCACGCCGTCCATCTTATAGGAATAGAAAATCTTGTCGGCTCCTACATAGTCCAGCGCGGCAAACTCGATGGCTATGGTGCTTCCGTTCGCAATGGTGATGGTGTCGCCTTCCAGTTCGCCGTCCTGCGTCTCTATATGCGTAAAGCGCATCGGCGGCACAGAAGACGAACGGGTGATGAGCGACGGGTCGAAAGTGCAGTACCCGTTCGAATAGCCGAAATAGAGCACGCCGTCCTCCGTACGCAGGGCTTCCGCTTCCGTGAAATAGGTGTCACTCTCGCTGTCCAAGGCATCGTAGTAATAGAGCTCGTTGCTGTCAAGGTTGATTTCCGTGATATCATTCTCGGATGCGAACCAGATGTTCGTGCCGTCGCCTGTCATGGCGAGGATGATATCATGGAAAGTCTCCATCTTCTTTATCTCCGGCTTGGGCTCTTTGGGGTCCAAGACCATCAGTCCGCCTCCAAAGGAACCGAGCCAGAGTTTGTCCTTGCAATAATAGAGCGCACGGATGTCGTAACTGGGCAGAACAGTACTCTCGTTTTTTGCGGGATTGATGCGCAACACGCCTGTTGTGGTGCCGCACCAGACGGTGGTGCCTATGAGCTCTATGTCCCGCACTTTCATACCTTGTCCCATCACGTGGGGTGTGCTCCAAGCCTTGTTTGCTTCGTTCCAGCGGATGATATTCACGCCGCCGCCGTAGGTCGCCACATAGAGGGTACCGTCGGCACCCTCTTCTATATCATAGACATCGGGATGGTTGGTAGGGATGACTTTGCCGGTGGCGCTGTCGATGAGTCCTTTGCCTTTGATACCATAGAGCAGTCCATGTGCGGTCTCCAAGGCACAGTAGATATTCTTGTCGGACTTGACGGGTGTGAGTACGCCATTCTTGGTAGCGGCAAAAGCGCGAACCTCTCCGTTCTCCTGTGCCGAGTGGCGCATGTCATGCAGTTGGTAGGGCGCAGGGTCCATGTTGATGCAGTCCACACCGCCGTCATAGGTGGACACCCACATCTGTCCGTCGCGGTCCACATATGCCGTGTGAATCATGTTGGTCAGCCCTTGGATGGGATTGACCAGTTCGTCTTTGGCAAAGTCATAGTAACTCCATCCACCTCCGGTAGGGTTTACCCATGTGCGTCCTTGGTTGTCCTCCAAGAGGAAGAAATGCTCGCGCAGCTGTCCGGCATAGCGGCTGTCAAGGGTAGGGGTGAAGCGTTTCCATTGCCCGAAGCGGTAGCGCATGATTCCATATGTGGCATCCGTCTGCCAGATGACACCGTTGGCGTCCACTTGTGTCTTCTTGTCCGCCTCCGCCATCTTCTCCAGCATTTGTTCGGGCAGGCTGTCGTATGGCTGCTCCACAGTGGTTTTGCGGGCGGCGTCCAAGCGGTAGTAATGCCCGTCGTAGGTAGCCCACCAGAGTTGCTCTTTCTCGTCCTCGTAAATCAGGTCCACACGGTTGTTCACTTGCGCCTCTACACCGTTGTTCATGCCTTTGAAGACGGTGAAGGTATAGCCGTCAAAGCGGTTCAGACCATCCCATGTGCCGAACCACATAAAGCCCTGCTTGTCCTGCAGGATAGCCATCACGGTGTTCTGGCTCAGTCCGTCCTTGATAGAATAGTGCTGAACCACATAGTGTTCGTGCGCTGCTATGGACAGCAAGCCCGTCACGGTACACCAGACTAATAAGAGTAGCCGTTTCATAGTAGTAATGTCTTAATGCCGCTTGGCGTCAGTTTTGGTTTTTGTAGCGTTGCATCAGCGGCCTTTTGTAGCCAGCCGCTCCAAGTATCTGCCATAAGCGGTCTTGATACCTTTCCCTAATTCAGCGAGCTGTTCGGTGGTAATCCATCCGTTGCGCCATGCTATCTCCTCGATGCAGCTGACGTAGAACCCCTGACGGTTCTGGATGGTGGCGATGAAATTGCCGGCATCCAGCAGGCTGTCACAATTGCCGGTGTCAAGCCATGCAAACCCACGGCTGAAGAGTTTGACTTTGAGTGTTCCTTCTGCGAGGTAGAGTTTGTTGAGGTCGGTTATCTCATATTCTCCCCGTGCGCTGGGTTTGAGGTCAGCCGCTTTGTCGCACACCGTCCGGTCATAGAAATAGAGTCCGGGCACGGCATAATTGCTCTTCGGGTGCTCGGGTTTCTCTTCCAGACTGAGCACTTTACCGTCCTTGTCAAACTCCACTACGCCGTAGGCACGCGGGTCTGCCACTTCATAGCCGAAGATGCATGCACCTCCGTCAAGCACACTCTGTGCCGCTTCGCGCAGCATGGAGGCGAAATGCTGGCCGTAGAACATGTTATCGCCGAGGATGAGGCATCCGGGTTCGCCGGCAAGGAACTCGCGTCCTAAGACAAACGCTTGTGCCAGACCGTTCGGAACCATCTGCACTTTATAAGAGAAACGCATGCCGAGACGGCTGCCGTCACCCAAGAGTTCTTCGAACATCGGCAGGTCACGCGGCGTGCTGATGATGAGCACTTCGCGTATGCCTGCAAGCATGAGGGTAGATAGGGGGTAATAAATCATCGGCTTGTCATAAACCGGCATGATTTGCTTGCTGATAGCTTTGCTTAAGGGGTACAGACGCGTTGCGCTGCCGCCCGCCAGAATGATTCCTTTCATATAGTTGACCGTTTCACTGTTAGACCGCTTCGCTGTTAGAGCAAGGCGTGTTATTATTGCGGTGCAAAGGTACGAAAAAAAATTGACACCTGCAAGAACAAATGTCAATTTTTACACACAAGTGTGTATTTTTTTGTGTCAAAATATCAAAAAAGTGTCAAAATTGACACAATGAGGGTGCTGAACATCAGTACCGGCATCTGTTTGTCGAGCCGTTCGGTATGTGTCCAGACGTAATACAGATGCCATGCCCAGACAGGGAGAATGCAAAGTGTCCACCAATGCCCGAAAGCACTGCAGAGTGCAAGGCAGCCGGTGAGCAGGACGGTGTGATAGACACGTGCACCGGTCGGACCGAGCAGCGAGGCGAAGGTGTGTTTGCCGTGAAGGCGGTCGTTGTGCATGTCGCGTATGTTATTGAGATTGAGCACGCCCACGCACGGCAGTCCGATGGCGGCGCCGAGTGCGAAGACTTCGGTGGTCAGACCCTTCGTCTGCAGATAGTATGCGCCCACGGTGCTCAGCAGACCAAAGAAGAGGAACACGCCAAGGTCCCCCAGACCGTAATAACCGTAACTATGCTTGCCCAACGTGTATGTCATTGCGCCGACGACAGCCAATGCGCCCAAGCAGAAGAAGACACCAACCTCTCTCCAACTCTCTCCGCGCGCGAGAGAGTCCCCAAAGGCTGTGAGAATAAGCGCCGAGCCGAAAAGGACGGAGAGAACGATAAAGAGAACAATCATCTTTTTCATCCCGTCAAGGGTGATGGTGCCGGCCTGCAAGCCGTACGCGTCCCGTTCGTGCTGGGCGGAGTCAGTGCCCTTGAGTGTGTCGCCTAATTCGTTGCTCAGGTTGCTCAGAATCTGCAGACTGAGTGTCGTGCAGACGGCGAGAGCGAATACCAGCCATTGGCGAAGACTGATAGCAGATTGCTGATAACTGAACGCCAAGCCGGAACCCAAGATGATGCCGGAGACGGAGAGCGGTAGCGTCCGCAGACGCAAGGATTGTATATACGGGTTCATTATTCAGGCTGTAAGAACAATCATTTTTCCCATCCTAACATGGTCTGCAATGCAGGCGAGGGCTGTCCTTCCGGAGTGAACGAACTCATGTTATAGCTTCCCCATCCAAGCGGTATATACTCAGCCGGCCTCCATCCGCTATAGACCTGCGGCTCCCAATAGAAAATACCTACGCATGAATCGATGGGTGCTATCCGTTCCATGAAATCGGTCATCACGGCATCGGATAGGGCAGCCACGGAGTCATAGACGGCTCCTTCGCCCCAGTTCAGCATTCCTACCTCAGCTATCATCACAGGCTTGTGGAAGGTCTGGATAAGCGCACGGATGTTCTCCTCCGCGCGGCGGTTTGCCTCTTCCCATGGGATGCCGCTCCATTCGCTCATCATCGGGTAATGGCTAAGCCCGATCATGTCGAAAAGACCGCCGTGTTCCTCCATCGCGCGGAAGAACCAGTCGCGGTACATGAACGCGTTATCTACATGGACGATTACCTGCGCATCGGGAAACGCCTCTTTGACGGCTTTGTAGCCAGTGGCGGTAAAACCGGCATATTCGTCCCAGTGGTTCTCTGCCGGTGCTGTGCTGTCGTGCGGAAGACTCAGGTCCGTCACCCTGCCGACAGGCCAGAGCATACCTTTGGGTGTCTCGTTGCCTACTTGCACCCATTCGGGCTTGACCCCTTCCTCTTTCAGCGCGTAAAGCACATCCAAGGTGTGCTCGCGTACCGCCTCGCACAATTGCTCATAACTGTAATCCTGCCAAGCCGCCGGAACAGTCTGATGGTTCGGGTCGGCAAAGAAGTCCGAGTAATGAAAATCAATCATCACTCTCATCCCTTGCTTGGCAGCACGCTTTGCCATATAGA
Organism: Paludibacteraceae bacterium; assembly: GCA_017448345.1. Lineage (GTDB taxonomy): Bacteria > Bacteroidota > Bacteroidia > Bacteroidales > Paludibacteraceae > Colicola. Next base: position 3,761 of record JAFSLP010000053.1, on the reverse strand, counting down.
CTACATCGGCTTTGTTGCTCCATCCTGTAGTGTGGTTTACCCACACACGCAGCCGGACGGAGTTCGCACCCGCTTTCTGTAAGATATCCAGACAATCGCCTTCCGGGGACCGGCTGCCGTTTTCAGACGGCTCGTAAAACTTAACACCATCGTGCTCCATCTCGCTCAGCCAGCTCACGTCTGCGCCCTTGGCGAACGACCCGCGCGGAGTGTCCGGATGGTAATAGCAACTGCTCAGACCCGCTGCTGCCAGCAAGATAATAACTATCTTCTTCATTCCATTTTGTAATTTTTAATTCGTAATTTTTAATTCGTAATTCGTAATTGTTAATTCGTAATTCGTAATTGTTAATTCCCCTGTGTCATTTGAATCCGAAAACGAAATATACTGCGCCAATCAGGAACAGGCACGCCACGAAGTGGTTCCACCTCAGCGGCATATGAAACGCCACAGCCGAGAACAGCACGAAGACCACAAGGGTGATGACCTCTTGGATGACTTTCAGCTGCATCAGACTGAACGGACCTCCGTTGCCGTCAAAACCCAACCGGTTTGCCGGTACCTGAAGACAGTACTCGAAGAAAGCGATTCCCCACGAGAGCAGGATTACGAAAATCAGCGGCGTGGCGTTGGTGAAGAAGCCCATGTTCTGCAGCTTCAGGTGCCCGTACCACGCAAGCGTCATAAACACGTTTGACGCTAACAATAACAATATAGTATATAAAGCATTCATACAATTCTCTTCTCCCTTCCCCATTAAGGAATGGTTGGGGTCAGGCTTCTTCCCTTATCAGTTTCTCTACCAGTTCCGGCACGCCCTCCGTGGCGGGTTTGCGTATATGTGTGATGCGTTCCGCCCACATACCGAACTCCGGCTGCCCGGGATCCACGAAATAATCGGGCAATTCTCCGGCGCATAATGAATCAGCGAAGCGGCGGGATAGACATTGAGACTGGTGCCGACGACGACCATGATCTCCGCTTGCGAGGCAATACGGCACGCTTCGTCGAAATAGGGCACTCCCTCGCCGAAAAAGACGATATAGGGTCTGAGCAGCGAGCCGTCTGGATGGCGGTCTCCGTAATGCTGCTCCCATCCGTCAAGGGGTACCGTGGCAGTCTCGTTGCGCTCGGAGCGCAGTTTGGTAATCTCGCCGTGCAGATGGACGACATCGGTTGCTCCGGCACGCTCGTGCAGGTCGTCGATGTTCTGGGTGATGACACGTGTGCCCGGCACGGCTTGCTGGAGCTTGGCGATGGCTATGTGCGCCGCGTTGGGTTGTGCCGCAAGGGTGTCTTTCCTGCGCGCGTTGTAGAAATCGACGCACAGCTGCGGGTTGCGCAACCATGCCTCGTGCGTACACACATCCTCGATGCGGTATTTCTCCCATAACCCGTCCGAGTCACGGAACGTGCCCAGACCACTCTCGGCGCTCACTCCGGCGCCTGTGAAAACAACGATTCGTTTCATATGCTATATTTTTTTACCGGTCAACCGGTGAACCGATGGCTGACTTCGGCAGGTATTCCGTTTTGATGTTGGTCAGAGCGGCGAACATCGTGTCCGGTGCTTCGGGGTTGAGCGCTTTGATGTCCCTGATGAGCGTCTTGACGCGGTCGCGTGCAGAGACGTGCTCGAAAGGGCATAGCTTGGGCTGTTTCCCGTAACGCCTCAGTTCCGCATAGCGGATGAGGTCCGCTTCGTCAATCAGGCACAAGGGCCGGATAATCTGCAACGGCATTTTGTCCATCTGCAGTAGCGGAGGCATGGTAGAGAAAGTGCCTTGGTAGATGAGGTTCATCAGCATCGTCTCAAGGATGTCATCGCGGTGGTGACCGAAAGCGATTTTGTTGCAGCCTAACTCCTGTGCGGTGTTGAAGAGCGTCTTGCGGCGGTACCACGAGCAGAGGAAACAGGGGTTCTCCTGTCCGGCTCCGCCTGCCGGATAGTTTGCGCCGGAAGACTGTCCGCCGATTTCGGTGTCACGTACCAGCAGCGGTACGCCGGCTTCGCGGCAGAAAGATTCCAGATAGGAGATGTCGGAGCGGTAGTCGCGTTCTTTGACGCGCACATGGAGTGCTGTGACGGAGAAACGCGGTTTGTAAATCTTCGCGCGTCTGCCGAGCAGCTCAACCAGTGCCAGACTGTCCTTGCCGCCGCTCAAACCGATGAGGATATGGTCGCCGTCGGCTATCAGTCCGTACTCCGCACAAGCCTTGTGGAACCGCCGTGTCAGGCGTGTCCGTAACTGCTCTGTCTCTATTTCTTCCAGCGTCTTCATCATTTCATCAATCCATCATTCATCAATCCATCATTCATCAATCCACCATTTTTTTTTGCCCTGCAAAATTACTGCTTTTTTCTGACATATGCAAGAAAATAATTCGTAATTCGTAATTTTTAATTCGTAATTATCTAAAAACTCTTGCATATATCATTTTTTTGTCGTATCTTTGCACCGTTTTTTCAGCGGTAACCATTGTTATGTTATTGGCTTTTTATTGGGTGATTATTGGGTGGTTATTGGGTTATTATTGGGTGATTATACCGTTACTCGGCTAACCAACGTATAACCTCAGAATAACCTCAGTATAACCAACAGCCTGCCATCCACCTTTCCCTCCCCTCCCTTCCATTCGGCATTTCCCTCCTTTGCATCTTCTAAAATAACAGAATAAGTTTTAATTTTTCAAAAAACTCACTCTAAAATTTGCATATGTGCAATTTTTGTTGTACCTTTGCAGCCGATTTTGTATTTTGAATAAGTATGCGCATACGCGTAAAACTGTATATATTGCTCTTTCTGTCTGTTGCGGTGGCGCTTTGTGCTCGTGCGCAAGGCAGACCTTATCTGTGTGAGATAGGTGTGCAAGGCGGGTGCGGATACTATGTGGGCGAAGCGGCTCCGCATATCTTCATGAACCCGCGAGAGGCGTACGGCATCCAGCTCCGGTATAAGTTCACCAAGCGCTGGGCTTTGTCGGCGCACGCATACGGACAGCGCATAACCGGGCATAAATACCTGTTCGAGCCCAACCGGAATCCGACCAAGCTGGACGAGATGTGGTCCAACCAGATATGGAGCGGAGACATCGTGGCGGAGTTTAACTTCTTCCGGTACGACGCCGCCAACAAATACGACAAACGTATCAAACCCTATACTCCGTATATCTTCGCGGGTCTGGGTGGAAGTATGTACTATAAGAACGAGAACAAGAAAGACTTCACCTTGGCGGGGTTCATTCCTGTGGGGGTGGGGTTCAAATGGAAGTTCGCGCCGCGATGGGGACTGAACATCGCATGGCAGCACAACATCTATTTCTCGGACGACATCGAGGCGCAGACGGACGAACTGCACTCGCTCAACAACCGGTTTCACATGAACGGTTCGAACTGGTTGAACTGCGATGTGACGGGTGTTTTGACGGTTGGCATAATTTTTGAGTTTGCCAAATCGAAGGCGCCTTGCCGCATATGCAACGACGATTAAGGAGAAAGTCGAATGCAGAAAGTCGGAACCGCCTGACGGGATATTAATTATTAATTGTTAATTATTAACCTGTTGGCGGAATTAAAAAAGTGTTCTTTGATTAAATTTTTTAACAAAAAAAGTTGCACAATTCGTTGATTTCTAGTAACTTTGTAGTGTCAAATCAACAAAGTTAAACAACTAAAACATCATCGTCATGCGCAACTTGGCTGCAAAGTTCGGAAAAATTTTTGACATATGCAAGAAATTTTCCAAAAATTTGGTAGATG
>JAFSLP010000052.1 GCA_017448345.1 Paludibacteraceae bacterium | reverse complement strand
CTTCAACACCGCGTGGGAAGATGCTCAAGTAACGCTTGACCGCGTTCGGGAGTTTGTAGCAAACCATCCGACCGTGTACCTGTCCACGCACACACCGCTTGGACCGGAGAATCTGGCAGCTAAACGTGTAATCGACTTGGAAAACATGCCTGAACCGCTACCGATAGATGAGATTGTTTTTAAAACTGAAACAGGCAAGTATGTCTGCTCCATCTGCGGGTTTGTATATGACCCTGCCGAGAATGACGGCGTTGCTTTTGAAGACCTGCCTGACGATTGGCGCTGCCCGCGTTGCAAACAACCCAAGGATCGTTTCAATCCGGCATAAGAGATACTAATTATGGATTTACAAGGATATATGAGCGGAGCCATCCGCCGTATTATGGAGAAAGCCTACCGCAATGTGTTAGGCAACCCCCGCGAGGCAAAAACGGTCTTCCGCTTGCAGAACACGTTTATCAAGTCGGAGTCGCGCCGCAAGGCGGTTGCCAAAGAGTGCGGCGTGGAAGTCCCGCCGTTCTTGATTTGCTCCATTTCTACGGAGTGCAACCTGTCGTGCAAAGGCTGCTATGCCCGCGCCAACGGTATAGCCGACGACCCCGGTAAAAGTCAGCGTCCTACCCTCACACCGGAACAATGGCGCGACATCTTCACCGAGGCAGCATCGCTGGGTATCAACTTCGCCCTGTTGGCAGGGGGAGAACCAATGATGCGCAAGGACATCTTGGAGAAAGTAGCGGAAGTGGAGGACATGATTTTTCCGATCTTCACCAATGGTACACTCATCGGTCCGGCATATATCGCTTTCCTGAAAGAGCATCTCAATCTCATTCCCGTCATCAGTATAGAAGGTGCGGAGCATGGCACGGATACACGGCGTGGCGCAGGTATCTACCGTCGTGCGATGATGTCCGTTGAGAGCTTGCACGCGGAGAAACTGTTCTTTGGTGTCAGTATTACCGTCACGACGGAAAATTTCGCGCTGGTCACATCCGACGAGTATGTGGATCACCTGCGCGACCTCGGTTGCAAACTCATCATCTACGTCGAGTATGTGCCTACCGAACCGGGAACAGAATATCTGGCTTTCGGCGATGCCGATTTGGAGCAAATGGAAGCCGTGCAAGCGCATCAGCGTGAGCGTTATCACGATGTGATCATCATCTCTTTCCCCGGTGACGAGAAGCACATGGGCGGTTGCTTGGCTGCAGGACGCGGATTCTTCCATATCGGTCCTGATGGCAGTGCCGAGCCATGCCCGTTCTCGCCCTACAGCGACAGCAACGTGCTCACGCTGGGTGTCAAAGGAGCCTTGCAGTCGCCCCTTTTCCAGCGTCTGCGTGAGGTGCATCTGGTAGGCGGCGAACATTCCGGAGGCTGCGCCCTCTGGGAGCACCGCGAAGAAGTAGAACAAATGTTAAAGCAATAAGTATATGAAATACGCAGTTCGTTATTTTAGTAAGTTCGGTCATTCCGAACAGATGGCAAAAGTAGTAGCAGAAGTGGTCAATGCCAAACCGGAGACGGTAGCTGTGCCGTTGTCCGAACCGGTGGATACGCTCTATCTCGGAGCCGGTGTCTTCCTTGGCAAAGTCAACGGTGCCATCGGTCAGTTCATCGATACGCTCAAGCCGGAGCAGGTTAAGAATGTAGTGTGCTTCGGTTCGTGTGCTATCATCGACTCGCCGGTACCGCAGATGCGTAAGATGCTGGAAGCGAAAGGTATCCGCTACGACGAACGTTCGTTCACCTGCAAAGGTTCGATGGGACCTCTCCATTCCGGTCATCCGAACCAGCAAGACCTTGCAGACCTCCGGGCGTTTATTGAGCAAACGATAAAATGACTACACTTCTCATCGGATTATTGATTCCTCTGTTGGGCACTATGCTCGGGGCATCGTTCGTGTTCTTTATGAAACGCGACATGCCCGAGCGCCTGCAGAAGGCGTTACTCGGCTTTGCGTCGGGTGTGATGGTCGCGGCGTCTGTATGGTCGCTGCTCATCCCGTCTATCGACATGTCTCACGGCGAAGGTGCGATGCAAGTCGTACCGGCGGCGGTGGGCTTTTTGTTGGGTATGGGTTTCTTGTTACTCATCGACGAACTGACGCCGCACTTGCATGTCGGCAGTAGCAAGCCCGAAGGTCTCAAAGCCCGCCTCTCACGCACGGCGATGCTTACGTTAGCGGTCACCATCCACAACCTGCCCGAAGGCATGGCAGTCGGCGTCGTGCTCGCCGGCACGCAAGACGGAAAGACGCATATATCCCTTATGGGTGCCTTAGCGATGTCCATCGGTATCGCTATACAGAATATCCCCGAGGGGGCGATCATCTCCATGCCCATGCGTGCCGCAGGTAACAGCCGCTGGCGATCCTTCCTCATCGGCTCGCTGAGCGGTGTGGTCGAACCCGTAGGTGGTTTGCTGATCATCCTTCTGGCATCTCTCTTCCTGCCCGCCATGCCTTATCTGCTGGCGTTTGCCGCAGGTGCGATGCTATACGTAGTGGTCGAAGAACTCATCCCTGAAGCCTCGCAGGGCCCCCATTCCAACCTCTCCACCATCGGTTTCGCCATCGGCTTTGTCCTCATGATGGTCCTCGATGTAGTCATGGGATAAAAAAACAAATGAAGATAAATATTCAAATACATCATAAATACATACCCTTATGAGTAGATTATCAAAAGGATTGGCCCTCTTTGTCGGAGGCGCAATCGTAGGAGCCGCTGCGGCTTTGTTACTTACTCCCAAGAAAGGCGAAGAAGTTCGTCAAGAGTTGGCTGATTTGGCTGCAGAGGCCAAGAAACGCGCGCATCAGTATTGCGAGCAAGTGAAACAAGATTTGGCAGACGCGAATGCAACTGCAGAAGCGCAAGCCGAGGAAACGAAAAAGGAGGCATAAGATGGAAAACGAATTTTTTAATCAAGTCAAAAGTGAAGTGACGGATTACGGTAAGTCGCTCGGAGAAGTAGGCAAACTGCGCGTGATCGGTATCATTAGTCGTGTGTTGGGGCTATTCTTGCTCATTTTATCGGTCGTGCTATGTGCACTCGCACTCTTCACGTTCGGCGCAGTAGCCCTTATTGACGTCCTCTCCAACTACATGCCTGTTTGGGGCGCTTCCCTCATCATCGGTGCCTCCTATATCGTGCTGATGGTTATCGCTATCGCATGTCGCAAACCTCTTTTTATCCATCCGTTTATCAAACTGCTCTCCAAGCAGATCACTACGGAGGAAGAGTTGGCACTCAAGACCCTGGAAGCGGAGCATAAAGTGGAGATTCATCAAGTGCGTTTGCAATGTCAGGTCGAGAATGCAACGCGCGAACTGGAGTTCTATGCGAGCCTTCTTTCCCGCGCTTGGGAAGCTATAAAAGGATTGCTGCGTAAATCATAAATCATCAATATCCCATGTTATCTCGTCTTTACGGCGTATTACTGCCGTTCTTTGTAGCTTTCCTGTTGGCATGGTTATTGGATCCGCTGGTCAACTTCATTCAGCATAAATGCCGTGTAAAATTCCGCGGTTTGTCGGTGGCTATCACCCTGATTCTCTTCGT
>JAFSLP010000051.1 GCA_017448345.1 Paludibacteraceae bacterium | reverse complement strand
ACTACCAAATATTCGCGTCCGCGAAACACCTTTGAAAGTGTTTTACACGAGCATATAGCCGCAGTAGTCCGCAAAATCGCGTGCGGAAGCCAAGGTCAGCCACCCTCTGCGGCGTACATCGCAGAGCCAGTTGGTAGAGTGTCGGCGGTGCTTGCACCACCCGTAGAGCAGCACCTCGAACGCAAAGTCCGGGTGGCTGTAATGCATCCGTGCCTGCAGACGGTCACGGAGCCGGTCGAGAGTGATTTTTTGCTGCTGTTTCATAATTCGAATAAGAGGTTTCTTCTGGCTTTTGCGCTCATATAACACACATAATCACCGTTCTTGTCTCTGCGGCGGGTCAGCACGATTCCGCTTTGCTCCGCCTGACGGCGCGCTTTCTCCCAATTAGCAGCTTCTTGTTTGTTTTCCGGTTTCATAACATGCTCATTTTTAGTTGTTTACAATATCTTCTCGTAGGCATTACCTGCCTCTTTCCTATAAATGTCCTATGCAATACCTATGCACCACCTCCTTTCACGTATATGATTTTGTTTCCCGTCGGGTTTGCCATCTTCCAACCGCCTTGTTCTTCCGTGGTTCCGAATCGCTTGTAGTATTCGGCGTACGATAGGCTCTGCTTGCTGACTTTCTTCAGCCCTGTCACCATCACATCCTCGATGGCGAAATAAGGGTTAGGATGGACACGTAAGCCTTGCTCTTTGGCACTGGCAATGGTCTGATAGATGTGTCGGCGTGTAGCTTCGTCATAGCCTGACCACAACCGTTCACAAGCTCTTTTGCGGCGTTTGTACTCGCCTTGGGGGTTGAGAAGAACCCAGATAGAATAAAAACTGTACATGGTTGATTTTATTTAAGTAATTCAAATAATTATTGCCTTGCCATGCCTTGCCTTTTTGCTAATGGCGTGGCGAGGCATGGCTTTTTCTTTATTTTAATTTTCTTTTGGTTACTTTTCTTTTATCGGCTTTCTTTTTCAAAGCAAGCCTCTAACGATCTGCTTCGCTGTATGCTTTTATCCCCTTTCTTTTTCTGTCTGTCTTCCTCTTCTCCTATTTACAGATGGGAGGGGCTGGGGCTTCTTTCTTGGTGGTTTCAGGGCAATTTAATTGCCCGCTCCTTTCGACCCTTGCGCCGTCTGAGAGACGGCTGCCCCTTCGTCTGTTAACCCGGCATTCTATGCCGCAAGTTTCGTTTATTGCGCCGGATACCATCCCGCGTTTTGCTTCGCTCCTTGTGACCTTGGCATCCGCCAAGATCGGCGGATTTATGAAAACCGGTGCAAAGGTACGGGTTTTATGGGAGAGTATTGTGGGCATTTTGCCCACTTTTGTTCATGATACGCAGAATTTTGCGGATATGGTCCGCTGATTCATAGAAATGGTACCCGACCGCCTCATAGGCGTCCATAAACGAAAAGCCCTCTTCGACAACGAGGTGTTGGAAGAGAGCTTTGATGTCACGGTTACGACGGGAACGGCGTTCTACCGTCGATTCCAAGAGATAGAAGAATTCTTTTTTTTCATTGTATTTGTGTTTTGTTCTATTATTAAACAAAATACAACCCCGCATTGCTGCGAGGTTGCAACTATACATTTTAACTCTTTAACGTGCCGCAGGCTCCTCTTATGGCACAAGGAGCATTATCTCTTCGTGGGCACCTTTGAGGGTGTACTGTCCGAAGGGCAGATTGAGCGTATGAGGAACATCTACCGTCGCATCCCACTCTTCCGAGAAGTTCTCTCCTGTAACCGTTATATGCTGCGGCACGGAGACGGTGACGAAGAGCATATGCGGGTCACCGTCCACGCAGGAGACATGGACAGTGGCATACGGGATGTCCGGATCCACAATCTCCGGGTCGGTCTCCTCCGGAGCGGTGGTCGTGATGGTAATCGTGCCTTTGTTATTGGGGTTGAAGACCGCATAGAGGTAACCGTCCCCATCGACATGGCTTGCCCATGAGGCGATGTCGGAGGCTGGTATCACAACAGAGTTGTTCTTGCTGATACGGCTGTTATAGAAGACATGCGGGTCTTCTTCCGTGGCACGGATACAGCTGTCGCCGACATAGAACGGACAGGCGCCTGTCTGGCATTTCCACTCGATGGTCATGTCACCGCCCTGCCAGTCGGAATAGAGCAGCCGGTGGTTGGCGGTCGATTTGGCAGAGATAGAAACAGGCTCGGCTGGTTTGACTAAGTTCGACTTTAAGACACAATCCGACGGTGCCCAGAGAGTCGGCAGGATGGTTGTAGCCTGCGCGCATTCGAAACGCACATACAGGTACTTGCCTGTCGCTTGGGACAAGAGAGCCGCCATCTCATCCTCTGACAAGCCTAACTGGTGCCCGTGTGGCAGTTTGTCGAACTGATAGGAAGCTATAGAGGTTTCTTTGGTAAAGTCAGGTGTGGTGCCCACATACATCTTAAAGATGAAGTCCGTGGGCGTGGAGAACAGCGTGGCAGAGGTCCATGTGTTCGGGATGGCGTAGAGGTCATCGAAGGCGTCGGCACGGATTGTGGTCTCCTTGCCATAGGACAGGAGCGTGGCACCTCCTTCGGGTGGCGTCAGGGGAACACGTTCAATCTTCATCACGCCTGCCGAGTTGGAATAGAACTTGGCATAATACAAACCGCCGTCTTTCTGCTTGGTGTTATCCTCTAGATAGTGCTTGATGTCCGCGCTGGTCATTTTGAGCGTGTCTCCGGGCTGGATGCGTTTCCACTGTAGCATGTTCTCATCGGAGTTGTCGAGCGGGTCGAAGTCACAGTTCTTACCCATGACGGCAAGGGTTACGCGCTCGTCGCCGCTCCAGATATAGCGGATAGAGTCATTCTGCCATTGGATATAAGGCACTATCACATGCCGCTCGGTGTCTTTGGCTTTGACGCGCACGGTGTCGCCGAGGTGCATGAACTTGGCTCCATCCATGCAGGTAGAGAACGGGTCAGGAGAGATGCCCATGGTACCGCTACTATAGAAGGTAGCCTTGATAAAGACCTGCACGTTATAGTCGATGCCCTGCTGCAAGAGCAGGTCACGGTAGAACTCACCCATCTCCACATGGTAGCGCAGCTTGCCGTCCTTGTCATAGTCCGCCGAAGGGTTCTCCGTGTGCGGCAGGGCTATGTAGGCGGAGTTGGAAGAGCAGAAGAGGCTGCATAGAATCGGGTCGTCGTACTTACCGGGCGTGCAGCTGAAGTCCAGTTCCAGCGTAGGACCTTGGGCACTCTCGTTGGCAGGGTAATAGTCGATAGCCAAAGGCAGGTCGAAGGTGTTTGCCACAAACCATACAGCGCCGGAAGATTGGATGGAATAGTTAAAATCCTTGGTTATCTGTATGGGGTCGGAGCACGACCTGCCGCTGCCTTGGGCGAGGACGCAGACAGGCGTCCCCGATGCCCAAAGCATCAGGAACGCCGTAATCAACAGACGGTTGCGTTTCATATTAGAAGACCTCTGTATTCGAACCACGAAGTGCAGGTGCACTCTTTGGTCCCAATGGCGTAGTGGGATATTCAACAAGGCTCGACAGCAAAGTTCCTCCGAATGTGATTTTTGTCACCTCCACGAGGGGAAAGATATATTGTTTTTTTGTCATAAAGCGATTTACCATTTTGTCATTTACCATTTACTATTTACCATTTATTTGGTCATTTAGTTATTTTATAAGTTGTCCGTCGATGGTATAAACATTGTTGCCACGAAGGATGTAGATGACACCGTCACGGAGTTGCTTGGTGCATTGTACTTCGTCAGTTGATATATTGCTGATGCCGGTAGTGATTTGCGGAGCATTGGAGCCGATGAGACGGAGACCGTATTCAGTGGTGGTGCCCTTCTCCAAGTTCAGCACATACTCGCCATAGGAGAGGTTCCATACCGGTTGCCCGTTGCGTGTGAGATAGAGCGTAGCTTCGCCGCGTTCCTGAGCAGCCGTAAGGATATACTCGCCTGCAGCCGGAGCAAAGAGGTTCAGCGGATAGTCCACCTGATTGTCTTTCAGTTCAAGGGTGTTCTTACACAAATCTGTTCCGTAGCGTTTCATCCACATCTGTGCCGCCGTGGTACCCACGCCCATCTTGGCAAGGTCTTTGCCGATGACATATTCGTCGGCTTTCTCTTCTGCGGTCTGGACGATGATACGGTCGTTCATCTGTCCGTCACGTGCAATCTCCACTACGTAGCGGTTGTCTTTCTCCATAGCGTCTTGCGGTGCATGGCGGTACGCAGGCATGCCTGCGCCACCTGCATATACGGCAGTGACTGTAGCCGAACTATTCACCTGAACGAACATCGGCGCGCCGACAATCATATTAGCAGTATTGTCAACCACGTATGAATTATTACCATTGTATTTCAAGACATCCTCTGCTTCGTCAATAGTCAAGTTCGCATAATACAGTGCAGGGTTGGCAATGGCATTCCAGTTACTCTGTGCTGCGATAGAACCGCTTGCCGGAGACAGTTGTGTAGTAGTGGTTAACAGATCGCCGCCGGTCTTGTGGAACTCAACAGCCGTCTGCGCAGCTTTGAGCCAGATCATATAGAGTTTGCCGGGTTGCATGTTCTTTCCTGTCACATTCAGGAAGTTCCAGTACGTACCTGTCTCGCGGTCTGCGCTTGCGTATGCTGTTGCATCAAACTCTATCACGAAGATGTCTCCGACTGCAAGACATTGCCCATTGGCATAAATGCCGGTGTTGATATTAACCGTCCAAGGCACTGCCACTGCATACCATGTTTCTGCCTCCATATCTTTCTCCAGACGGAAAACAGCCTCGCCTGTCAGTGTCAGTTTATCGGCTCCTACCAACTGACCGGAAGTGATTCCGTCGGAAGTTATAGTCAGATTCACTTTCTCTGTGGCTTCAGAAAGAGTCTTCTTTTCATTAGCGCCAATCACAATATTGTGTTCAATAGGAGTGCTGCTGAACGAGGCTGTATAAACAGCGTCTTCTGTTGCAGCAACCACCGTTGTATTCCATCCTTCAAAGGCATAGGTATAGGCTCCGTCCGTAGGTTTGGCAGGTGTTGTGCCTGTATATTGCGGAACCACTTTCGGTGCCACCTCGTCAGTCTTCAGCGTAGTGCCGTCATAGTTCTTCCATGTGATGGTATAGGTGATGGTTTTTTCGGTGAAGGTAGCGGTATAGACAGCGTCAGCAGTGGCAGCAGCGACCGTCGGGCTCCATGCCTTGAACGTAAACTCGATGTCACCCAATGCCGGTTTGGTAGGTGTAGCAACAGTATAGCCTGCCAGTACATTCTCCGCAGAGGTATTCGCTGCCGGAGTAGTGGTCTGTAAGGTGGTACCATCCCAGTTCTTCCAAGTGATGGTGTAGTTATCTTTTACTGCTTTCGTTTGCAGTGTATAGGTAGTATTACCTGTTACGGTAGAAACGGCAGGAGACCACTCTTTGTTCGTCATATCCGGTGCGTTGTAGCAGGAGGGTATCTGTCCCATCTTGCAGTAGTCCGTCTCGATGGTGTTGCCGGAGCCGTCCTTCCAAGTGATGGTGTACATCACATCGTTCCGCTCATACTGCGCCACGTATGTCACATCACTTGTTACGGGCGTCTGTGCCGGAGCCCATCCGATGAAATCGTAGGTATAGTAGGTATCTTTGGTACGAGAGGGGGGTGTTCCCAAGTAGTTGGGTATGGAACCATACGGAATGTTCTTATAGGTAGCAACCGCCGAACCATCCCAGTTCTGCCATTTAACGGTAAAGGCCTTAGGAATCCACTCTTCTTCCTCGTCGTAATAGTAATAGATGCCGTTTTTCTCGCAGAAATACAGACCGCTTTCTTCTTGGTACTCTACTTCCCACCATTGGCAGTCTCCGGTAAGGATGAACGTACGTAAGTCGTTGGCGGAGGAATAGGTATGGTCGGCATTTTCCGTCTTGCCGTTTTTCAAAGCTACGTAGTCAGCCGGTTTCACGTAATAGATGCCGCTGGCTTCATCATGTACGAAGCAACCGTCTGTGGTCAGCATTGTCCACCGCGCGCCCGTACCGTCTATATCCAGATAGCAGTATGACTTACCGGCTGTTGTCCCTGCGGTAGAGGTGAACTGCGGGTCGGCTATGCCGTTTTTCAGTTTGGCAGAAGTAATAGTGTAATCTTGATATGACACATTACCGTCCCCGTCTTGTGATTTGTATGTATATAAAGTTGCCGTTCCGCTTGGAGTGGAATTGGAGATTTGGAATGTTCCGGCATCTGCCAAAGTAGAGTATATATTCGCTCCACTTGCCGTTGTGTACACTACACCTTGCATATCAAATGTACCGTGAACAAACAGAGTTGCATCTTCCGGTTTGTCAAGCACAAATGTACTGCCGGACATGTGACCGCGTTTATTGGGTTTACCACTGAACGTAGGAGAATATCTGACCTGTTGTGCATAGTCATTGCTGAATGTATATTTTCCCCATTCATCAGCATCAATTAAGTAAAGACTGCCATCATAAGAAATATTGCTGTTGTCAATAATGGCTACTGTAGCTTCCTTGTCCACCTCTATTTCGGCACCCGGTAGTAATATGGTGTTTTGGGTAATATCCATATAGCCTGTCAGGAGTTCAATCTTCATATTGTTCGTAATAGGTAACGTATAGTTTTTCGAATCAAATGAATAAGAACTTCCTAACGAAATAGCTATCGAACCTAACGAAGCCGAACTATTTACCTTATATATTTGCTTGTCATTGACAGCGTCATATTCTTTTCGAACCCAAGTATCTTCGCTATCATCTTCATTATCCATCAAGAACATCGCTCCGGAACCCGTGACACCGACAATTTTTATATCATCGGCTACTACAGTACCAGTAACTGTTGTATTGATACTTGTTTTTCCTATCAGTGCAGCTCCCGGATGGTAGATTGTCGGAACCTCTACATTTTGGATAAAATATTGCGTGATAGGGAACACCTTCTGACTATTACCTAACATACCGCTACTTGCGGTTCCTCCCTTCCAATCATATATCTGGAATTGTTCATGCACTGATGCCCCACGGCGTGCATCTATCTCTCCCTCACCGGTTACAAAGCCCCATGCATAAAGTACGGACCCATTGCCCATCGTAATCTTGCTACCGCTATTCATTACAAGTTGTCCGAACGTGCCTGAAGGTATTCCTGCTCCATTGGCTCCTTGACCGGCAGCATTCTGTTTGCCCGCCACTTCTATCTTTCCTAATAAGTTGATATTCACTCCGTCTGCGAGTGTCAGTTTGCAGTATAGCGAAGGCGTAACATATTCTGTCACACGCTCTATGGCAGTATGCAACTCTGTCTGTTCCTTGCTATACGGAATAAGGAGTGTTGCTTTTGCCGGGATGGTGTAGTTACCGGCAGGCAGGGTGTAATTTGCCACTTTGAGGCGGATTGTCATTGTTGTGCCGGTATTGTTGTTGGCGTACGCAAACGCATCCTCAAGGGTGGTGAAGATACGACCGTTGGCATCACAGACACCTACAAGAGGGTTGTCCGCAGAAAGCACTCTGAACCGATAGCCACCGGAATAGCCGTCTTCTCCTTCTGCAATTTCACCCAATGCATATCCATCTGCAATCAGAGGATCAACAATCTCACTATACACGAAATAACCGCCGTAAACAGACACGTTTGCTGCGTTAGCTGCTTTGACTTCCGAGAAATGCCGGTCACCGGAGTCTGCTCCTCCATTAAATTTGCCTCCGTTCACCCGCACAGAACCATTTCCTGCCTGACAGATATTGTATGCCTTATACGGATAGCCGCTTATTGTAGCTTCTGCCGATGCTTTTACGTAGATATATGCATTCTTTTCAATAACAGCCGTTCCGTTTTTAGCCCAGATACCATATGCTTCTTTTCCTAAATGATCAGACGAAACACTTCCTGAATAAGTTGTTGCACTGATACGTCCGTCAAAAGAGACATCAGCTCCGGCACCATCCATCAGAATGCCTGCCGCATAATCACCATGCAGTGTATTCGCTGTCAGTTGCGCACCGTTAGACACTATCAGCGTGCCTTGCGTGCTTATTACATACGCATGATTGTTTGCTGATGTGGCAATCATAGAACCTCCATTAATCGTAGCCGTTGTGGCAGAGTTGTCGCATAATACGGCTATGGCATAGGAACCGGATGCGGCAGCGCGTATCTTAGCACCAGTGGCAATATTCACATTCCCACTGACATAAACTGCACTGACATTAGTTGTTCCTGTAACTACAATCGAATCCGAAGAAGCAATTGTTGCAGATGCGCCTGCTGCTACATAAATAGCCGATGCTTTCGCCGCTGCATTAGCAGAAGTGTTAGTTGTGCGAATCACTCCTGATGCCACATTAAGTGCTCCGGCTGTAACCTTTATTGCGTATGCATGTGAAGCAGCATTGGCATTCAAACGCAATAGACCGTTTCCTGCATAATCGTCCAAAATTAATGTAACTCCGGTGCTATTAACATTTAATAAATTAGTAAGATAACCATTATCTGAAAGGATATTACCATTCAAATCAATAGTCATTGAAGAAGTAATTGTCTGTGTGGCAGTCAATTCAACATTCTTAAGCAGAACTATTTTCGCATTGGTCATTCCGTTGGCAAGGGTAATCATGTCGGATAGATTTCCTTCTGTAACCAATGTATTCTTATCATCCAACAATTGACTTTCTGCTGTTTCGGTAGCAAATACAGCATAGCGGATGATTGAACTTGGGTTTTCCGAATCTTTACTGTTAGAGGTTACTGAAACCGAATAATTAGGTTCTGTTGCTCCATCAATAATATCTCCGCCATCGGTTAGAGACCAGCCTACAAATTGCGAACCGGAATTCGCTTCTGCTGTGAAATAAACGGTTTGAGTAGCACTTGCGGCAAATGTTTGTGCAGTACTAATAGCATCGGCTGTTGCGTCATTCGGGAAAGGATTCGTAAAAGAGCATTTAACTGTCCCTCCGCCGTTACTGCTTACTAGTGCATGTGCAGCGAAATAAAGGGTAGGTTTTTGTGCATCAAACGATGCTTTGGGAATGAAGACCCAATCTCGATTAGTATAACTTGAAGTATATGATGTATTACAAGTATAAACACCACCAGTTGTACCTGCGCCCAAAATAGCTGTAGTGTTAGAAGATTTGAAATTGACGCTGTTATTTGTTATTTTGTATAACTTAGTACCATTCTTGGTGTATGTAAGTGCCGTTTTTTCACCTGTATTCGCACTCATGTTGGTGACTTTATAATTGTTACTAGTGGTTGTCTTCCCAAGCCAAACATAATATGTTTTAGTGCTTGTCGCATAATAGAGATAGCCATCACTATTTTTATGAAACAGTGTTGCATTTGCCTCATTAGCGTCTAACCCCATATTACTACCGTATTTCGCAAATTTCCCTGCCCCATAGTTAAGGATATAGTAATCTCCGTCAGGAAGAGAGGTTTCATCTATTCCTAAATTTTTCCATGTGTCTTTGTTGATAGTCAGAGCCCACACGGCAGTCGTACTTATTGCAAGCACGCAGAATAGTGCAAAGAGTCTTGCACATGAATGAATTTTTGTTTTCATACCAAATTTGTTTTTCTCTTTTTGTTAATATTCAGTTAATTATATTTATATTCCTATATTTTTTATATACGCACACGCATATATATAAAAAGCGGTAATCCGCTTTATTGGATTACCGCTTTTGGGGATTTTGCTATCAGTATTTACAAAAAATATTATATGAACATACTTCGGAGAGTAATTGGGTTGCGCCTTGTGTTCCAAAGGTAGAGGATACGAATCGTCTCGCCATCGATACGATATACCAAACGGCTCAACTCTCCAATGCCCAAACTTCTGTAATCATACTTGCCTCCCTTTAAATCATCATCTATAGAACCTTTCTTGGGAAATTGCAGGAGTGAATCAGCCTGTTTCTGCACTTCGTCGTAAAACTCCATGCTTCTGCCTATGCCGAAGTTGTCTTCAATATAGTCGGCGGTTTCATCCACCGACTTAATGGCTTCGTCAGACCAAATGATTCTCATAGTCTCTCCGTTTTTTGTGCCATTCGGGATTGGAAATGCTGTTTGGCTGCTTCATGCTCCATGCAGTATCCCTCGTCTATCAAGGCGTCTGCATGCTCTACACACGCCAGCAACTCTTCTTTAGTTATCGGAGCCGTCTCTTCATACTGACGTATGTTGTGTTGTACTCTTTGAACCAACTTACGTTGATCTTGCCAAGTCAGCATCGCAGCCAAGTCGTACACCTGACTAAATGTCGGTTGTGTTGCTACCATTGTTTTTGTGTTTTAAAAATTTTGCGATGCAAAGGTACAACTTTTTTTTGAAACACTCAAATAAATAGTTCACAAATTTACCAAATTACGCAAATTTACGGTAATCCAATATGT
>JAFSLP010000050.1 GCA_017448345.1 Paludibacteraceae bacterium | reverse complement strand
ATCCTCTGTAAGACAGCCTATTGAAGCCTTTTTCAATTGGTTGAACGAAAAAACGGATATTCAAAGAGCGCATAAAGTCCGATCATCGCAGGGACTTTGGCTGCATCTGATGGGAAAACTATCCATCGCGTTTATTTATCTTATTTTTAACTGCTGATTCGCATTAGTTATTCTTTTAAAAAAATACAAAAAGGTGATAATTCCATCAAATGCGGGTTCATCCTGATGTTCTATCTCCATTTGGCAGTGCAGCTTAGCTTGACATATATTCCCTAAATCCTTAGCGGAATCCAGATATACATGAAGCCGAACTCGACTATTAACTACTACCGGTTTTTTAAAAATCATCTTTTCAACGCTATAGTTGATGATTTGCTTCACATTTTGTACATTAAACGCACTTTCTAAAAGGTGAACCGCTAAAGAGAGTGTTAAATATCCGGGAACAATAGTTGCATGATAGATGCTTTCCTCTTTTGCACGTTGTTCATCTACATGAATCCACTGATAATCAAGAGTTGCATCAGCGAATAGGTTAATTCTGGACTGATCAATAACCATCCAATCCGACACGCCTAACTTCTCACCCTTAAGGAGCAGAAAGTCATCAATTGACTTAACTATTTTATTCTCCGAATTCATTATCTTTATTCTCTCGAATTAATTTCGTTTAACATCTCATCTGATGGTTTTTCTCGCCATCCGATACGCTTAGCAGGATTCCCAGCATAGATTCCCCAAGGTTTGAGATTATGAGTTACGAACGAACTTGCAGCAACGATTGCACCTTCCCCTATCTTAACCGGCATTACAACGCAATTTGCACCTAAATATGCATCGTTTCCTATCTCGCATAAACCATATTCCATCGTTGACTCTCCATTCTCCATTCCATCTACCATAATTTGCCCACTCTCGTGCAAATATTTTGCCGTTAGTAATGTAGTGCCCGGACCTATGTTAACTCTATCTCCGATAACACATGTTCCTCCACCCCATATTCTTGCATGAGGTTGGAAATCTGTATGTTTTCCAATTACGACTCTAACTCCTCCATAAATAAATGTAAAATCACCTAGCCGACAATTATCGTGCAGTTCTACCACTTCAGGCTTTGCTATTTTCGCCAAACCATTGATTTTAACTCCTGTTCCACATGACTTGAGTTTATCTTTCACATGGTTACCCATCAACTCAATACCTTCGACTTTTAATTCATTTTCCATTTTTAGCATTGTTATTAATCCTTCATTATATCGACTGGAAGGATTAACACTTTCACACTAAAAATGTTTAGTCCAATCCATCGATTCTATTATACGTTTCTTATCGTTTGATGGTTGCTCACGCATACCTATCAGTTTGACAGGGTTACCAAAATAAATACCCCACGGTTTGAGATTCCTATCTACCAATGAATTTGCCCCTACAACAGCTCCTTCACCTATAGTAACACCCGGCATGATTACACTATTAGCCCCAATATATGCATCATCTTTGATTGTTATATCACCATATTGGAAGCCTCTTGTTCCTTCAGGTAGGAATTCGTTTCCATATAAACCATTTATTTCATAAGTTGACGTTAGCAGCTTTGTAGCCGGTCCTAAGAACACCCGATCGCCGAGGAGTACCCCCCCCCCTCAATGATGGAATGCCACGTAATCATACAGTATTTGCCTATTTTGACCCCTTTTCCGGCATCAATATAGACATAATCACAAATTCGGCTATAATCATCAATTTCAATATGTTCAGCTCTAATGATTTTTACTAGCGGATAAACATATACATTTTCTCCACAATATTTGAATCGTGCCTTTGCTTGATTACCCATCAACTCTAGGCCTTCTAATACTTGATTGTCCATATTTATTCGGTTTTTGACAGTTTATATCTTTATCTTTTTATCGCTTTTATAAATCATATAACCGCTTCTATCCCCGCTGCAAGTTAACGGATGAAGTTCATTATCGGTTATCTCTGCTTTCACTATCTCCGGCAAAGCATGCTGCTCTATAATCGGTTTCATATGAGCCGTAGCTTCGCTTAAGAAATAGACTCCGCTATAGTTATGTTCTTTCAATTGCGGTGCAGTAAACGTACCTAATGCCACCTCTATCACTCCACGAAGAAAATCATACCCTGTACTGAGTTGCACCAAGTTACTACCAATAAAGTCTCCACCCATTCGTGCACCAATCTCCATCACATAAATCTTTCCATCTTTCGTAATGCGGTACTCTGAGTGACTGGCGCCATTAGTTACTCCTAATGCATTCAAGGCACGTTTGGTCAAATCATAAATCTCTTCATACTGCGCTTTGGTTAAATTAGCAGGCTGATGGTGCTCCAATTCCACGAAGTGAGGCGCCTCAGTAGTTACTTTATCAGTAATTTGAAGAGGATAGTGGACACCCTTATAGGATATAAATTCCACACTAATCTCTCTTCCCTCGATAAACTGCTCAACAATCGCCTCATGCTTAAACGAGTACTCCTGCGCAGCCTTGATTGCCGGAAGGAGATCTTCTTCCTTCTCAACTTTAACAACTCCAAGGCTTCCGCTTCTGTCAGAGGGTTTGACAATAAGGGGTAAAGGTAATAGGTTATCGGTTATAGGTGAGTATCCCGAAATGCACCAATTTCTGGGACAAGGAACATTCGCCGCAGCAAAGGCATTGCGCATGAGGATTTTGTTGTTAGCCTTGAGCGAAGCCTCATAACTATTACCCACCAATCCCATCTGCTCTGCTACGTATGCAACAGTCGGTGCCGCTGTATCAGAAGCTATTGTACAGATGCCATCAATATGCTCCTGTTGACAGATTGCAAGTATCTGCTCTTTCTCCACAATGGAGATAGGATAGAACTTATCGCATACGTCTTTGCACACTGCTCCTTCTGCCCATGCAAAACAGATGGTATATAGTCCCATCTCTTTAGCACGTTGCACTAATGGCAACTGCAAATAACTCGCTCCTATTATGGCTATTTTTTTCATTAAATTAAAGAGGCAGTTATAAATATCTTGCAGGGACTAGAGCTTGATGTCCTCTGCAATCTTTTAGGTTTACACCAGGAGTAAAAATGGAATCATTAAGTATGGTTAATTGAGAGATTGGTCCTATTTCATCACACCAATCTTTCGGACTTGTTGAACCAATAGACAACTGAACGCCAAAATTATACGTTTGCGGACGCAAATTTAAAGCTGGAATATGAAGTACTATCTTTTTCTCATCCTTTAGATTAGAAAAATCATGCTCAATTTCATCAGAAATCCAGTTTGCGACACTCATACCATAGCTATCAGACAAACCACATGCCATAATAGCTTTAGATAAATCAACACTTGGATCATTGATATCAAAATACATCTCTATGGTAAGCGGAGTGCCGACAAAGGCTTCCGTTACCACATCGCCCTTAGCATTCCTAAACAATACATTTGTAAAACGAACACGTCCGTCACCACGTCGATCCGTGCGTTCAGCCAGAGGCTTATCTATGTCTTCCAAATTCACAGCGAGATACTTACCAATCGTATCTTCTGCTGTTCCCATAAAAGACACCTGTCCATTCTCTAAGAGAATTCCATGCTTACAAAGTTGCTTCACAGAAGTCATGTTATGACTCACGAATAAAACTGTTCTACCTTGGCCTTGGGAGACGTCTTTCATCTTGCCGATGGCTTTCTTCTGGAACTCAGCATCGCCGACGGCTAATACCTCATCTACCACCAATATTTCTGGCTCCAAGAAAGCGGCTACGGCAAAGCCGAGGCGGACGGTCATACCGGAAGAGTAACGCTTGACAGGGGTGTCTATATAGCGTTCGCAGCCGGAGAAATCGATAATCTCGTCCAGCTTGCGGTCTATCTCGGCTTTTGTCATACCAAGGATAGCACCATTCATGTAGATATTTTCGCGTCCGGTCATTTCGCTGTGAAAGCCTGTGCCGACTTCCAAGAGAGAGCCGATGCGTCCGTGGGCACGAATGGTGCCGGTGGTGGGACCGGTGACACGGGAGAGGAGTTTGAGGAGGGTCGATTTGCCGGCACCGTTCTTGCCGATGATACCGACGACGTCGCCTTGCTCGACTTTGAAATCGATGTCACGGAGTGCCCAGACGTATTCCGAGTTGCCTTTGGTGGCACGGTCGTTGGTCTCGCCAATCTTGAGATACGGGTCTTCCTGTCTCATGATACTGGTGAGCCACCAACGGCGGATATCATGGCTCAGGGTCTTGGTGGATACCAAGCCGAGGCGGTATTGTTTCGATACGTGATTAAATTCTATTGCGGTCATAAATATAAATGATGTATTGAGTCGCTCGCTACGCGAGCTTAATGATGGATTGATGATTTTAATGATGTATTGAGTCGCTCGCTACGCGAGCTTAATGATGGATTGATGATTTTAAATGATGGATTGATTTTTAATGATGGGGTTATTGTTTGTTCAAACGTTTCTTAGTTGTCACAATGCTGGCGGTGAGCATATGCATGATTTCCTCTGCATCTTGATAAAGGCTTGCAAATTGCGTTTCATCCAAATATCCCGTCGCCTTTAATAATTCCAGCCAATACAACGTTTCATTGCATTCTTTCTGGGCAATAGAAAGCTTGTGGATAAAATCCAAATCGCTTTCCGCATACGTTGCTTCGCGGTGCAGTGCCCCAACAGCCATTCCCGAACGCTGAATCTGGTCCGCTATGTTATACTCATGCATCTGCTCATTCAGATAATTCTTAAGTTTAACCATCCGAATAGCAAATTGCATTAGTTTGTCTCTATATTTAGCATCCTTTACGTTCATCATTACATCATTCAGCGTAGCGGCTCAATTCATCATTTTGACCATTGTCAAATAGTGTCAATGAAGTATTTCTGTTTGCGGTTGAACATGTAAATGCCGATGACGAGCAGGACGAGCATGCAAATGAAACTATAACACAATGCGGACCAAGAGAACTCTCCGGCACCGTACGCTCCGTACTTGAAAGTCTCTATCAGTGCGGTCATGGGGTTCAAAAGCATGATCTTATGCAGCGTCGGGTTCGTGACATAACTCAGGGGATAAACAATCGGCGTGGCGTACATCCAAAGGGAGACGAAGACACCGAAGAAATTGACCAAGTCGCGGTATTTGGTGGTCAGGGAGGAGATAATCAGTCCCAAGCCCAGCGCCAATCCCTGCATAATGAGAATGATGACGGGGAAGAGGAGCAAATACCAGTTCGGGCAGAGGTGCACGCCTTTGAGGACAAAGAAGAGATAAACGATGATAAACGTGCCCAGTTGCAGCGAGAAACGGAAGAGCCTTGAGATAACCACCGAGACAGGCGAGACGAGTCTGGGGAAATAGACCTTGCCGAAGAGACTTGCGTTCTTCTGGAACGTGCCGGCTACGTCTGTGAGACAGGCGGAGAAATACTCCCAGAGGCAGATGCCGGAGAGATAGAAGACCGGCTGCGGCACATCGTCCGTAGGGATACCTGCAATGCGACCGAAGACGATGATATACATGAACATCGTGAAGAGCGGCGAAATGAAATACCAGCCCATGCCAAAGATGGTCTGCTTGTATTGAACAGTAATGTCGCGTTTGACGAAAAGCCAAATCAAGTAACGCTTCTGCCAGAGCTCCTTCAGTCCCAAACCGTGTGCGTAACTCTTAGGCGTTATTACTGTAGTATAATATTTTCCCGTGTCTTGCTTCAATGTTTCGCTATTATATTGTTATCAGAAGATGGTCCCGTGATGGTCCTGTTATTCATTCTGCCGGTTCATGGTTCTACACCGTATCCATGAAGGATTTCTGTACTTTATTGAAGAGCATCAATCCAAAGATGAGCAGGATAAGTGTGACCAGTGCGCTATAGCCCAGCCAGAGCCACGAGAACTGCCCCACTCCGAGGAGGGAGTACTTGATAGCCTCCATCACCGGTGTGACGGGATTGAGCGACATAGCAAGGTGCAGTTTGTCATTCGTGACCATACTCAAGGGGTAAATGACCGGTGTGACATAGACCCAGAGGGAGATAATCTTCGCCAGCATAATCTGCAGGTCACGGTACTTGGTTGTCAGGGACGAGAAAATCATTCCGAATCCCATCGCCATAAGCGCCAAGAGCAACATCAGGAAGGGGAATAGGACGACCTGCCAATGGATAGTGAGGTCCGTGCCCGTAGCCGCATAATAGATATAGAAAGCGAAGAAAATAGCCAGCTGGATAGCAAACGAGAGGAGGTTGACCGTCACCGCCACCATGGGCATTATGATACGCGGGAAATAGACCTTGCCGAAGATGTCCGCATTAGAGACGAACGAGTTGGAGGTCGAGGTTAAGCATGAAGCGAAATATCCCCAGACCGAGATGCCCAAGAGATAGAAGAGCACGGGCGGTACACCGTCTGTAGGGATATTGGCAATACCACCAAAGACCGTGACATAAACGATAACCGAGAGCACGGGTGTGATGATGAACCAGAGGGGTCCGAGAATTGTCTGCTTGTAGGCAGTGCGGAAGGCACGGTCAACAAAAAGCATGAACATATCACGATAGCGCCAAATCTCGCGCCAGTCCAGCGCAAGAAGCCTGTCACGCGGGGTGATGGTCAAATCCCAGTGTGTATTGTTTTTCTGCTCCACAATAAGTGATAAATACCAAAAAGTGCGCAAAGTTACGAAAAAAAATTGACATGTGCAAATAAAAATATCGAATTAAAAAGTATATATATACTATGTATATATATAGTAAAATCATAAAGAATGATGGATTGAGCCGCTCGCTGCGCGAGCTAAATGATGGAATGATGAATGATGAATTGATGAATGATGGATTGATGAATGATGGATTGAGCCGCTCGCTACGCGAGTTAAATGATGGATTGATGAATGATGGATTGATGAATGATGGATTGGTTATTCGGAGAAGCGGTTTTTCTTACCATAGACGACCCAGCGGTCAAGGGCGACGAGTACGGCAGGGACGACGGTGAGGGTGAGGACAATAGCCACAAACGCCCCTGCAGCTATACAGCCCACAATATTCGAAATCATCAGGTCGTCCACAAAAAGCGCCATTGCTCCGGGTCCAAGCACCATAATCAGTCCGGATGTGAGGATGGTCCTGATGGAACCTCTGTACGCCGCACAGACAGCATCGACGGGGAGCATAACCTTGCGGTTCTCGCGGTAGTAGTTGGCAAAGAGGATACCGTAATCAATGGTTGCTCCCATGAGGATTGCTTGCACGACGAGGTATGCGAGGTACAGCATCTGCCCCGAGACGACACCCGCTGCCACCACGTTGACATAAACCGCCGTCATGACTGTAACGACCAGAATAGTAGGCACAATCAGCGAACGGAAGGTAAGCGCGACGATGAGGAAGATAGAGAGAATCGTGAGGAGCGAGACGACATTCATCTCATAGTCAAAACCGGCACGCATCTCCGAGTACATAACCGATTCGCCAATATAATAATGCTCGTGCGGGAGTGCGTTATCCGCGAGAGCGGTGAGCGTATCCACAAAGGCGTATGTCTCCTGCGACTCAGCCGGCAGCGAAGAGAGGACGACAAGGAGTGAGTGGTCCGGCTTGCGGAGCTGCCCGAGTCCGTCTTCCAGACGCGCATGAATGTTAACCGCTTCAGCGCGTACCGTATCGGGAAGAATATCCGCCAGCCTGGGGTCGTAAACGAGTGTGTCGCAGAGATATACAAGGAGCTGTTCGAAGCCCATCCGGAGCGTGTCCGCCGCGCTGTGCACGGAGCCGTAGTAGTCATAGAGGAGCGACATCTGCGCCGGTGTGACGGGTGCCGAATGGACATCCGAGAGCCTCATGAGCTGCTCCAGTTTGGAAGCCATCTGCGCCGGTGTGTAGGTATTGTCCCCAAACATGAGTTCGGTGAAGAGTTCCGCCTGCCTGTCAGAGCGGGAAGGGTGACGTTGGAGAGCCTCGCTGCCTGAAGTTGTTTGCGGCTGTTTGAGGGTGTTTGCGGCTACGCTGCTGAGTGAGCGTGTGGTGTCAGTGCTATGGAGCGAGCGCTGGAGGTCCGCCACGGTGCTGACAATCTCCTGCGCGTTGAGTTCGGAGGGAGGTGTGACATTCTGCGGCAGTACGTTCTGCTTGTGGACAGGCGGTCTGGCAATAGCCAACAAGTCGTCGTCCGAGAGGTCCTCGATACCGAAAGCCCGGAGCAGCTGGTTGAGGTCCGCCGGAAGGAGCGAGGCATTGGCGTCCGCCAAATCCATAAGGTAGGCGCGCTGCGAAAGGAGGGTTCGCTGCTCGTCAGAAATCATTCCCGCCAATCCGGGGCGTTTGAAGAGGTCATCGACGAGGAGGTGCACGTACTGGAGCGGCGAGAGTTTCTTCGCCTTACCGGGCGCGTATCCATAGACGAGACGCGTCTGGATGGGTGTAGAACCGATAAAGACCGACATCTCGCTGACCGACATAGGCAGACGTATAGCGGCAGTATCCGTCAGTTTGCGCATCTCCACCGTTGCCGCCGAGGTGCGCGTGGTGTTGAGGTGTTCGAGGAAAGGAACAAGGGCAATCTTCTCCGGCTCGAAGGAAGGAATGGCGACGGAGTCAATCCGGAGCGCGGAGGAAGGAGAGGAAACAGAAGAGTCCGGCGAAGCGGGAATATCCGAGATATCCGAGGAATCCGAGGTGTCGGAGGAATCCGATGTATCCGAAATATCCGAGGAATCCGAGGAATCCGAAGTATCCGAGGAATCAGAGATTATCGGAGCGGGTGCAGGAGGGGTTGCCGGTGCGGGTGTTTGGGGTGCGGGTGTCGGAGGCTCCGGGGCGACGTCGAGCATGGACTGGAGGCGGTCAATCTGGGCACGCATATCCGCATCGAGGTACGAGGCGAAGAAAGGATCGGACGCGACGTGGGTATGCAGGAAACGCGCCAGTTCGGGGAACGCCATACGTGTTTCCTCGTCCGGCTTGGAGCGCATATAATAGACCAGTTGCACCCATTGTGGTTTGAGGGCGTCAAGCATCTCAGGCGGCACCTCCGTACCCTCCGGGAGCATATCTCTGAAATCGGTAAGGAGTGAGTACACGTGGCTGGTCATCTCCTGCGGCGTGAGGGGCTGCGACATCAGCGTCGGGTACGAGATGACGGACTGTATGCCGGGTTGCTGCACAAGGCTGCCGACGAGGTTATAGACCGAATCCTCGTCCGAAGTGTCATACACCAAGACAAAGGGGTTCGGCGAGGGGAAAATCTTCTCAATACGCGAGTCAGCCTCTGCGGAGAAGAAGATAGTGGTCCGGCGCGAGAAATACCACGAGGAGACAAAAAGGATAATTGCTCCGACCGCCATGGAAATCTTATGCGAAGCGACCAAACGCGCCAAGCCGTCGGTGGGCGGCACGTAGGCTTTCTTCGCCGTATGGTTGATGGTTCTGCGGAAGAGCATCATCAGCGACGGCATAACGGTAAAGGTGCAGATGAGCGAACAAACGACACCTTTGGCAAGCACCACGCCCATATCCGCCCCTATCTTCAAGCGCATAAAACAGAGCATCAGCAAGCCCACGACAGTAGTGAGCGCCGAAGAGAGGATAGAGGGAGCCGCCTTTCTTATGGCTCTGTTCGCCGCCAAGACCGATGTACGCCGGTCAGTGTGCTCGTCCTGCTCCTGTCGGTACCGGTTGAGGAGAACGATACAGTAGTCGAGCGAGAGCACCGCCTGCAGAATAGCGCCGATGAAATTAGTGGTTATCGAGACGGAGGGCAGCAGAGCGTTGGTGCCCATATTGAGGACAATCGCCAAGCCCGCCGTGATAAGTATGACCACGGGTTCGAACCACGACTGCGCCATGACGAAGAGCACCGCCATAATGATTATGGCGGCTAAAATCATGACAGAGACGGGCGGAGTGGCACCGTCTTGGCTGGTCTCAACGACGCAGTTGCCTCCGAAGCGGTTGCTGATTTGCTTGCCGAGTGCTTTCTGGTCGACCGACTTGGGGACATCGAGGTCGAAGAGTGTGTATGCGCTGTCGGAGCTGTAACGACAAGCGGCGTCGTGCACATCGGGGTACGCCTCCAAGAGCGAACGGATGCCGTGCACCTCCTCCTGCCGAACCCCCTCAAACATCACGTGCACATCAGTGCCGGACATCTGCGAGGAGCCGAACTCGGAGTTGATGATTTCCAGTCCGCTTTTCATCTGCGAGTCATCGGGCAGGTACTTGGTCAAGTCAGCGTTGACGTTCACACGGGACATCAAAATGCCGCTGACGATCGCCAGCGCCACCGTAACCGCAAACAGTATATAATGGAGGGTACGAGAGTTCAAAGTTGAAATTACGAATTACGAATTACGAATTACGAATTACTTATTCGAAGGAGCCCATCTGGAGGAAAGCGACCTCTTTAGGCGTGAGGAAGCGCCATTTGCCGCGTCCTACGTTTTTCTTGGTCAGTCCGGCAAAAGAGACCCGGTCGAGGTTGACCACTTTGTATCCCACTTTCTCAAAGATACGGCGCACTACGCGGTTCTGCCCGGAGTGAATCTCCAGTCCTATGTGATGGCGGTCAGCTTTGGGGAACTCGAGTGCATCGGGTATGATCCGTTCGTCATCAAGCATGACGCCGGCACGTATGATAGCTTCGTCCACTTCCTCGAGGTCACGGTCGAGGGTGACGGCGTACACTTTCTTCTTATGGAACTTAGGATGCGTGAGTTTGGCAGCCAAGTCACCGTCATTGGTAAGGAGAAGCACGCCGGTGGTGTTTCTATCAAGCCGTCCGACGGGATAGATACGCTCGGCGCAGGCGTTGCGGACGATATCGATGACGGTGTGCCGTTCCTGCGGGTCATCGGTGGTGGTGACGGTGTTCTTGGGTTTATTGAGAAGGATATATACCTTGCGTTCGCGTCGTACGGGCTGGTCATGGAAACGGATTTCGTCTGTCGGCAGGACTTTGACGCCGAGCGAGTCCACGACTTGTCCGTTGACGGTGATGACACCGGCTTGGATAAAATCATCCGCCTCACGACGGGAGCAGATGCCCGCGTTGGCGAGGAATTTATTGAGTCTTACGGGCTTGGTGGGGTCCTCGTGCAGTTCGCGGTAAGTCTGCTGTTTGCGTGCGGAATAGAGTCCGTTGTTACGCTGCGGACGTTTGCCTGCGGGGCGTGCAAAAGGACGGTCCTGCGAGCGGTCAAAAGCGTGCTCGCGGTGTTCGTAGGAAGAGCCGAACGGACGCTGTGGTTGTTCTCCGTCTCTTCTGAAACGGGGACGGGGTGCAGCCTCCGGGTCCCGCTGGAAACGCGGACGCGGCTGACGGGAAACAGGTTCATTCTCTCTGCGGAAACGTGGACGCGGGTTGTCAGAGGAGCGTCCGAAGCCGTTTGGACGGCGGATACCGTCATTGTTGGAATCGTTGTACATTAAATAATTAATAATTAAGAATTAATAATTAACATTTCGTAGTTTAGACACATACGATAATTTATAATTAAGAATTAATAATTAACATTTCGTAGTTTGGACACATACGATAATTAATAATTAAGAATTAATAATTAACATTTCGTAGTTTAATTTCCGGCGTGGCCCTCCCGGGTCACATACGTGCTCTCGCACGCGTGATAAATAAGTAAGGAGAAAAGGTAAAAGGTCAGAGCCTTTCACCTTTCTCCGTTTGTTGTCTGCCAATCGTTACGCCTCAGCCTTCTCGATAGCCAGTTTGCCACGGTAGTAGCCACAGGAAGGGCAAACGGTGTGGTAGATGTGGAGTGCTCCGCAGTTCGGGCAGGTAGCCAATGTAGGAGCCTTCACAACGTCATGCGTACGACGTTTGGCTTGTCTGGTGTGCGATTGTCTTCTTTTTGGATGTGCCATATTGTTCGGCAATCGCTTCATTTACCATTTGGTCATTTACCATTGGGTCATTTACCATTTGGTAATTTAGCGGTTTCCCTCTATGCCGATTGAGAGGTTTTTAGTTATTGTACAATAGTGTTTATTTTATCAATTTTCGGGTTCCTGCCCGGCACAAAGGTGCGAGTGGAGGAGAAGATCCATTTGCGGGTTGCAAGCACCAGTTGGGTGACAGTGCACGAGAGGAATATTGATAGCTACAATTTCATATGCGAGCCACTGGAGATTTACCATTTTGTCATTTACCATTGGTTCATTTGGTTCTTCGTCCTCTGAGAAAATCTCCTGCTCGTCGTTGATTTCAAGGGTCATGGGGTCAAGACATCTATCGCACACAACAGAGACAGTCCCTTGGACTGCAATGCTGAGCGAATAGTCCTCCTCCCGGAGATTAAGCGTCACCTTGGCAGCAACTTGTCCGCTGAGTATTTCCGACTTCTCTACGGAAGCGAAGAAGCCGTCATCCAACAGAATATCAAAGCGGTGCGTGCCAATGGGAAGGCGCGTAAGGTCAATGATATTTGTGTTCTGCCCGCTCATAAACGCCTAATCAGAAATCGTTGAAAGGCTTTTATCTTTTCAAAATCGGGTGCAAAGGTACTGCTTTTTTTTGGAATATGCAAATATTTGTGCAATTATTTTTGATTTTTATTCAACCGTGACCGATTTGGCGAGGTTTCTGGGCTGGTCCACATCGCATCCCTTGACCACGGCAATATGGTATGCCAGCAGCTGAAGCGGAACAACCGTCAGCAAGGGTGAGAGACATTCTTCGGTCTGCGGCACCTCGATGGTGTAATCCGCCAATCTGCTGACGAGTTGGTCTCCTTCGGTGACGATAGCGATGACTTTGCCTTTGCGGGCTTTGATTTCCTGAATATTGCTGACCACTTTCTCGTAGGTTCCGCATTTAGGCGCGATGACAACCACAGGCATCTCCTGCGAGACAAGTGCAATCGGACCGTGTTTCATCTCGGCAGCGGGGTATCCTTCGGCGTGTATATAACTGATTTCCTTGAGTTTGAGTGCGCCTTCCAAGGCTACCGGGTAGTTATATCCGCGTCCGAGATAGATGAAGTTCTGTGCATAGGTGAAAGTCTTGGCGAAATCAGCAATACGCTTGTTCTGTCCGAGCACGCGTTCCATCTTGCCGGGCACCTGTCCGAGTTCGCGGACGACACGCAGGTACAGCTCTTGCGTAATGGTACCTTTCTCCCGTCCGATACAGAGAGCAAGCATAGTGAGTGCCGCCACTTGTGCGGTGAAGGCTTTGGTAGAAGCGACACCTATCTCGGGTCCCACATGGGTATAACAACCGCTGTCGCTCAGCCGCGGTATAGAGGCGCCGACGACATTACAGACGGAGAAGATGAATGCGCCGTGCTGTTTGGCGAGTTGTATGGCGGCGAGTGTGTCCGCCGTCTCTCCGGACTGTGAGATGGCGATGACGACATCATCGCGGTTGATGACGGGTTTGCGGTAGCGGAACTCGGACGAGTACTCGACCTCGACGGGTATCTGAGCAAACTCCTCGATGGCGTACATCGCTATCAGCCCGGCGTGCCAGCTGGTGCCGCAGGCGGTGATGATGATACGCTTGGCGGACAGGAAACGGTCTTTGTTGTCAATAAAACCGGAGAGAGCGATATTGTCCTGCCGCAGGTTGACACGTCCGCGCATGGAGTCCGCAAGCGTGCGGGGTTGCTCGAAAATCTCCTTGAGCATGAAATGCGTGTAACCGCCTTTCTCCAACTGGCTGAGCGAGAGTTCCAAGCGTTTGATTTCCGGTGTTTTCTGCACATTATTTATCGTTGTTATCTCCACGCCAGAGTGCTGATTGCCGGCGGATGAAAGGTTCAGCACAACAATCTCCTCGTCTTCCACATAGATGACTTGGTCGGTATATTCGACGATAGGTGTTGCGTCGGAGGCAAGGAAGTACTCGTTCTGCCCTACTCCGATGACCAAGGGCGAACCTTTGCGGGCGGCAATGAGAGTGTCCGGATGTTCTTTGTCCAGCACAGCTATCGCGTAGGCACCTATGACCTGTTGCAGTGCCAGTTGCACGGCTGTCTTCAGCTCCACTTGGCGGTTGACTTGCGTATATTCAATCAGCTGCACCAGCACTTCGGTGTCCGTGTCGGACTTGAAGGTGTACCCCTCCGCCTGCAGTCCGGCTTTGAGGACAGCGTAATTCTCGATGATACCGTTGTGAATGATTGCCAGCCGTTCGCTCTCCGAGTAATGGGGATGGGCATTGACGGTGTTCGGCTCGCCGTGTGTCGCCCAGCGCGTATGCGCGATACCTATCGTGCCGTCCGTGTCTTTGTCGGCAGCAAAAGCCTCTAACTCAGCCACTTTGCCTTTCGCTTTATAGACATTCAGTTGTCCCTGCCCGTTGATGAGTGCCACGCCGGCGCTGTCATAGCCCCGGTATTCCAGACGATGAAGTCCTTTGATTAATACAGGATACGCCTTGCGTTTGCCTATATATCCAACAATTCCGCACATAAAACTATTTACAATTTAATCATTTGTTATTTACGATTTAGTGAAGCGTCACCGTTTTTTTATATCTTTTCCTTCATTCTGACAAGAGCGGCGATACAGTCTTCCCGTTTCGAGAAGGCGGAGAACCGCACAAATCCCTCACCGCATCTGCCGAAACCGACACCGGGAGTGCAGACCACTTGACATTGCTGCAACAGGTGGTCGAAGAATGTCCATGAGTCCCATCCATGCGGAGCCACGCAGAATATATACGGTGCGTTCGTTCCTCCGTACACTTCGTACCCCATATGTTTCAGACCATCCATGATAACAGCTGCTGTCTCTCTGTAATAGTTCAGATTGTCCGCTATACCTTTTTGCCCTTCCGGTGTAAAAGTGGCTTCTGCTGCACGCTGGGCTATGTATGCTGTGCCGTTGTACTTGGTGCATTGCCGCCGCATCCACATCGCCTGCAATCCTGTCTCGTATGGTACTACGGTATAGCCGCAGCGCACTGCCGTGAAACCGGCACTCTTGCTGAAACTGTGCACTTCTATTGCCACCTCCTTGGCGCCTTCTATCTCATAGATACTATGCGGAATGCCCGGTTCAGAGATAAAGGCTTCGTAGGCGGCGTCGAAAATAATAATACTCTTGTGTTCACGGGCATACTCCACCCACAAGCGCAGCTGGTCATGCGTAAGTATGGCTCCTGTGGGGTTGTTGGGAAAGCAGAGGTAAATGATGTCCACCTGCTTCTTGGGCAGTTCCGGAACAAAAGCATTTTCT
Source organism: Paludibacteraceae bacterium (assembly GCA_017448345.1). GTDB lineage: Bacteria > Bacteroidota > Bacteroidia > Bacteroidales > Paludibacteraceae > Colicola. The sequence continues at coordinate 1,695 of JAFSLP010000050.1, read as the reverse complement.
TTCATACACGGTATAAAAACTATCTCCCTGCCTGCCATGATATTCGTATCCACGTAGGCAGGATAGGTAGGGTCAAGAATCGCCACTGTGTTCTTTTGGTCAAATAGTTCGCTGAGGTTGCCTAAATCGCTGCCTGCGCCCTCGCCGATAAACACCTCGTCGGGTTCAAAACAAATCCCGCGAGGGCTGTAAAAAGAGTCGATGATACGCTGCTGCAACCATTGGTAACCGTTTTCGGGACAATAACCACGGAATGTTTCGGCGTGAGCCAACTCTTCTGCTGCGGTGTGCATGGCATCCACGATGACACGGGGCAGCGGACGCGTCACATCGCCCACGCCCATACGCAGCAGCCTCTCATTCGGATGATGTGCCAGATAAGCGTTCACCCGCAGTTCGATGTCACGAAACAGATAATTAGCCGGTAATTCGGCATAATAGGGATTGATTTGCATGATTATTCCTCCCAACTATAGGTACCCCGGAACACTTCTGTTGCCGGACCTGTCATGGTAATTCTGTTTTCCAACGGGTCATACTGAATCAATAACTCACCTCCCTTGAGGTGCACGATGATCTCCTCTCCTGTCTCACCCATCCGGTACGCCGCCACGGCTGCTGCGCAGGCTCCTGTGCCGCATGCCATAGTCTCGCCGCTGCCGCGTTCCCACACGCGTACATCTAATTCACGCGCATTGCGCACATGAACGAACTCCACATTGGTGTCTTCAGGGAAATGCGGGTGCGTACCTATTCGTTCGCCCAAGTCCGCCATTTCCGCATCGGAGATTACCCAGCTGCGGAAAAACACGGCGTGCGGATTACCCATATTGACGGAGGTGAAACCCAAGAGGTCACGACCTTTCAAGGCAAGCGAATCAGTGGCTGTCTTCGGGGTTCCCATATCTACTGTCACTTCGTGTACCAAACCGTTTTGGACGTGAAGACATAGCTCCCGGATACCCGCCATCGTCTTGATTCTCATCTTTAGCTGTGTACATAAACCGCTTTCATACAGATATTTGCCTACGCAACGGATGGCATTGCCGCACATCTCCGCCTCCGAACCATCGGCATTGAAGATACGCATCGACGCTTCGGCTTCTTTGCACGGAAGAATCAGCACTAACCCGTCTGAACCAATGCCGAAATGGCGGTCACTGACAGCACGCGCCAAGGCGGATAAATCCGTACTTGCTATTATGGCGGCTGCGGTTGCAGGGAAACAGTCTATATACACATAGTCATTCCCTAAGCCGTGCATCTTGACAAATTTCAGCTCTTTTCTCATTTTCTCGCCTTTTCTTTCCGGGGTGCCCGTTCATCGTGCGACCCGTTTGCCGGATTTTTTTTCGAACGCTGTGTTCGAAAATTCAACGTTAGTTGTTCTTGTATATTCTTAGTGATTTTTAGTCATTCAAGAGAGTGTTACCTGACTAAAAGGGAGCCGTCGGCATACCAACCTTATACCGTCAATGTACAAAGAGCAGTTCCCGGTATTTGGGCAGCGTCCACATTTCGTCATCGACAATCATCTCCAGTTCGTCAGCGTGCGTACGGATCTCTGCCATCAGCGGCAGGATGGTGTCGTGGTACGCCACGGCTTTGGACCGTTCGTCGGGCTGGCGGTTGGCTTTGTGCCGTGCCTCCGTCATCTCCTCCACGCCTTTGAGGATGGCGCCGGAGTGGTTCTCT
>JAFSLP010000049.1 GCA_017448345.1 Paludibacteraceae bacterium | reverse complement strand
TATTTCGTAGTGTTGCGATAATTTTAAGAAAAAAAACAAAGATAAACACTTTTGGTGTTTGCAGCCCGTCGGGCTAACGTATCTTTGGCTGTTTGCGCGTCTTGGTATGCAAGCATCCCAGCCCCGCAACCATCCAAAAATACACCTCTGCGAGGTTGCAAACACCAAAAGCAATAAACCCACAAAACGATTATTGGTAAGTCAAAAATTATCGAAAATTAAGGAAAATTATTCTTCTGTCCACAAATTAAACAGATTACACAAAGAAATTGTTGACAGAAAGGAAAAATCATCAGAATCATGATTGATACCCATTGCCATATAGACGAGGAGGCGTATGCGGCGGACAGGGAAGAGGTTCTTGCACGCCAGCAGGAGTCGGGCGTGGAAGCCATGATTGTGCCCGGCGTGAATGCCGCATCCGTAACGACGGTGTTAGAGGTCTGTCATGCCCATCCGGGCTACTGTTTCCCGGCACTCGGACTGCACCCCGAAGATGTCAAAGCCGGTTGGGAGGAACAACTCGCCGTGGTGGAGGAGGCTATCCGTGCGCACCGGAACGAGTTAGTGGCGATAGGCGAGATAGGACTCGACTATTACTGGGACAAGACCTATAAAGAGGAGCAGAAAGAGGTGCTGCGGCGCCAACTGCTGCTTGCACGCGAACTCAACCTGCCTGTCATCCTCCATAATCGCGAGGCGACGGAGGACATGCTCACTATAGTGAGGGAAATTACGAATTACGAATTACGAATTACGAATTACGGATTACGAATTACGAATTACGAATCACGAATTACGAATTACGGATTACGAGGTGTCTTCCATTGCTTCAACGGGAGCAGGGAGACGGCGGAGCAGATACTCGGGATGGGCTTTTATATAGGTATCGGCGGCGTGCTGACCTTCAAGAACTGCAAACTCGCCGACACACTCTCCCAGTTAAACAAACAAAGGGTACTTGAACAAATAGTACTCGAAACGGACGCACCGTATATGGCTCCTGTTCCTCATCGCGGCGAACGCAACGAGAGCCGTTTCATGCGCCATGTGGCGGAGCGGCTGGCGGAAGTCTTTGACACCACCCCGGAGGACATCATAGCCCTCACTACGCGGAATGCACGGACACTGTTCGGCATCTGACCCCCAAAACCACCTGAACCTTCTTTTTGGTACTTCCCCTTTCCCAAAATGTGGAAAAATTATGTGGAAAAATTGACGGAATTGCCCTTTTGCACGATTTTGTCAATTTTTTTTTGAATTTTGCACGATTTTGTCAATTTTTTCTCAGATATTTTTTGTAATTTTGCAGCGGATTTTGATATAAACACTTTAAAACACCATTTCGGACATGAGAAACAGAAGGATTTTAACCCTCATAGCAGTCCTTGTTATGTGCGGAATCGCGTCCATTCATGCCGCAGAGGTGCCTCAGCTGCTGCAGCAGTTCAACCGGAGCGGCAGTACCAAGAGTGCCAACCTCTATTTCGAAGCGTTGCGCGAAGCGGGTCTGCTGGAGGAACCCGTCGTGATGGACAGCAGCGCCGAGCCGGACTCGGTGCGTGCCGCCGTGTGGTACTGGGCGGCGGAGTATTACTACGAGGTGCAGGATTTCGAGTCGGCAGCCCAGTACGGCGAGCAGGCTATTCCCCTCTGCCGCAAGTATGACGACAAAATCATGCATGCCGACTGCGCCTCGCTCTTGGGGCTGGTGTATGTGCGGCTGGGCGATTTCAGCCGTGCGGCGATGTATGCGAAAGAGTGCAACGATCTGGACCTGTTGGGCGGCGACCCGGACAACATCGCCTCGTCCTATAACACGCTGGCGGGTATCTATATGTCCATGCGCCAGCCGGACGTAGCCGAGCGGTATATACTACAGGCGATGGAGTACGTGCATCAGGCGGATAACCCTGCGCGCGAGGCGGTCATCTACGGCATGGCGAGCGAGGTCTATCAGCACAAGAACATGCCGGCGAAGGCACTGGAGTACGCTACGCACGCGTGGGAGCTGGAGGTGGCGCTGGGGCGTACGGACAAAGCCGCTATCCGCCAGACGCAGCGTGCGGCGGCGCTGACCGTCTTGGAGCAGTACAGCGAGGCGGAGGCGTGTCTGAAAGAGGCAATCCCCGTGCTGGAGAAGTCCGGCAACTACCACTCATTAGCCATCGCCTACAACCAGACGGGCGACCTCTATTACGTCACCGGTCGCAACCGTGAAGGGGCGGACTACTACTACAAGGCGCTGCCCATCTTCGTCGCACAGCATGACATATATAATGAAGCGCACACGCGCAAGGGCCTGCGCGAGACACTCCGCGGCATCGACCCTGAGGCGGCACTGGCTCACGGCGACCGGTTCGAGCACCTGAGGGACTCCATGTACGACCATGCGACGAACGCCAACCTCTCGCAGTTCGCCGCCGAGATAGAGAACAACATCCTGCAGGAGCTGAACCGCAAGCAGCGGATGCGTTCCATCATCGTGATTGTGCTCATCTGTGTCCTCTTTGTGCTGGCAGCCTGTGTCTCGTATATCGTCCACCGCCGCCGTCACCGCAGACAGGTGGAGCATTTCAACCGTCTGCTGCGCGAGGTGGAGCAGTACCGCACCGAGGAACGCATCAAACGCTCCGGCGAGTATGCCTCGCACAACGGGTCGCGTGAGGAGATAGACACCGCGCTGGAGGACGACGACCTGTTCCTCGCCCGTGCCGTGGAGACCATCAGCAATATCCTGCCCGAGGGCGATGTGACGGTGGACAAGGTAGCCAACGCCATGCACATGTCCTCCTCCTCGTTAAGAAGGCGTATCCTCGCCATCACGGAGAACTCCACCAAGTCGTTCATCCAAGCCGTCCAGCTCAACAAGGCAAAGAAACTGCTCTCCACCGCGTCCGTCCCGTACGACAAGGCGATAAGCGACATCGCCATGCTGTGCGGCTACAAGGAGGCGAGCACCTTCATCCGCTCTTTCCGCCAGAACACCGGCATGACGCCTTTCCAATGGAGGGCGCAGCTGCGGCAGCAGGAAAACCAGCCGCAACAGGAACCCGAGCCACAAAAAAACACAGTTAACCCTAATATTAACCCTTAAAATCCAATCAGTATGAGAAAAATCCTATCTCTATGGGTCATGCTGGCAATGATGTTGCCGGCGATGGCAAACCTGACAGGCAAGCAAGGAACCTGTACGTATGACTTGGACAGCGTCAGCGGCGTGCTGACCATCCGTTCTTCTGACGACGCGCCTTCATGGGGCGGCGAGTTGAAAATCGACAACCCGCTCGTTGGCTCGCCCTTCACGGGCAACAAAGCCATCCGCGAGGTGGTCATAGCGGAAGGCGTGAGTGAAATCGGCACCGGAGCCTTTCTCGACTGCAGCCGGATAGAGAAGATCTCCTTCCCCTCCACCTGCGGCGTGTTGGGTTTCACCTCCGGCGAGTATGACGAAGAGGGCTTGGAGGCTATCCAAGCCATGCCGTTTATGGGCTGCACCGGTCTGCGCACGATAGAGATGCGCCAGCGGTACAGTCCCGACCTGCCTAATTATCGCTATTTCGAGGAGTTCAACGAAACGACCCTCGGCTTCGACCCCAAGCAGGTCACTCTGGTCGTCTATGACGAGAGTGTGCAGACCTACAAGGAGCACGCGAAGACATGGGGCAGGATGAACTATGCCACTTTCCCTGCCGTAGCAGGCGGTACTTTCGGCGACGGACTGACATGGCAGATGTCGGGCAACGGCAAGCTGACCGTCAGCGGCTCCGGCGCGATGCCGGACCTCAAAGCGCTCAAGGACATGCCATGGGCGCCGTACGCGGACCAACTGACGGAAGTGATGATTTGTGAAGGTATCACGCACGTGGGCGCGTATTCCTTTGTGTATTGCAGCAAGATAGAGAAAGTCTATCTGCCCGCCACGCTCCAGTCCATCGGCGAGCAGGCGTTCGCCTATACATCCGGACTGACAGAGATTACCTGCGCCGCCTCCGAAGCTGTGCCGACGCTGCCTGCCAATGCCTTTGCCTCTTTCGGAGACATGAAACGCTCGGTCTATGTCTATTCGTTCATGACCGACGCCTTCAAAGCGGACGCCCAATGGGGCAATGAGAGCAACTTCCGTATCGTCGAGTTCCGCGCCGCCATGACGGTACTTCCCGCAGCAGAGATAACCGCCGAGACACGCGGAGAGAACGCCGTCTATGTATCATGGCCCGTGGTGGAGGGAGCGGAAGTGATTGTCATCACCGTCCTCTCCGGCGTCAACAACGAGTACCAGTTTGTCTTCGACGGCAAAGGCCACATAGCGCAGTACAACCGTAACGCCCCGCGTCCGGAGAAGAAAGACAGTGAAGTCGATGGCATGGAGTTTGTCCTGCCGGGTCTGGAGAGCGACACGGAGTATGAAATCAGTGTTGTAGCCAAAGACGCGGAGGACAAAGAGTTAGTTTCCTACAAGGCGAAAGTGAAGACCTCCGCACCGAAGAAAGACAAGCAGGCACCGCATGACGCCCTTGCGGGACGCTTCTCCATCAACAGCGACGGAGACGTGGTGGCTTTCTCGCCGGGAAACCTGCGTTATAACGCGGCTACACAGCTGTGGTCGTTCGCGCCGGCACAGAACGCTATCGTCGGAGCCGACAATGCGAATATATCCGACTCCTATGACGGCGACATCGACCTCTTCGGCTGGGGCACCTCCGGCTATAACGGCGTGATGCCTTATCTCACCGATGACAACGACAACATCTATGCTCCGATAGGTAAAGACATTACCGGCACTAACTACGACTGGGGTTTGTTCAACAAAGCCCCGTGGCGTACCATGACAGCAGCCGAGTGGGAGTACCTTCTCTCCACCCGTGAGAATGCCGCCGCCAAGAACGGTAACGCTACCGTGGACGAGGTGCCCGGTCTGGTGCTCCTGCCCGATGAATGGACGCTGCCCGATGGGCTGACGTTCATCGCACAGCCGCTGGACTACACCACCAACACCTACACCGCCGGACAATGGGCGGAGATGGAAGCAGCCGGAGCTGTCTTCCTGCCTGCTGCTGCACGACGTCAGGTAAAAGACATGTATAATATTACCTCCAACAGACGAGGCTATTATTGGACCTCTTCCATCTCAGCCAGCGATGACAGAGCACAGTTTGTGGATTTCCGCCCTGCAAAAACCGTCACTTTGTCTAACGATTATCTCTCTACCGGTTACTCCGTCCGGCTGGCGATGGACATCACACGCCATACCGTCACTTTTGTCGATTACGACGGCGCAGAGCTGAAGACCGAGGTGGTGGAGGAAGGCAAATCTGCTACCGCACCGGAGGACCCGAGCCGCGACGGCTATACCTTCACCGGCTGGGACAAGGACTACACCAACGTAACCTCCGACCTCACCGTCACCGCGCAGTACGAGAGGATTACATCCGGTATTTGCGGTATGGACGACGAAGGCAACCTTGCCGACAACTTGACATGGAGTTTTGATACCGAAACAGGTGTTCTGACTATCGAAGGAACGGGAGCGATGAAAGATTTCGAATCCGAACATGATGTACCATGGGTTGGCTTTAATTTAATTGAGGCTATTGTGCTGCCGGATGGACTGACAACTATCGGAAACTATGCATTCTTTGGATGCAATGCACCGACCTCCGTAGTTATTCCCGAGAGTGTTATAAGTATAGGAAATCATGCTTTCAGCTTTTGCAAAGGTTTGACCTCTGTCGTCATTCCCGAGGGAGTCATAACTATAGCGGATTTTGCTTTCTATGAATGTACAGCATTAATATCAGCTACCATTCCTGCAAGTACTATTGCAATTGGTTCAAGTGCTTTTAGAAGTACCTCATTAAAAGAAATTACCAACCACGCTGTCACTCCGCAGGAGTTGGGAAATTACGTCTTCTACAAAGTTGATCAGGCAAACTGCAAACTTTATGTACATACTAAGAGTATCGATACATACAAAGCCGCAGAGCAATGGAAAGAATTCGAAATCATAGGGTTGGAGGAGGTTCATACCGTCACCTTTGTTGATTACGATGGTACAGAACTCAAGAAAGAATCTGTCATCGAGGGCGAAGCCGCTACCGCACCTGCCGACCCGACCCGCGAGGGCTATACCTTCACCGGATGGGATATCGCATTCGACAACGTAACCTCCGACCTCACCGTCACCGCGCAGTATAAGATTATCAGCTGCGAACTGGTTACCGTGGTGGATTACGGCTGGCTGACGGTGGAGGACCTTGACAAAGGCACCTCGACACTCTCCTCCGGCACCATGCACTGGCACTTTGACTACGGCACGAACATCCGCCTGAGCGTCGAGGGCAACAACGGCTTTGAGTTCTCGCACTGGGAGGACGACAACACCGACAACCCGCGTACGTTGGTCATCAGCGGAGACACGGAGATGCGCGCGTACTGCACCCTCAAGACTTTCACCGTCACCTTCGTCGATTGGGACGGTACGGTGCTCGCGACACGGACCGTCGAGTACGGAGGTGCCGCACCGCTGCCTGACGAACCCGCACGAGACGGATATATCTTCTTGGGTTGGGACAAGAGCAACAAGAACGTGACGGAGGACCTGACCATCACTGCCGAATATATCATCCGCACCTACACCGTCACCTTCCTTGACTTCTACGGCAACCCCATCGGCGAACCGCAGACCATCGAACACGGCGCTTCCGCTATGGCACCCGAGGCACCCGAAGTGACCGGATACCATTTCGTGGAATGGGATAGTAACTATAATGAGATCTATTCCGATATGACCATCAAAGCGGTCTATGCGAAGAACGAATATACGGTGAAGTTCGTGGACTGGGACGACAGCGAACTCAGTTCACAGGTAGTGAAGTTTGAGGAAGCCGCCATAGCTCCCGAAGACCCGACACGCGAAGGATACACCTTCAAGGGCTGGGACAAAGCGTTTGATGTCATCACCGAAGACCTTATTGTCACGGCGCAGTATGTACAGAACGACCCCACAGGAATCCTCTCCCCGACCCTCCGGAAGGAGGGAGAGAAAGTGCTCCGTGACGGCGTGCTGTATATCCTCCGCGACGGCAAGATGTACAACGCCAACGGCGCCTTGCTGAAATAACCATCAGGAAAAAACCAGTAAAACTAGTCAACTAGTTAACTAGTACACTATTCTGTTCCCGAGAACGCTCCGCATGTCTGCGGGGCGTTTTTGGATGGATAAGGAGGGGGCATATAAGGGGCAAGTAAGGGTTAAGTAAGGGTAAAGTCCTATGCAATACGTGGTCATTTTATCAAAAATGCACAAAAAAAACAAAAAAAATGCCCGATTTCTTGCGTATGTCATAAAAAAGTAGTAATTTTGTGCCCGATTTTTGTGAAAGAGGAAAAACAAAATTCATTTTTAATTTGTAATTTTGAATTTTTAATTTCTTTCATGGGGTCCCCGATGGACGCTAACGAAGCGCGTCCGATGGGGAGAGGAGGAATTGAGACAATTATACAAGTTACGTAGTAACGCAGTCGTTGATCTCCAATTCCGACGACGAAGGAGAGATGCTCGAGTGGTTGAAGAGGCACGCCTGGAAAGCGTGTAAACTCCAAAAGGGTTTCCGGGGTTCGAATCCCCGTCTCTCCGCAAGAATTTTGAATCAAGCCGGAAAATATTTTTGAAATCCGGAAAAGAAAAACAGTGCTCTGAAATCTGAATACTAATCAAAATACTAACTAACAAATTTTATTCTCATGAAAAAAGTATTTGCAACCCTTACCGTGCTGGCTATGCTGACCTTCGGCAGCGCAGCAATGATGGCACAAGAGGCAGCTGCTCCTGCTGAGGAAGCCGCTGTAGAGAACGTAGAAGAAGCTGCTCCGGCAGTGGAAGAAGTAGCAGAGGCTCCTGCTGAGGAGGCAGGCGGCTTGGTAGCGCTTCACAAGACACTGAAGACCAAGTTTATCGAAGGTGGCGCAGGCTTCATGGCACTGACCCTCGTAACCCTCGTTTTCGGTCTGGCACTCTGTATCGAGCGTATCATCTATCTGTCCCTGAGCAAAACCAACACCAAACAGCTGCTGGCTGACGTGGAGGCTGCTCTCAAAGAGGGTGGTATAGAGAAAGCACTGGAGGTTTGCCGCAACACGCGCGGACCTGTCGCTTCTATCTTCTATCAGGGTCTGAGCCGCTATGACGAAGGTATCGACGTAGTGGAGAAAACCGTTGCTTCCTATGGCGGCGTACAGCTCGGTCTCTTGGAGAAGAACCTCTCGTGGATCACACTCTTCATCGCTATCGCTCCGTCTCTCGGTTTCTTGGGTACCATCATCGGTATGATCGAGGCTTTCGATAAGATTCAGCAAGTAGGTGATATCTCTGCAACTGTCGTTGCCGGCGGTATCAAGGTCGCCCTGTTGACCACCCTCCTCGGTTTGATTATTGCCGTTGTGCTGCAGTTGTTCTATAACTATATCCTCAGCCTCGTTGAGGGTCTCGTGAACGAAATGGAGGACAGCTCCATCAGCCTTCTCGACCTCGTAGTAGAGTACGACAAAGCTCAAAAGAAGTAATCGTGCCCTTGCGGCTAAGAAATAATCGTGCCCTTGCGGCTAAGAAACAATTATATCAGCCAAGCTTGGCTGATTGAACACTAACGATTAATTAAATTTTGAGCAATATGAAAAACTATAAAATGATACCTAAGATTACCCTTTGGAGCCTGCTGGCTTTGGGCATTGCGTTCATCGCTTTGTTCTTCCTCGGTGGGTCGAACGGTAGTCTGGAGGTTGCCGGTGATTTCTTGGACATCCCCCGGTTCACCGATGCATTCCTCATTTGGAACTACATCCTCTTCGGGCTGGTGGTTCTGATTACACTCTGCGTGGTAATCGTTGATTTTGTCAATAACTGGAAGACCAACCGCCGCAAGGCGTATATGACCCTTGGCGTGGTATGCGGTTTTGTCGTGCTGGCTTGTGTATGCTGGTTCCTCGGCAGCCCCGAGAAAATCAACATCATCGGCTATGAGGGTACAGACAACGAAGGTTTCTGGGCTCAGATGGCTGATGCCGTTATCTACGCATGCTATTTCCTTATCGTCGCTACTATCTGTACGATGATTTGGGGATACTGCTATACTAAAAAACTATCGAAGTAAATCACATTTATCATGGCAAAGAAAGTCCCACAGATCAACGCCAGCTCCATGGCGGACATCTCGTTCCTGTTGCTGATTTTCTTCTTGGTGACCACCTCTATGGATGTGAACCAAGGACTGGCTCGCCGTCTGCCTGCGCCTATTCCGCCCGACCAGAAAGTCGAGGATAAAGATATCAACAAGCGCAACCTCTTGGTGGTGAAGATTAACTCCGCCAACCAACTGATGGTTCAAGGCCAGTTGATGGATGTGAAGCAACTCCGCGAGAAAGCCAAAGAGTTTATCAAGAACGAGAACGACAATGATTATCTGCCCAAACTCTTCGAGGAGGATTTCGGCGCGCCTATCGGAGTACAACGGTACACCAAGGACCACGTCATCTCCGTGCAGAACGACGTAGATACACAGTATCAGGCATATCTTGATGTGCAAAACGAACTTGTCGCTGCATACAACGAACTGCGTGAGGAATGTGCTCAGAAGTATTGTCACAAGAGTTTCAATGAGCTCGACGAGGAAGTGCAGAAGGTAATCCAAAAGATCTACCCCCAAAAGATTTCCGAGGCTGAGCCTAAAAACTATGGAGGGAACAAGTAATGGCAAAGATTCGTCGTAATGAAAAGAAAGAGATGCCGGCGCTCAACACGTCGTCACTCCCCGATATCATCTTCATGCTCTTGTTCTTCTTCAT
>JAFSLP010000048.1 GCA_017448345.1 Paludibacteraceae bacterium | reverse complement strand
TGGAAGAGCGAGGATGGTACGAGTACCATAGAGACGGATGACAACCAGAACTATGGTGCGGCTACTGCTTTTAACGGAACGACTCCTACCAAAGACGCTACGGCGCAATATACCTATACGTTTGACGGTTGGGCAACTGAGGCGAATGGTGCCAAGGTCTATGAAATCGGTGCTACGCCTATTGTAAGCGGCGCGGCTACCTATTATGCCCACTTCGCTGCTACGTTGCGGAAATACACTGTGTCCGTTGCGGCTACTCCTGCCGGTTATGGAACCGTTTCTGCTGCTTCTGTGGAAGAAGTGCCTTATGGTACAGCTGTAACAGAAAACGGCAATAAGATTACCGTCAATGGAACAACCATTACCGCTACGCCTGCTGCGGCTACGGCGCAATATACCTACACTTTCAAGCAGTGGAACAACCTGCCAGCAACGGTAACTGCCGATGTGGCAAATGTGCAGGCCGAGTTCACACGTACTACAAACCAATACGATGTAACTTTCAATTTGAAGGGACATGGCAGTGCTATAAGCGGGCAAACGAAAGATTATGGAAGCAAAATAGACAAACCTTCCGACCCGTCTGAGGCCGGATATACCTTCGGCGGTTGGTATAAAGAGGATGCTTGCACCAACGCATGGAGCTTTGCATCAGATATTGTAACAGGCAATACAATCCTTTATGCGAAATGGACAGCAAACGAATATACCATCACCTTCGATAGCAATGGTGGTTCTGCGGTAGAGTCTATTACACTGGACTACGGTACAGCTGTAACGGCTCCTGCCAATCCGACCAGAGAAGGTTACACCTTCAACGGTTGGAATCCTGCAGTGCCTGCAACGATGCCGCTTAACGGAACAACATGTGTAGCTCAATGGACTCCGCGTACCTATACCGTTACGCTGAATACCAACGGCGGTAGCATCAATGAAGGTAATGTAACGGAATACACCTATGGTACAGGCGCAACACTGCCGACGGATGTCACGAAAGAAGGTTATACGTTCGGCGGCTGGTTTGGAAACGAGGAATTGACAGGCGATGCCGTTACCGATATTGCCTCTGATGCTTCCGGCGATAAAGAGTATTGGGCTAAATGGACCAAACTCCACGCTATTACGTGGATGACGGAAGGAAATAAACCGTTGAGGACGGATTATGTGGCTGATGGTGAAATGCCGTCATATGGACAGCCGGACCCGACAAAAGATCCGACCGAACAAAATACCTTTACCTTCGAAGGCTGGTCTCCCGCAGTTGTCGCAGCAACGGAAGATGCCAGCTATACAGCTCAGTTCAAAAACCATACACGCTATTATACCATCACTTGGCAGAACTATGACGGTACTATATTGGAGACGGACGGCGAGGCTCAAAATATGCAATATGGAGCAGCCGTATCTTATGACGGTGATACACCTACCAAGCTGGGCGATGGTCAGCATTTCTACGCCTTCAAAGGCTGGTCTCCGGAAGTGACACCTGACACTAAAGTCTCTCAAGACCAAGTGTATGTCGCACAATTCGGCGTGGCTCTGACCGTAGGAGTGGGAGAGAATACGGAGTATGAGGTTTCCGGTGATGAGGAGGTTGTGGCAACCACTGTGCAGGTAGCAGGTCACCTGAAGGTTCCGGCAGGGGCTTCCCTCACCACCACCGACCTTATCTTGGAAGCCACCCCGAGCACATCCGGCGAGATAACAGGTGCAGAAAGAGTGAACGTGACAGGACATGCCTATTTCGACCTCAAGGGCGTATTCAAAGCACATACATGGTATGCTGTGGCTGTGCCTTGGCAAGTAGATGTTCCTGCATATGACAAAACAAAATGCGGTGTGCTTATTTCCAATGAGGGTTCTTCATTCGTACAACAAGAATTAGGTCGTACCGTAGACCTCATCTATTATGACGGAGCCGAGCGGGCTAAAAATGGTCATAGTAATGCTTGCTGGAGATATATAGAAGACGACGATGACGCAATACATATCATGTATCCCGGACGCGCATATATGATCTACCTTGCTTCCGATGCAACGGTAATCCGTTTCAAGAAAAAAGCTGATGCAAGCATACACACATCATCTTTCAAAGTGTATCCATACTCAGGAAACGGAAGAGACAGGGATGCTAACTGGAACGGTATTGCCAACCCAGCAACATTCCAAGCGTACATTAATCCTAATGCAAGTACTTTCGGTGCAATAGTGAACGCAGCGCAGATATATGATGGCGATGAAAAATCTTTCTCTGTTGTTAACTTGAAGGATTACGGCAAATTGGTAGTAGGTAAACCTGTATTTGTGCAAGTCCCTGTAGAAAAAACCGTTGTCGCAAATCCCCTGTCCTACGAAGATAGCCCGTCTCCTGCTCCGCGTCGAGTAAAAGAGCACAAGGATATGATGCCTCTGGAGGTAAGTCTGGTTGCCAATGAGAGTGAAAAGAACGACCGTATCATTATCCACATGAGCGATGATAAAGAGGAAGACTCCTATATCGTTGGTAAAGATCTGATGAAGATGGGGGTAAGTGATATTATTCCGCAGATGTGGGTGGACCGTTATGACAGCCGTTTGTGTATCAACACAGTAGCCCCTGTCAATGATGTGGCAACTTATCCGCTCTCGCTCTTCGCGCCGAAGGCTGACGAATACACCGTCTCCACTAACGCATCGGCGGAGGATAACGTGACGCTGTATCTCACCTTTGACGGTCGTCCTATATGGAACCTGACCTACTCGCCGTACGTGGCATCTCTGGAGAAGGGCACGAACCGGCATTACGGACTGATGCTCATCCGCAGCAAAGCACCCGAGGTGGCAACAGGAATCGGCGATGTGCAGGACGGTACCCAACCGGCAGCGCAGAAGATTCTGCTTGACGGACAGGTATATATCCTCCGTGGCGGTGAGTTGTACAGCATAACAGGTCAGAGTATCAAGTAATCTTAAAACATAGAAACAATGAATACGAATATGGAAAAGAAGAGATATAAAGCTCCCATCATAGCAATAGGACAGTTGAATACGGGCGAGTTGATGAAAATTTCAAGTCCATCTCCCATCCCTATGCTTGGTGCCCCTGCACGTCATCTCGGAGGCACGAAATCGGAAGTGTTCTAATCTCACTGCGTTCGAACGATTATTCCTAATCTCGTTACGCTCGAACGATTATTTCTAATCTCGCTACGCTCGAACGATTGATTTCTGTGGAATCTGACGACCCGGAGTGCTCGGAAAAAATCTGAGCACTCCGGGTTCTTCGGGCTTTCCGGGTTTTCCGATAAAGTCCGAATAATCCGAATAATCTGATAAAATCTGATAATCCGATAAAATCCGAATTATCCGAGAAGAGTTTGCTAAACACTATGAATGAGTATATTATAAGAACAGCAAACAGCCCTTCGCCTAACGAGATATTAATTGTTAATTTTTAATTTTTAATTATTCCCTGACTCCGTGGTGATACCCTCCTCCTGAAATACTATTGCGTTACCATTGCATTACCACTACGCAGGGTTCGAGGTCAATTGGTCAAAAATTGTACAGCGAGGGTACAGTGCCCACCGGACGCTGCAAGTGGCACGTTAGCGCCCGTCCGGGTCCCTGGTTCCTATCAGTATGGAAGGGGGATAGGAGGAAGAAAGGGATAGTCATGAAATACCAAAGGTTATCCCAAAACTCCAAAAAACATTCGTTTTTCATCTAAAAATCTCCTTATTTTGCAAACTGTACTTTACAAAATGAAGAAAATCTGCATTTTCCGCGTCCGTTTTTTTTTTTTTTAGAAAAAAGTGTTGTAATTTTGTAGCGCTTTTGGTACAAGCATATGTGTTATCACTGCGTGCGTAGTGTTACGCGCCGGGATAATGGGTGAACGAAACAGAACATATTCAGTAATAATACTGTTCCTGCTTCCCCTTTGTCTATGGGGGAGGGACAGTGTTAACAGCGTGAACCGCCTCGCAGCCGATTATGTGCAGGCGAGTCTTGTCGTGTGTGACCCGGACGATGTGCTCTCTTTCTTGCCGGGTACGCCATGGTCTGACAAATTTTTCTTGTATTTCCTTATCGGCACAAAGGGCGACAGACCTTGTCCCAACGAGCAGAAACTCATAGTGCCGACCGACTTGGTGGAGGTCTGGCAGCAGGCTGTCCTGGAGGACGGCATGTCCTCGTGGACTGGTCCCGCATCGCCCTCGCAGCCGCCTTCCTCATCCTGCTGATAAAACAGAAAATAAAATAAAATAATACTACTATGAATAAACGTATTGTCAGAATCTTTTTGATGACCCTTTTGGGAATCTTGTTCCTCAATGTGGCGGATGTCTATGCCAGCGGTTCGTCTTACTCGCGTGCCAGTATTTACCTAAAGAGCGGCTCGCCTACCGCGGGTGGTAAAGTGTATGTAGGGAAGGCGGCAACGTCCTCTCCGTCGTATAAAAACTGTACGAGTACGACTTCAGCGGCTTCGTCGGCAGAAGTGGAGGGTGCCAACAAAACCACTACTTACCATTTCTATGCCCAAGCGAATGCCGGGTATAAGTTCACGGGTTGGTACACCAAGAATAGCAACGATGAGTACACATTGGCTTCTACGGAAGCACATTATTCCGTCGCAGTTACGTCAGGTGCCGCTCCTTCCGGTATGGACAACAGTTATACCGATAAGAATCTCTATGCCAGCTTTGTGAAAATCATACAGCTCAGTTTTGTTACACCCACCAACGGCTCTTACACGATAACTCACGATGGCGCAGCGGTGTCTGACTATGCTTCCTTTACGGTCGATGGAACGGTCAAGCTTCAGGCTTTCCCAGATGCCGGATACCGGCTCAAAGGATGGTACACCACTACCAATGGCGGAGCAACCAAGAGCTATTTCGCCTTTGGCGATGAGTGTGAGCCGAACTTCACCGCCAATACCACTATCGGTGCCGAGTTTGAACCCGATGATGGCAAGGCGCAATTCTGGGTACAGGGAACCAATTATGTTACGTCGAACTTGGCGGCAGCCAACACAAAGGCGGAAAGCAGTTCATCAAAGAAAATTATCGTGGTCAATAGCGGTTCCATCCCCACTGGAACCTTTACTATCTCCTCTGGTGTGACCCTTCTTATTCCCTATGGTTCCGATTATAGCAAAATCACCGAGCCGAATAATGTGCATATCACCGGTATCGGTTCTGCACCGGAACTGAAGGTCTATAAGAAACTTACGTTGGCTCCCGGGGCTATTATTGATTGCTCGGGTAGCATCTGCGTGGGTGGTCAGGTGATGGCCATCAACGGAGGTAACCCCACCTCGCTTGTTCGAGGCAGCGTGGGCGTGCTTGACCTCTCCTTGGGTGGCACCATCAACCTCAAATCCGGCTCCACGCTCTACGCATGGGGATTTGTGCAAGGGCAGAATATGAACCAAGGTAACAACACCTCCAATGTAGGAGAGATAATTGCCGAGTCCGGTTCGAATGTATATGAAGTGTTCCAATGCGGCGAATGGCGCGGCGGTACGGCTTCGCAAACCATATACAACAACCGATCATCGTGGAAATTCTTCCCTTTCCAGAGTTATACCATTCAGAATATCGAGGCGCCAATAACGCTCAAAAATGGCGCTAAAGAAACCTGCTAT
Organism: Paludibacteraceae bacterium; assembly: GCA_017448345.1. Classification (GTDB taxonomy): domain Bacteria; phylum Bacteroidota; class Bacteroidia; order Bacteroidales; family Paludibacteraceae; genus Colicola. The sequence continues at coordinate 41,159 of JAFSLP010000048.1, read as the reverse complement.
TGGACCATCTATGGTAATGGTCAAACCTATACTGTCAAACCGGATCTTATCGGAAGTTCCGGTCTGTTTGTGCTTGGTACCGGTGCTTCTCTTAAGAAATGGTATGACCCGACTACCGACCGCGTATGCTATGCCATGAGCGGTTCAGCAAGTTTGGGCGCTATTTCCATAACATTAAGTGGAATGACCATATCTTCAGGAGATTACAATCTCCCTATTCCGGCGAATATGCATATCATCGTCAATTCGGGTACGACCACTATCGGCAAGCCGATGGTGATGCACGCCGGTTCAGTGGTGGAAATCAAGTCCGACGCGACGCTGCAACTCAACTCCAACTGCTATATGTTCGACCAGACCGACTGGAGCACCTATTGCATGTACGCTTACTATTTCCGTAACTATGCCAACCTGACTGCACACTACGACCGCGATGCCACCTACGCCGGATGGAATTACAGCGACGGTAAGGTAAAGACCTTGCTGGAGGATGCCCGTTTGGTGGTGGACGGAACGCTCAAGTTCGGCAGCAGCGGTCGCCTCTATTCATCCACCAGCGGCTCCGCCGTAGTGGGTAACGGCGGTGGACAAGTGCAGTTCGGCACCCTGCCGACTACTACCACTATTGTGATGTGCAAGGAGCTGTCGAATAACACCAGCGTGAGTGTCTCGAACGCCAACCTCTGCAATGACGACGGCTCTTATACCAAGGCGATTGCTTCTACCACCTTCAAGAATGTCAACGGTCGTTGGTTCACTTCTGCGGCATCCACCATCAAATCCAACCATACCTATGACTTTACGTATATCAAGTCGGGTGCGGTGTATGGCACAGGCGGTACGAATACAACTGTTGCTGCTGTCTATTCGCACGACAAGACAGGTATCCTCGACCGTATGAAATGGGCGAACGTCAAAGCCGATGTATGCGACAACTGGTGGGCGGGACTCAACGACACCTATCTCTATAACTGGACCCTCCATAGCGCATGGCATCAGTTCCAACCTACCGGTGCCACTATCGGCGAAGGCGACGAGGTAGCCTCTATCTATAGCGGTTCCGACAACAAGCTATATACCAAACTCGACTGCGACATTGAGGAGTACGGCGGCACGGATGCCAACTGTCTCTATACCGTCGGCGGCGTGCAGAAAGCCTTTGTGAACGGCGCACTGGTGGCACTCGTCAAGAACACCAGTGACGAGGCATACCACAAGTCCGATGCGGCAACTACCTATTATATCTGCTTCTCGGAGGGCTGTAACTGGCACCCGGCAACCAAAGTAGCATCTACCAATAAAGCATATACTGTTGACGGACAGGATTATATCTGGTACGACGGAGCATGGCTGGCGGCTACCAAAGACGGCACGTTCTACTACTCGCTCGACGAGCATAATGTCCGCATTTACTATGAGTACGTCAGCGACGTATGGACACTCGCTTCGCCCGTGGCGGAAACAACACGCTCGGGTAATACGCTCTCGTGGTTCAAGATTGCCGATGCTTTTTCGGATGCGAATACGGGAACAGGACCCGGAACAGCCACTACTATCAAACTGCTCAAGAACGTATCCGTTTCAACGGCTTTGAATTACACAGGTGACGGTAACACCATCCTCGACCTCAACGGCTATACGCTGACAGGAACAGTGACGAGTATGATTACGCTCAATGCCGCCAATGCGGTACTTATCGTCATCGACCAGAGTGCCGCCGGTACAGGTAAGATACAACTCAGTTATTCTGAGAATAGCCGCCGCTATGCCGTCAGTGTGACCAAAGGTCATTTCATTCTCAATAGCGGTACTGTATCTGCAATCAACACCATGACATATAATTCTTCGTCTGCCAAAACAACAGATGTGGGTGGTGTTACAGTAGCAAGTGGACATAAATTTACAATGAATGGCGGAAGATTGGAGGCTATATCCGATCATAATCCGTATGGTGTCAATATTGCTTCTTCTACAACATCGGTCGTTACAATCAATGGTGGTACGATAGAAGCCAAAACAACAGAAAGAAGTTCCAGTGTGGATTCTCCTTATGGTATTTATGGTTATGGTAAGATTATAGTTAATGGCGGTATCATCAAGGCTACTTGCTATCGTTCGTCTTCTTCAAGAGGTATCTCGGTATTAGGTTCGCTTGAGATGAAGGGTGGAGAAGTGATTGCTTCGGGAACAGGAACTATCTATGGTGTCCATGTGGGTACAGCCACCACACCGACGGCTACCATTACCGGCGGTACAATCACCGCTACAGCCACCGGAGGCACAGTCCGTGGTGTCATCTCTTATGGTACAACGACTATCAGCGGCGGTACCATCAATGCTACGGCGGGCACTTCCGATGCACGAGGAGTGTTCGTGTATAATACCACCACCACTATCAATGCCGGTGCTACTATCAATGCTTCGGCTAATTCTGATGCTCGGGTGCTCTATTATGGTAGCGGTACTCCGACAGTCATTGTAAATGGAGGTACATTCAATGCCACCACTACTTCAACCACAGGTGCGCACGGCGTATATGCTGAAAAAGGAACGGGTACCATCAATGACGGTACATTCAATGTGACTGCCAAGACAAACACTGCGTATGGAATGTTTGTGGCTACAGCCAACACCCCGACACTCACCGTCAACGGCGGTAAGTTCAAGGTGGCAAGCAATGCCGCTTCGCCGACAGGTATCCTCTTATGTAACAGCGATGCCGCCACCGCTAACTTCGTCATCAACGGCGGTTACTATAATCTTGCCAAAAACGAGAATGTTACCACCGGCACGGAAGACGGTTATACGACATATCCCAACTTGAGTATAGCCAAATACAAGGCTTCGGGCAAACTTGTAAAGGAACTGGATGCGACCGTCGAGGCGAGCCTCAAAACAGAAGGCTACGGATGCAAGGTGACAGGAAAGGAATATACCGTCACATGGTGCAAGATGGGCGGCAACACAGGCAGCAACATCCTGAAGACTGAGAAGTGGGAGAGCGGCAAAGTGCCTGTATGGACAGGCCCCGATCCTGACTTGAACTCGACAGGCGTAACACGTGTGTTTGCCGGCTGGAATACCGACACTTGGAATAGTGGTACAGCCTATCCGATAGGGACACCATTGCCTGCAATTACGGACCACAATGTTACCTACTATGCCATTAACAGACCCATATATGCGGAAGTGATTGCGGACGGCAAGGACTCGTTGTTTACTTCTGCACAGAGCGCGTGGAAATATGCAATGAAGAAAACGCAAGCTACTATTCGCATTAAAACTCAACTTGGCACGGAGGCGAGTGTTGGAAATATGACACAGATGGTGTTTAATCCTGATAATGCCAATTCCACTATCACGCTTGACCTCAACGGTCTGTCGTGGACGATGGGTAACCATAAAACTAACGATGTACTTGATGCGGAGAACAAAAACGTCTTCCTTAGTGTCGCTCCTGAAAAAGAGAATTGCAAACTCATCATCACCGATAATAGTGCCTCCGGCAACGGCTACCTGATGAACAAGCATGCTTACGCTGGAACTCTGTATTGTGTTGATGTGGCAAAAGGCGAGCTTATACTGCAAGGCGGCGGACTCAGAGTTAGTAACACATCCGATTTTTCGGCTGCAAAATATAGTATCGGCTTGGATGTGGCAAGCGGAGCTAAGTTTACCATGACCGACGGTACGCTATATTCCACCGATGCGTACTCACCCCGAGGCCTGAATGTGTCAACCGGTGGTACGGCAGATATAGCGGGCGGCACGATAGAGGCGAATACCACCACCGGTCATGCGTATGCTATCCTTCCCTACGGAACGGTGTCGGTCGGCGGCACAGCTCTCATCAAGGCAGTCTCAACCAACGCAGCTGCATACGCGGCACAGACGCAGGGAACACTGAACATAGACGGAGGTACCTTTGAGGCAACAGCGGCAAGCAATGCAAGAGGTCTGTTTGCGTATGTCGGTGGTAAAATTACCGTAGATGGCAATCCGACAATAAAGGCAGAGGCTACTTCCGATAGCGGCGAATCATATCCTGCCTATTCACACACTTCCCCCAGCGAATTGGTAATTAACGGAGGTTCGTTTACTTCAACAGGTACTTCCAATTCAGGCTCAATAATGGGTATTCGTACTGTATCCAAAGGTGTGGTAACCGTTAATGACGGTACCTTCACCTTGAACGGAGGAAAAAGCTGGACCTTTGGCGCTTTTACCAATGGCGGTACGATAAACCTCAAAGGTGGCACGTTCAATATCAATCAAGCATCGGGCGGTAATGTAGAGGCTGTCCGTGTCTATCCGGGCGGTACTTGCAACATCTCCGGCGGTACATATACCGTCAATGCCACTGCCAATACGACAAACGGAAATGCTCTCTGTGCGTTTGGAGGAACAGCCAATATCACGGGAAATCCTGTGTTTACTGCATACAAGGGTATAGATATTGCTACTGCTGTCGTGACAAACGGCGATTCGACAGCCACCGTCAGTGTCGATGGAGGTACATACATTACTTCAAGTTATGCTTTGAGATCCATTAAGACTACTCGAGCGGATGCCACATATACAGGTTCTATTACAGGCGATGTCACCGTTTGGGACGGTAAGTTCTATTCGGGAACATCAGAACCCGTAAGTACAGGCTCCGGTACATCTTATCTCAAGATTCGCGGCGGTTATTACTCCACCTACACAACCGATAATGTCAGCAACCTGACCAAATATGTCGTTTCGCCGAGTACAACCGAGAAGAAGGATACAACGATCGACGGCAAGGCATATACCTATCGGGTTAATACCAAATATACCGTTACTTGGAAAGACAAAGCAGGCACAACAACTGTTCTGACGGAGGAGTACAACCGTAATGAAATGCCTACACATGCAGCATACGTGCCCAATGACGGCAACACCTACGAGTTCACGGGTTGGAACACCGCCACGGACGGATCAGGTGATACCATCCAATCCGTAACATCGGATATCACTTACTATGCTCAATATACCAAGTACTTGGCAGAAGTGATTGAAGGCGAGGCAACAAGCGGCACACGGTACGAGAAGTTCTCAAAGGCTTGGGCTGTTGCACAAAATATGCCGGTGGCTACGATAAAAATCCTCAGTAATTTCTCTTCCTCATTGGAATATGAGCTTAAACCTGACTCAGCCAGCGGGGCGCAGTCACTTACGATAGACCTGAATGGGCATACTATTACTTGCAGCGCAGCAACAGCCACAGCTGCTTTCAAGATAGATAAAGCAGGGTGCAAACTTATCATTGATGATTCAGGATCGGGTGGTGTTTTAAGACACAAAGCCAATGCATCCGCAACGGTACTATATGGTATAAAAATTCTAAACGGAGAATTGGAACTTAAAGGAGGTAAGCTGTCCGCACAAAATACTTGTATAGACGGTGTCTCCGGTGCCGGTGTCCGCACGGTATTAGGCAGTGCGGGTACCACCTTCACCATGTCCGGTGGTACACTACTCGCATGCTCAAGGCTCGACCCGCGTGCTTATGCTTCGGATGGTGCCTCAGTATTCAATGCAACAGGCGGAACGATAACTGCCAGAACAGATTATATCGAAGATAGTACTACCAAATACGGAACGAACGCATACGGTGTGGTTCTGTGGAATAATGGTACTTTCAATATGAGCGGTACGACAAAGATTACTATCACGACAGGCACAGGTGCGTTAGGCGTTTATTCCTACGGAGCCAATGCGGTTGCCAACATATCCGGCGGCACTATCACTGCTACCACTAAAACAGGCGGCTCTGCCGTTTGTACGCAGGCAGGTAACAGCGGTACACTCAATATCACCGGCGGTACCTTCACTGCCCGAACAGCAGCCACTTGGGCGGTAGGTGTTAACTCAGCAGAAGGAGGTATTGTCAATGTGGACGGAGGTACCTTCGATGCACAGTCAACAGCAGCCGATTTGACTTCTATTTGGAATATAGAAGGTATTCGCGTTTCCAAGAATGCGAATGTGGTTATTAACGGCGGTAATTTCACCGCTTCCAAGGGTGCAAGTCCGATAGGTGTTGGCGTACGTGGCGGTACAACAACCATCAACGGAGGTACTTTTGATGCAAAAGTTGGTCTCTATGCCATGGATTATGCCGACGGCAACCAGTCTGCTACTGTAACTATCAATGGCGGTACCTTCATCGGTACGGCTGAAGCTGTCAAAGTAGCATCTATGTTGCGTGATGTGAAAGACGGAGAAGGCAATGTAACGGCAACTTACAAGGCATATTCCAATGTAACCGTCAACGGAGGTTATTTCTATTCTGAAGGTTCGTATATTGTTTCTCTGACTCAAAAAAGCGGTGTCACCAATTCGACCCTCGTGCTCAACGGCGGCAAGTACTGCGAGAAATCAGGTACTACATACAAGGGTCAGATTTCGGCACTCAAAGGTTCAACCACCACTATTACCGACATCAGCGAGACAGTCGGTGGCAAGACATATGTCTATGAGCTCAAGACACCGTTCTCCGTCACGTGGAACGCAGGTACTTCCTACACCAAGTCCGAAACTTTGCAGTCGGGCGTAACACCCGCCAACACGGAGGTGACATCCTTCGTGGCAGCCGATGGCAAGACCTATTACTTCACGGGCTGGTCACCAACTCCGGCACCGATATATGACAATACAACATATACCGCCGTGGGTACGTATTACGAAGCCAAAGTAAAGATAGGCTCGGGCGCATGGACCAACTATGAGGACTTCCTCGATGCATGGGCGGTGATACAGGAAAATGCGAACTGCACCATTGCACTGCTCAACAATGTCGAATTGGCGGATAAGATTCTCTATAAACCGGAGGTGGCAAATGCCAAGACGACCTTCGACCTCAATAACTTTACCCTCTCTGCCGGTGGTACAGTAGATCGTCTCTTGGACTTCAACAAGACGGATGCCCAACTCACGATAACCGACAATTCTACCGCCAAAGGAGGCAAACTGTCCATCGTGCGCACCAGCGCAAGCAATATCTATACTGTTGTTGTCTCCAACGGCGAGTTGCTCATGACAGGCGGTACGTTGTATGTGGAGAATAACCAGAACGATGCCAACTGGCATCCGGCGATAGCGGTATATGTGGCAGCCAGCGACAACGCCAAACTGACCATGACCGGCGGTACATTGGAGTCGAAAGCCAAGTACTGCGCTTATACGGTGCAGTCCTATGGTATTACCAATATCACAGGCGGTACGGTCAAAGCCAACTCGCCGGGTCTGGACGACGGCTCTAACGGCTATGCTATCGGCATATATGCAGTACAACGGACCACGACCATTGGCGACACTGCAAAGATAGAAGCTACCGGTTTAATGAGTATTAACGGAGCGATGGCTACCGGTTGGATCAGCACAGATGGTCAGACACGATACAACGGTACGCTGAACATAACCGGCGGTACGATTGATGTGACCGCCACAGCGAAGAATGCGTGTGGCGTACAAGCGAATGCTACAAGCAAAACCGTGGATGGCACCAACTACGGAGCACACGGTATCGTGAATATAAGCGGAGGTACCTTCAATGTGAAATGCTCCGCCGCTACCGCTACACAGGTCTTTGCCATGCAGGTTACTGCTGCCCGTATCTTTGACACCGCGACTCCACACAATCTGTTATTGGACGAAAAAGCGGAAGCGAACATCTCCGGCGGTACCTTCCTTGTGGATACGCGCAACAACGGTGCTTGGGTGGCCAACGGCAACAATATTGATTTGCTCCGCAACTGGGGTACGCTCAATGTATCAGGCGGTACTTTCACTATCTACCAGAATAGCAGTCCTGTGGGCGTAGCTTCATATCGCAACAAAGCGACAATCAGCGGCAATCCCGTATTTAATATCAATAGTTATGCCGCTGCGACAGGCGTTGAGGCAGGTCCATGGAACAGCAATGGTTATTGCGATGCGGATGCCGCCAACAACCTTGCGGAGATAGAAGTGAACGGCGGTACATTCAATGTGAAAACCGAAAGCAATCTTTCTATAGGCGCATGGTCATGCGGTGGCTTGGACGGGGATAGTAAATATGCTATGAATGCCAAAGTAACGGTCAACGGCGGCGAGTTTGTCTGCATCAACCCCACGGCAGGTTACTCCCGTATCTTCCGTCAGGAAAACACGCGGACGGGTACTTACGGCTCTGCCACGGCGCAAATCATCGTCAGAGGCGGTAAGTTCAAACCTTTGTTTGGCACCGCCGAACCATACTCTTCGACCGGTACGCATAATGTCACGCTTCCGGACAACAATGACAAACGCACCGTATTGGCAGGCGGTTATTATGTCCACAATACGGAACTGGCAACCTTCGTATCGGACACCTGTGTTATTACGCCTATCACTTCCGCTGCTGTCGATGCGGAATACAACAACGGCTATCGCTACCGCATTGATGTGAACTATGTGGCGAAAGTGCAGACGGGTTCAACAACGAAAAATTACACTACCGTAAAAGCGGCATTTGATTATGCAAAGACTGTTTCCAATCCGACGATTACATTGCTTGACAATTGTACGCTGTCTGACGGTAACTATACCTTTGATGCCAATTCTTGGACAGGTACGCTTGATCTTAATAACTTCACCCTTACTCCTACCTTCGATAGTTCCCTTGGTCGTGCCTTTACGGTAAAGGGGACGGGAAGCAAACTGACCATCACCGATAACTCTTCTGCCAAAGGCGGAAAGATTTACTATCAAGGTTCTTCAACAATGACGGTTATTTATATCGTTGTGGAGGGCAGCGCTGAGGTAGAGTTGGCAGGTGGAACACTCTATGCGGAGAATACGAGTACAGACAAACAGATGAATGGATTTGTGGTTAATGGCTCCGGCACTAAATTCACGCAGTCCGACGGTACCTTTATCGTGAAAGGTAAATACTACGGGCGAGGCTATTACGGTAGCGGTACGGTAGAACTGAAAGGCGGTAAGATGAATGTTACAGGCGAGACGAGTCAGGCTATCGGTTTGAATCCTAACACAGAGACTTCTGTACTCAACATAAGCGGAACCTTTGCATTGAATGCTAAATCAGATAACTATGCTTATGGCGTATATACGCAAAACGGAACGGCTACTATCGAGGAAAACCCGAATCTATATGTAGAGGCTCCAACGAGGGCACGTGTGCTGCAAGGCACTGGCGGAAGCACCACCGTTAACGGTGGTCTGTTCGAAGCGAACGGAACAACGGCAAGTCAAAGCGACTGCTATGCGTTGATTTCTGAAGGCACTTCCACGATGACAGTTGGTGGCGGTAAGTTCAAGACCAATCAGAATAACATCGCATATAAATCAACGGATGCTACGCTGACGATTAACGGCGGCTACTTCAATGAGTCTTCCGGCACCAACCACAAGACGAAAGTCGAAACCTACAAGGGCAGTGGCAAGGTAGTCCTTAACCTCGACACAGACGATGCCGAGTACGCAGCCGGTTATCGCTATTTGGTAACCACCGATCCTGTAGCAAAAGTGAAGGCAGGTTCAGCGGTAACGTATCATACGACTGTTGCTTCTGCTATTACGGCGGCAAACGCTCTAACCAATCCGACTGTGACGATGCTCAAGAATGCATCAACGACGCAACAAGAAATAAAAGCTGCGATGACGATTGACCTCAACGGTAAGACGATATCCAGCACTGCTACAACTAAGAAAAACGGCGTATTCAAAATCAATACTGCGGACAAGACCGTCACAATAACCGACAGCGGCACAGGCGGTAAGATCGACCATACAGCAAGTGTCGAAGGTCATCTATATGGTGTATCTGTTGCAGCCGGTACGCTCAATCTGGAAGGCGGAACTATCTATGCAAAGAATACTGCTGCAAAGGATACATCAACGGTTCGTGCCTATGGTATATATTCCGTAGCCTCTACTGCCATTACTATTTCCGAAGGTAGGGTGGAGGCATGGCGTCCCGAAAAAACCTATGCGTGGGGTATATATGCTTCAGGAGATATCACGATGACCGGTGGTACGGTCTATGCAGAAGGTAGTGGTGTGGTACGAGGTATATATACGTATGTAGCAACCGCACCTGCTCTCACCGCATCGCTTACCAATGCCACGGTTACGGCAACGGCTTCGGAAACAAACAGTATGGCTGTTTATGCCTATGCTAATACAGACCTTACTATCCATAGCGGTACCTATACTGCGACAGGGACAACTACGGTATATGCCGTCTATGAGCGCAATGAAGATTCCAATACAGTAACTATCAACGGCGGCAAGTTCAGTGGTACAACGGGAGAGTTGTTTAAAGGAACTAAAGCAACAGCGTCTATTAGAGGCGGTTATTATGTTCACAACACTTCCATTGAAGCCAACTGCGCTGCAAACTACCATATACTCCAACTCCCGACACCGTTGACAGAAGGTGGAATTACCTATCAGTACGAAGTGGCAGAGGCATATACCCTGACATGGGATCTTGACGGCGGTACGGTAACGACTGCCGGCACACAGGCTACCGTGGATGCAACGGGTACACCAAGCGGTTATGTGAAGAAGGGTGCATCGCTTACTGCTCCTACGGTAACCAAGACCGGCTATACTTTCGCTTCTTGGTCGCCTGCTGTGGCAGCCACCATGCCTACGGCGAATACGACCTACACCGCTACGTGGAACATCAATACGTTTGCTATCACATGGAAGAATGGTAGTACTATTATTGAAACAGACGCGGCAGTGAACTACGGCGCAACGCCTTCGTATGATGGTGCTACGCCGACCAAAACTGCCGACGCAACGTATGTCTATACCTTCGATGGCTGGTCCACCACCGATGGCGGTGCGTTAGTTAGTCCGCTACCTGCTGTGACTGCTGCGGCTACTTACTATGCACACTATTCCACGGCACCGACTGTGGCATCCGTCACTATCAATGGTGCCACGACTTATCATGCTACATTAGCTGATGCCTTTACCAAAGCCAATTCAGCGACTAAGGCACCGACAATCACGATCTTGCAGGATATATTAGGTCTTACTTCGGGAGTATCGTACACGAACACAAGTTATAATGGAACGCTTGACCTCAATAACCATACAGTGGCAGGTACGGTAATGAATGTCATCACCATGAATGCCTCCGGCAAGAAACTGACCATCACCGATACATCCGGTGCCAAGGGCGGTGAACTGCGCACGGTGGTGAATACCAATGCTCTTGTCTGTGCAGTCAGTGTGGCAAGAGGCACATTGCAGATAAACGAAGGCAAGGTCTATGCCGAGAACACCAACACCGGTAGTTCGGCATTTGCCACTGCAGTCAATGTAAGCAGCAACGCAAGCCGCGTCGATGTGAACGGAGGTACACTGGAGGCTAAAGCAGTTAAAGACTCGTATGGCATCTATTCCTGCTCTACAGTCGATGTCAACGGTGGTACGGTTAAGGCTACGACCACCGGAGCAACCGGCACAACGGCATATGGTATGTATGTGGCGAACGAATTTCTGACCATACCGGAAGGTGCTGACGTGGATGTGATTGTCAGCGGTGCATACGATGCAGTCGGTGTGTTTGTCGGTGGTATCAATGCCGGCGGCGATGACTCGGACGGCTACGCGCAGATTAACACCATCAATCTGTCTGTCACGGCAACGAATACAGCGTATGGATTCTGGTCGAATGCGGATGAGAACGGCGGTAGCGCCAATGCCGGAAACATTCAGGTGGAGGACGGTGTGATTAACATCACCGGTAACAAGGCTGTCGGCGTACATGTTTCCGCGGGTGCGGACGGCGAAGAGCCGGAGATGTTTATCTACGGCGGTAAATACAAACTGACCGGTACGACCAAGCAGTTCCTCAGTTACCAGAGTACTACCGACGCGTCTAACTACTATGTGACTGGCGGTTACTTCAACATCAATATCGACGGCGGAGGTGATGACACGCAGTATATCCCGTCGCCCAAGCATGTTGTTCCTACTACCGCAGCGGAGCGCGCCAGCATAGGCGAGGACTATCTGTACAAGGTAACGGATGCCTATACGGTTACATGGGTAACCGACGGCGATGCGCTCACAGGCGATTACACAGCAGGAATAACCGCAGTCGGTGCAACAATCGTTCAGCCGAACACACCGACCAAGGCAGGCTACACCTTCAACGCATGGAGCCCTGTGCCCGGAGCAACCATGACTGCGAGCAACAAGACCTACACGGCTACGTGGAATGCGGCAGTGGCAAGTGTCGCAGCAGAAGGCGAGACAACGACCTATTACGCCACTGTCGCCTCTGCCATCGCTGCTGCCAACGAATTGACCAATCCGACCGTCACGATGCTACGGGACGCATCGGTAACGGCTCAGGTGGATATAACCGCTACAATGACCATCGACCTCAACGGCAAGACGGTATCTTCTGCTTCTACAACGAAGAAAAACGGAGTGTTCATCGTCAATGCTGATGGAATAACCGTTACCATAAAAGACAGTGGCACAGGCGGCAAAATCGACCATACGGCAAGTATCGCAAGTAATGTATATGGTCTCTATGTGGCTAAAGGTTCGCTCATACTCGAAAGCGGTACCGTATATGCGAAAAATACCGCTACCGCAAGTGATGGTGCGTTTGGTATAAATGCCACCGGCAATGTTACTGTGACCGGTGGTACGGTCTATGCCGAAGGTACAACTGCAGTATATGGCATATACAATACTGTCTCCACCACACTTACCAATGCAACTGTTACTGCCAAATCCAATATTACTGACGGTTCTGCCGGTACAGTCTATGCACTCACTGCGAAAGGAGGAACGCTTACCGTCAATAGCGGTACATATACAGCAACGGGAGGCAAAACTGGCTATACAGTCGTTGCATCTAATACTGAGGGTGTTTCTGTAACTATCAATGGCGGTAAGTTCAGCGGTACAAGCCGAGAATTGTATAAAGGTACTTCTGCAACAGCATCCATCAGCGGTGGTTACTATGTACATAACACGACTGTCAAAGACAACTGCGCTACGAATTATCATGTACTGCCTGCATCGCTCACAGAGGGTGGAATAACCTACAACTACGAGGTAGCCGAGGCATACAAATTGACATGGTCCACCGATGGCGATGACCTGACAGGCGACTATACCAAGGGTTACAACGGCTACGTAAAACCCGGTACTACCATCGTGGCACCGAACACCCCGACCAAGAGCGGTTATACCTTCGCGGCTTGGACTCCTGCTGTAGCGGCTACCATGCCTGCGGCGAACACCACCTACACGGCTACGTGGACTATCAACCAATATACCGTTACATGGGATGCTACAACGAACGGTGGTTCCTGCACGGTTCCTTCAACGACGAAGGACTACAATACTGCAATAGGTACATTGCCTACGGCAACCAAGACTGGTTATGACTTCAACGGTTGGTTTACTGCCGCTACAGGCGGAGAACAGATAACAACGGCAACCAAAGTGACAGCCGATGTAACCTACTACGCGCAGTTCTCCGTCCGTAGTCATACCCTGACATGGAATGCCAACGGTGGAACGCTTACCGGTGGTACAGCCAGCGGCACATACGCTTACGGTACGGCTATCACCGCTCCGACGGCTACTCGTGACGGCTATACCTTCGCCGGGTGGTACTTCGAGCGTATGAGCGAAGTGCAGACACCGAAGACCACAATGCAAGACTATGATATGGTTTATACTGCTCAGTGGACTATGGTTAATTATAACATCACATATGACCTTGATGGTGGTACAGCCGGCACACCTGCCAACCCGACGACTTACAACATCGAGTCGGCAGCTATTACACTCAGCAACCCGACCAAAGCAGGTTATACCTTCACAGGTTGGACCGGTACAGGTCTCTCTGATGCGACCGAGACGGTAACTATTCCGGCAGGCTCGACAGGTAACAGAACCTATACCGCCACTTGGGCACAGAATGTGGCAAGTGTGACTGTTAGCGGTACTACAACGCCTTATACAACGCTTGCTGATGCCTTTAAGGCTGCCAATGAGGCTGCCGCAGCACCGACGATTAAGATTCTGCAAGATATTTCAGGCATAACTGAAACATTGACATATTCCGGTGCAAAGAACTGTACTCTTGACTTGAACGGTCATACCGTGGAAAGTACTGCACGATATATGCTTTATATGTCTCCCTCAACTAATGCTCCTATTCTCACTATCACTGACCTTACTTCGCAAAAAGAAGGAAAGTTGTGGCAGAATCCTTCAACAACATCCACTTCTTATACGGTGTATATAGCTAAAGGTAAGGTTGTTTTCGAGGCAGGAACAATAGGCGGAGAGTCTTCTACTGCAACATTGGTAGGCGTGCAAGTAACGAATTCGACATCAAGATCATTTACGATGAATGGCGGCAAGATTGAAATCACTACAACAAATTCAAAAATCGGCTATGGAATCATCACATACGGTATCGTCAATATCAATAGTGGTAAGATTGATGTTCAAACTGCCGGTGCCGCTTATGGAGTAGAGTGTAGAAACAACACAACAACTATCAAAGCACCCGCAGATTTCTATATCCGTGGTACAACTGCATACGGCGCAAGAGTTGGTGGTCACACTCCTACCGCAACAGCATCTTATAACGGTACATTGAATGTTGAGGGCGGTACTTTCGATGTGGAAGCCTCAACGGGTAATGCATACGGCGTGGATGTATATTCAGGTACATTTACCGCAACGGATGAAACAGTTTATCACGACGCAGGTACAGCCAATATAAGTGGAGGTACATTCACGGTGAATGCTAAAACTACAGATAAATATGCGTTTGGTGTTCAAGTGTTGGCTGCTTTGACAGATCCTGTGGCAACTCCGAAAGCAACTATTACCGGCGGTAAGTTCAACGTAACTGCTGCAACAGCTGCGAGGGCTTACGCTACCAACACCAAGGCGGCAGCAACGGCATTGCTTGTGCAAGGCGGATGGTATAATATAGACAAAGGTCTTGCCAACTATATCGCTCCGACCAAGACCACAAGCAACTACTACAAGTTCTCGCTCGCAGGTCAGAGCCCGTACAAGTACGAGGTTGCCGAAGGCTACACCCTGACATGGGACTTGGACGGCGGTTCCGTATCGGCAGCAGGAACACCTGACGGAGTAGTGAAAGTGGGTGCATCGCTTACCGCTCCTACGGTAACCAAGACCGATTACACGTTTGCGGGTTGGACACCGGCACCGGCAGCTATCATGCCTGCGGAGGATCAGACCTATACGGCTACTTGGACATTGGATGAGACGGGTTCGTTGCTCGACATCGTCGATTGGACAGCAAACACCCTGACTATCAACGCCAACGGATGGACGGCTTCGGGATGGCCCTATACCATCAACGGGGTTGTTTATCAAAAGGACAAAGCGACAGCGGATGCCATCAGTTCGGCGAACTACCGTGACGCAGACCGTACGTTAGTATTGTCGTACAGCGGAGACGCAGGCACGCAGTTGTCCATCAAGGTGCAGGACAAAGACAATACCGTCATCAGCTTGAAGAAATACACGATTCCGTTCATCGGCACGACGGCAGGCACGGACGCATCCAGCATCGTCTATGTCAACTCCGGCACATTGACCATCAGTGCGAACACCACGCTTGCAGCATTGTATATCCGTCCGGAGGCTTCGGTAACCATCACCGGCGGCACGCTAACAATCGGCAAACTGGTGCTCCGTACGCTGCCGTGGCAGGCTGCGGCTATCAGCGGCAACTTTACCGCTACCGAGACTTGGTACACACGTATCGCGCCGAACAAGCGGACTGTCACAGGACCCTATGCGCCTATCACATACGAGTCGGCAAGCTACTACCAGTTCGCGCTGCCGCGTAACTGTACGGCGAAACTGAAAGATATCAAGGTATCGCACGGTGCCAATACTCCGTATGGAAACACATGGTTGCTGAAGCGTTATAATGAAGCAACCCGTGCGGCTAACGGTGCAGGAAATGACAACTGGGTGGCATTGGGAGAGAATGACTACATCCAAGGCGGTGTGGGCTATGAGATGTTCTCTAACTCCGCGTACTACCGTGAGTTCTACTTCCCCTTGGGAACTGTCAGCTCCGCTTCTCTGGGCACCACCACTTCCGTTGCCTACGACCTCGGAGCAGCCGGAGACAAACATGCGGGATGGAACATCGTTTCTTCACCGCTCATGAGTGTCTATGACAACAGCAAGGCGAACCCCGAGACCGGCATGAAAGTCAGCTGGCTCATGACCGACGGCTCCTATGACCAAGGCATCCCTGAGGCTATCTATCCGGCTATACCGTTCAGCTATCAGGCTTCCGAAGGACAGTCATCTATCTCGTTTGCAGGCGCATCTCTGGTAGCTGCTGTTCCGCAACGCAGAGTGGCTGCCGAAGATGAACCGGTGCGTCTGCAGTGGCTGCATCTGGATGTGCAGGATGAGAACGGCATAGGCGACCATACCAGCATCCTCTCGCACCCCGAACGCTACGAAGAAGCCTACAAGACAGGCATCGACGTCGCCAAGCAGTCCTTCGAGGCGTCGCGCGCGTTACTCTATAGTTCGCACGCATACGGAGAGATGGCGTTTGCCGGAGTGGCAGACTCGCTCTTGGAGAGAGGCATACCTCTCACCGTCTTCAGCCCTGCCGCGCAGAAACTGACCTTCTCCCTCCGCGAGAACGACTGGCTGGATAGGATGGCATATGTATGGCTCATGGATAACGAGACCGGCGTACGGACCGACCTCCTCAATTCCGCTTATACGTACGACGCTGCGGAAGGCACCACACGCGGCAGGTTTGTCCTGTTCGGCAAGTTCAACGCCCCGCAGATACCTACCGGCACAGGCGAGGTGCAAGACGGCAATGCGCAAGGCGTGAAGGCGCAGAAAGTGCTTATGGACGGCAAGATGTATATCCGCATCGGTAACCGTACCTATGATGCAACAGGTAAGTTAGTAACGAAATAAGATATTGTCAGTTATGAAAGAAATAATGAAAAAACCTCTGTTCCTCATATGGCTTCTGGCAGGTGTGGTGCTCTCCTTGGGAGCGGCACCCACCTATACGATGCGCAGCTGTGCGCCCATGCAGGGTGGTGTATCCGCCTCTGCATGTCCGCGCATAGGCTATACCACCGCTCCTGCCTCCTCCTACCGTGCACATTCTGCGGCGGTTCCCGCTTATGCGCACCCCTACACCCTACACCATACACCATACACTCCGGCGGCTTCCTATGCCCCCATGGCGGCGTATTCCCCCTCTTTCGGACCCAGACGTGCACCCGGATATGATGGCACTTATGAAGGGCAAGAAGAGGAAGACGGAGGTAAATACTGGATGTGGGACGGCGAAGGGTGGATTGAAACGGGAAGTGTACCTGTCGGAACAACGAAGATAGTTGACGGAATAACCTATACGTGGGATGGCAGTGCTTGGGTAGTCGTTTCCGACCAGCAAGACCCCGGACTTCCTCTCGGTGACACGCCGTGGTTCTGGATGCTACTCCTTGCCGCAGGCTATGCAGCACTCAAGATGTCGCTGCGCGTTAAAGAGTTAAAGAGTTTAGATGGTCGCTGAAGCGACGTTAAACCGTTAAAGAGTCAGAAAAATGGTCCTGCGAACTGATTTCGCGGGGCTGTTTTTCTGTCAGACGGGCACCCCGTCATAGCGGCATCCCATAGGCAAGTAAGAGGCAAATAAGGGTTAAGTAAGGGGCAATTCGGACTCATTTTTGAAAACCCTGCATTTGGGCACTTTAGAATCCACGAAAAAAGCGCAAAGAAATTAAACATTATTACATAGGTATTGCATAGGTGTCGTCCATGTGTCGCATAGGTAACGCTTACGAGAAGGTTCTATAAAACGCTATAAACAAGCGTGTTACGAGAACAGCAAACAGCCCCTCGCCTATCGGGATATTAATTGTTAATTTTTAATTGTTAATTATTCCCTGACTCCGTGGTGATACCCTCCTCCTGAAATACTATTCCGATACCATTGCATTACCACTACGCAGGGTTCGAGGTCAATTTGTCCAAAATTACCCCAAATTAAAGAAAAATTTTTTGTTCGCAAATTAACCAAATTGAACAGATTAAATTTTTGGATAATTTTTGATAATTTTGGACAAAAAAAAGAAAAGTTTTTTCTTATAATCGAGCAGGGTAAAGCGAGGGTACGGTGACGTACGTAATGCGAATGAGATGTGTTCCCGGCGGGATGGAAGGGGGAGGGGGAGAGTTAATAGTGCCAAAAATCGCATTAAATACCTATATTTTGGTAGTTAAATTTGTACATGTCGGAATTTTGTTGTATCTTTGCGGCGAATTTTAACGAAACGGTAAATTTTACCATATTACAAAGTAGCAAAATCCAAAGAGCATGATTTTCAGTAGAAAAAATTATCTTGATCAGTTGACCGGAAAGCCGAAAGGTTCAATGATAAAAATCATTACCGGACTGAGAAGAAGCGGTAAATCGTTCTTCTTGTTCAGACTGTTCAAGCAGTATTTGCTTCAAAACGGTGTAGATGAGGAACATATCATTGAGATAATCCTTGATGACAGATTATATCTGGAGATGAGAGATCCTGACAAATGTTTGTCCTATATCAGGAGCAGAATCCAAGATAAAGAGTGGTATTACTTGCTCATTGATGAGGTACAACTGATGTCGGATTTTGTGGATGTACTCAACAGCTGTCTGCATATATCCAATCTGGATGTGTATGTGACGGGAAGCAACTCACGGTTTCTGGTATCAGACGTGGCTACGGAGTTCAGAGGGCGCGGCAACGAAATCAGGCTGTATCCGCTTTCGTTCTCGGAATATGCAGAAGTTTTTCCGGATAAGTCTTGGGATGAGTTGTGGGAGGAGTATGCGCTGTATGGCGGACTTCCGCTGGTGGCATCCGAACCAAGTGTCAAAGCTAAACGATCCTATCTGAAACAACTGTTTGCTACTACATATCTTAAAGACGTGGTGGACCGATACGGAATAAAAAATACGGAGGCGATGAACACGATAGTGGATATAATATCTTCATCCATCGGCTCGCTTACTAATCCGAATAAACTTCAAGATACGTTCAAAACTGTCAGCAAGGAAAGTCTCTCGGCAGTTACAATCAGTCAGTATATCGACTATCTGGAAGATGCATTTCTTATCAGTAAAGCCCGGCGATATGATGTGAAAGGACGGAAATATATCGGTTCTCCGTTCAAATATTATTTTACGGATATGGGCTTACGGAACGCCAGACTGAACTTCCGCCAGATAGAAGACACCCATATCATGGAGAATGTTATATATAACGAATTGCTTAAACGGGGCTGTGAAGTGGATGTAGGCGTAATAGAAGTGGTTGAGAAAGACGACCAAGGGAAGCCGGTACACAAAAGAATAGAGATTGATTTTGTGGTCAATCAAGGCTATGAGCGTTATTATATCCAGTCGGCTTTAACACTCCCAACTACGGAGAAACGCAGAGCCGAAGAAAGACCTCTGCTGCGCGTGGGAGACGGATTCAAAAAAATCATTATCACCAAAGACCAGACGCCACTGCGTCAGACAGAGAACGGAATAACAATCATAGGGCTCCGGCAGTTTCTGACGGATGAGAACAGTTTGAAGTTGTAACGGCTCGTCCAAAACCGTACGAACTCCTTAAATACATAGCGTGCGCGGGCGCGCAATACAGGCTCGGACGAAATACCTGAAGTGGCTTGAGATATGCTTGAGATATGCTGCGAGGGCAGGTTCTATAAGTCGGAAATACTATTTATGGGGGGGGGTAAAATGCAATATGGAATGTTTTATATCCGCCAAAAATTAACATAAAGTCAGAAAAACATAAAAAAATATGCAAAAAAACTTGCGTATGTAAAAAAAAATATGTAATTTTGCGGCGATTTATTACGCATATATCAATGATACAGAATATATCAGGGACAAAAAAGCACCTCTTTCGCGCAGTTTGCGTGCTTGTTTTGGTAGTATTTGGCGCAGGAGCCAAGGCTGCGGAGATAGCGTTTCCCGCTTCGGTTACAGCAGCAGAACTGCCAACCGTCAGCACGAATGCCGGCAAACCGACGGTGATAGAAGACACTATCCAGTTGCGCGTACAGGACGGAGCGAACTATATCCAGTTGGCGGCAGACCATCTGCCTGCGATGATAGCCTATATCCCGGATACGGCTTTCGGTCCTATCCCGTCGGCGATGCAAGGCGCAGACACGGAATTGCAGGCGATAGCGGCATTCACGCAATGCCAGATGATATGGGGATGGCAGTTAGAGGCGTCAGGCGAGGCGCAGTTAGTGACCATCACAGCCCATGAGAACGCATCGCTGTTAGTGATGCCGACCGTGCCGAAGAAAGAAGAGTGTGAGACCGTTACAGGCGAAATGACGCTGTCTGCGTGCAGTTTCGAATACGGAGGACAGAAGTTTACGGAGAGCGGAGACTATGAGCTGAAGATGAAGACCGTAGCCGGTTGCGACTCCATCGTGACGCTGCATCTGACGATAATCCCGCCTGCCGAAGTGGTGCAGGATATAACCAAGTGCGGCTCGTACACCAGCCCTGCATCCGGCAAGACATACACAGAGTCAGGCAGATACGAGGACAGCGAACAGGTTTCCGAGGACGGCTGCATCACGAAGATGATACTGAACCTGACGATTATCGACGACTGCTCCGGCGAAGTGCGTTATTTCTGCCCCGGCATGAATACGGTACACGAGGATCCGGACGGCACACGGTATGAGGAATACACCTACGAATCGCCTGCTGCATGGGATTTCATGGAGGGCGTGATAGTCGCCGGAGAGCGCAGCCGTACGCAAGTGGACCTGCGCCGCGCCGAGAACAACCTGCGCAGCCATTATGTGGAGCCCCTGACACCGGTACAGAGCATCAGCTGGAGTTTCCGTCCCGAGGGCGAGAGCAGCTACCGCACGCTGAACGCAGGCAACGAACCGCAATGGGTGGAGGCAGGGACCGTGGCAGTACGCATCCTGTTCCTCTGCGGACAGAGCTACAGCAGCGATTTCACAACGGATGTGGCCGCCGTAGAAGCAGCGGCGAAGCCGGTGAAAGTGATTGAGAACGGACAGGTGATCATCATCCGTGGCGGCGAGAGATACTCGGTACTCGGCAGCAAACTGCGCTGAGAATACAAACGATACTTGATTATAACAGACAACTCTTGACAGATGAAAAAACAACTGATGTGCATATTGCTATCCGTGCTGGCTGTATGCGTGTACGCGCAGGCGCCGGAATACACCGAGGAGGACTGGGAGGCATGCCGCCGCATAGGTCGTAGCGTAGAGGCTCCGCATTTCTTCTGCGACTGTGAGTTGACCAACATCCCGTTTGAGTTTCCGGTGGATATGGACATCAACGACACTGTCTGGTTCTCGGGCAAGCTGAGCGACATACAAGACGGATTCGCTGCATACTGGTTCGGCGATTGCACGTTGACGTTGGAGGTGTATGCTTTCTGCACGAGCAAACTGCCGACCATCTCCATAGACGTGCCTGCGAACCGGATGAAAGAGCTGTCGAACGAGATGATTACGGAGATGCTGAACGAGATGGGTACTACGGCACGCGAACTGGCAGGTTCGCTGGAGCCGAGGATACGTGTCTATCCGCATGACGGCGGTTCGGGTCATGTGTATGGCTATCCCTTCGGCGAAGGACCCATGTCCACCTGCGAGGAGCCGATAGAACTGCATCCCTATGTGACCTACGTGAGCAAGGAGACGGAGCAAGCCTACCGCATGGCAAGCAAGGACATCCCCTCGAAGGGCGAGGCGTTCATCCTATGGAAACAGACGACGCGGAAGATTTACCCGGGCGAGATTATCCTGACGCTGGACAGCTGCACGGGCGAGGAGTTCGGACGCGCCACGATGACAGACACCATCCATGTGCTGCAACCGGATGCCGAAGTGCTGAAGAATGCCAAGAACGAAGGCAGAAGCGTATGGATGCAGGTGCGTCACGAAGAAGGCGTGACAGGCAGGGTGATATGGTATTTCAACCCGAAATACGCCGCGCAGACGGATACGGTCAGGAACAGTACGTGCAGAGGCAAGAGTCTGGAACTGAATTTCCGGAAATACGAGCATGACACGGTATTTGTTGACACGACATGGGTTGCCCGGGACACGCTGAAACTGACCTACGCAGAGTTGCTGTTCCGCGAACCGAAACAGGAGCACGACACGGTATGGCTGGAGCCCGCTTCCATCCGGCACGGATACCGCTACCAGCCGACAGGAGACATCTTCCATGAGTTCGGCGAGTATGAGGTGGAAGTGGTGAAACCCAACACATGCACGCGCGCAATCCTATTATATATAGGCGATATCAACCACCAGTCGCTGGATAAGACCAATGCCGACCGCCGCGCCAAGAAACGTATCAAAGACGGACGGCTGGTGATTGAAATGGACGAGAATATATTTGATGTCTTAGGACAGAAAATTATAAATAATTAACATTAATATTAACTAATTCATTACAACTGCATGAAGAAATTACTACTTCTATCCGTTGCCACACTGATGTCTATCTTCGCGATAGCCGGCGACGGAAGCACTAAGGCCGATGCAATCGACTTTAGTTGGGAGAATGGACACGAGCAGGTGGCTAACGAGACCTTGTGGTATCGCGTAGGACTGAGCAAACTCTCCACAGAGGAAAGCCCGGTTATTAATCTGCATCTGTCCAACCTGAGTGCTTCGGCTCCAGTAGATGTAAAACTGAAAGCTACTGTAGCCGGTCAGACTCTGGATCGTGAGTACACGATTCAGCCGGGTCAGAACAAATCAACGTCTGTAAACGCAGCTCCGTTGCTGAGAGCCAAACAGACAGAGATTTACATCGTACTGACGACCAAAGCCAAAGACGACGCAGCCAAAATCCGTTTGAGCGCGAGAGTGTTTGACGCTATCGACTTGGATGAGGCATGTAAGGACGCTGTGACTTTCAACTGGAAGGCCGGACTGACACAGAAAAAAGGTGTGTCTCAGTGGGTTAAGGTTGACCTGAAAGACGCCAAAGAGTCCGGCAAAGACGTTAAGATTACGCTGACCAACCTCGGTTCCGGTGAGCTGAATCTGCGTGCCGGTCAGTCTTTGGACTGTCCGTCTTCCGGTCAGACCAAGCGTTCGTTCACTATCGCTGCCGGTGCAAGCGTTACGGATGTTGTTCCTGCGAGCATGATTGGTACCGTAGCCGGTGACGAGCTGTACGTGACGTTTGACAACAACCAAGACCTGCAAATGACTGCAGAGCTGGTTGACCAGCCTGCTGCTCCGTTGTTCGACTTCGGTTCTGTTACCGTGGACAGCCTACCGGTTGTTACCAACCAGACGATTGCTAAGGGTACGCACTACTACCGTATCAACGTAGCCCAGATGAACGACTCCGCCAAGTATGAGCCGGAGTTCACGTTCCTCGGCGGTGCCGCTGCTGCAAAATTGATTCGCCGGATGTCGCTCACAGAGAAAGTCTTCGGTTGGCAGGGCGACGAGATTACTCTCGCAGCCAACGAGGAGAAAATCGAGGTTATCAAGAAGAACGTGGTGGAGAACCTCAGCGCGAAGTATGTTTACCTCGTGATTGAGAACGACCAGCCGTTCACGCTCATCGGCCGTTACAAACACATCCGCGAGGGTAAGGCTTGTAAGACCAACATCGACTTCGACTGGGAGAATGGTCATCAGCAAGACGGCAAGACCACTCAGTGGTATGCTATTGACGTGAAAGCTGCCAAAGAGGCTGTGAAGGACATCAAGGTGACCATCGAGAACCGTGGTTATGACAAAGCTACCGTCAAAGGTGCTCTGGCATTCAGCTGCCCGTATATCGACCTTCAGGAGATTACCCGTTCGATTGCGCAAGGCAAGAGCATCTCGACGACTATCGGTTATGCTACTTATGCCATGATGAGCGACACTGTCTTTGTTGGAGCTACTACCGACCAAGATATCCGCATCACCGCAGAGTTGGTTGACCAGAAGACTCCTCACGTAGAGGATGACGCCTGCTTGACCGCCAAAGTGTTCAACTGGGAAGAAGGCGCAAAACAAGAGGCAGGCGAGTCCGTATGGTACAAGCTCGGCGTTAACGAAGTGAAGAAACTGCAAGTAATGCCGACCATCAACGTCTTCAACCTGAGCAAGGACAACGCCGTTAAGATTGACGGTGTGCTGAGTCTGGAGTGCCCGGATACCAAGCCGAACCAAGAGCGCAGTCTGAAGATTGCCGCCAACGGTGTGTACACCAAGCAGTTGTCGAAGAACATGTTCGAGAACATCAGCGTGGACACTATCTACCTGCGCGTGACAGCCGACCAGCCTATCGCTTTCGAGGTCGCTTTGACCGAGGAGCCTGAGGGTTCGAGCTGTACTTCTGCTATCAACTTCAACTGGGAGCGCGGTAACGACCAGAAAGCCAACGCTAACCTCTGGTACCGCATCGACCTGCGCAAGGCGATGAAGACTGATAAGGACGTGAAGATTTCGCTGGTCAACAAGGATGAGAAGAAAGCTTGTGATGGCCTTATCTGGCTGGCATTCGACTGCAACGTAGATGCCGCTCCGCAGGAGCAGAAGTTCACACTGGCAGCCGGTGCAACCCGTTCGACCGTACAGCCGCACAGCATGTTAGAGACTGCTACCGACAGCGTAGTATATGTACGTCTGGTAGGTAACACCGACCTGCATGTAGAGGCTGAGCTCGTTGATCCGGCTCCGTTCGAGGAAATCGCTTGCCCGGATGACATCGTTGCTCTGCAATTCGATACCGAGTACGAGCAGGACGGCGGCACCAAGTGGTACCTGCTGACCAGCGAAGTGATGGCAGCTCTGAACGCTGACGCTACTTCCGCTACTGCTTATGTAACCGAGCTCTCCGGCGCTGCTAACAAACTGACTGCCGAGGTGGCTTACCACTGCCCGATTACCTCCAAGCCGATGACCAAGAGCATTGAACTGAAGGCAAACCAAAACTATGTCAAGGAGATAGGTGAGAACATCGCCAAGCAGGCTGCTGCCCATGACAGCGTAATCATCCGTCTGACCGGTGCTGCCAAGTTCAAATTTGAGGCACGTCTCGTAAAGACCGATGACGGTAAGACAGACCGCACGCCTGTACGCGTTAAGTTCGGCGAGAAATACCCCCAAGAGGCAGGAACAACCCGCTTCTACCGTATCAACACCGCTGATCTGAAGGCAGACCCGAACCTGAACCACGGTTCGTACGCTCATGTGAAGACCAACACCCTTGGTGCAGACGCTACACTGAAAGTGAAGGTATATGAGGATATGGCGAAGAAAGAAGACCTGCTTGAGGATCGCGGCAAACGCACCATCGGCAAGGGTAAGGGTCTGAACCGCAACATTCCGGCATATGCTATCTACGGTGTGGCTGACAAGATTGTCACCATAGAGCTTACTACTGACCAAGACATCGAGATTGAGTCCGCTCTGGGTCAGTACGCCAAACTGGCAGAGGGCGAGGAAATTCCTCTGGCAGGCCGCAAAGTGACCGGTAAAGACGCCAAGGGCAACAATATCTCTGTACCGAACGCTCAGTTCGTCGTTCCGAATATTGACTACACCCTCCAGCCGGGTGGACAGTGGTACGCAGTCTGCCTGCCGTATCTGCGCAACAACTACAAGATTGACAAGACCGCCAACTTCGACATTACGAATATAGACGGTAAGCCAGTAAAGGTTGAAGTAGCTGCTACATGGGAGGATACGCTGCACTATGCAATTCCTCACCGTTCGCGCACCATCAAGAAAACAGGTCATTACGTTAAACCTTTCACAGAGGCAATTGATGAGGCTATTGCACGTCGTGGTTATAACTTCAGCATCTCTGAAACCGATCCTGCCTTCATTGACAGCATGGCACGTGAGTTTGTCACCAGTGATTCGCTCACCGCATATGTTTACATCAATGTTGACCACCCCATCAAGTGGAGACTGAACTTCACCCGCACTACTGCATTCTCTTGCGGCGAGGGTGATGATGACAAACTGATGCACTTCGACTGGGAGCACGGTAACTTCAAAGAGGCAAACAAGGATATGTGGTACCTCGTAAGCATGGAGGAAAGCATCATTCCTGACACTTGCGACCTGCGTCTGCACGTAGAGAACTGGAGCGATGAGGCGAACACCATCTCTGCCGAGTTCTTCCGCGCCTGCGAGACGATGAAAGAGATTCCGAACATCAAGCCTGTTGCATTCACAGCTAAACAGGATAGTGCCATCACTATTCCGCGTGACTGGATTGCCAACATCGGTTGGAGCAACTATCAGATTAAGGTTGCTTCTGACAAGGATGCTTACATCTGGGCAGAGCTCGTAGAGCCGATCAAGCATGACACCGTAATTGAAGGTCCGGAAATCTGGTACCTCTGCGACGGCGAGAGCGCTGAAGATGAAAGAACCCATAAGATGCACACCGCTGATTCGAGCAATCCTGCTTCGCTGCAGTGGAACGATACCATCGAGGGTGGTTTCAATGATGACTACACGATGATTATTGATACTATCTACACGTTCCAAATCGTTATCCCGACTGCTCCGACACTGCCGGCTATCGCAACTATCCTGCCTGCACTGGAGGTTAAGAAGGGCGAGGCTATTGATTTGACGGCTGCAAATGCTGCTCTGGTAGCTGCTCTGGATAATGGCGGTGACCAGAGCAAACAAGCTGCTAAAGAGATTCACTGGGAGGTTAGCATCGATTGCACGAACTTCACCGAGATTGATGCAACGCCTGTTACCACCGAGGCATTCTCTGTACGCTTCCGCGTCATCACAGACTGTGATGTAGAGCTTGTCAGCGATGCAGTGGTTGAGAACAAGATTCAGGTAGTAAATGATGAGGCTGTTAATGCATCCGTAGCATGCGATGGTTACACATGGGATGTAAATGGCAAGACCTACACAGCATCCGGAACATATAACTACGAATATGATGTTCCTGTAGGCTGCGGAAGCCAAGTAGAGCACCACGTAGCAACTCTGAATCTGACTCTGCTGCCGCTTGTATCTGGCGAGCAAACAGAAAGCGCATGTCATGAGTTCACATGGTTGGGCAAGACCTACGATAAGAGTGGCGATTATAGAGATACTATCGCCGGTGGTGCAGCAAGCGGCTGCGACAGCGTAGCGATACTGCACCTGACCATCTCACACGAAGTTGTCAAGACTCTTACCTTGGATCTCAAGTACAACCGTATCTTGATGATTGACCGCAAGTACCTGCTTGACAATGGCTGGACTGTAGAAGAACTGCCTGAGGTTGCTCCTGAAGGCATGGTAACATGGTATTTCAACGCTGCTCCGATTGCAGATCCGAAGTACAACCAGAAGGGATATTATCTTACCTATGAGAACGGTGAAATGCTGCCTGTAGGAAATTATAGCGTAGAAGTCGATTTGGATCCGACAGGTTGCGGTAAGAGAGCCGTAGCGGATGCCGTCGTAAACTACACCGCAGTAGCAGCACCGGCATTGATGCCGACACTGGCTCAACCGGGCGAGGAGATCAAGGTACTGAACCTCGATCCTGAGCAGACCACCGTTATCCGCATCTACTCGACAGAAGGCTTGCTGCAAGGCACTTACACCACTACCGGTGCAGAGACCTATACCATCAAGGCTGCTGAAGGACACGGATTCTATCTGGTAGAGCTCAGCAATGAGGGCATGAAGTCAACCTTACGTTATGTTGTTAAATAAGAATAGGAGGTAGCACTATGAAGACTATAAAATCAATTCTAATTGCCGCCACCCTTGTCAGCACAGCTCTTGTGTCGAGTCTCTCGGCACAAGAGGCTGAAAAGCCTCACTTCAATGTGGCAAAGGGTGACTCCGTAATGATTAAGCGCGAATGCGAGCGCTACCTGACGGGCGAGAAAATGTCCCTGTGGGTATATGACCGCATACACGTAGTTGGTCAGCTTGGTACCAAACGCTTCCCTGAAGGCGTGATGCTGGATAACGGCAACGGTGGTATCATCTCTTGGGTATGCCAAGAGTGTATAGGTCCGGTTACTCCGCGTGAGGAGAAAGAGGAGGCAAAGCCTGCTCCCGCACCGGAACCCAAACCCGAACCCGCTCCTGCTCCCGCACCGGAGCCGGAACCGGAACCCGCACCCGCACCTGCTCCCGAAGCAGACCAGAACAGTCAGGACAATTCCGGTCAAGTAGCAGAAGCAGAGCCGGAACCCGAACCTGCACCCGAACCCGAGCCCGCAGAGGAGCCGGTTAAGGAGAAGAAAGCGCGCAGCGGCTATGACCGTTTCACCATTGGTGTTCGCGGCGGTGCTTCGTCACTGCTCCACAACACCGAGATTGGTAACTGGACTTGCGGTTTCGACGCTATTCTCGACCTGCAGTATGCACACTACTGGACCAAAGAGGACCGTCCGGTTGACCTCGGTATCATCGCCGGTCTGGGCATCGGTTACCAGCAGAGTGGTCTGAAGACTGCCGTAGCAGATAAATATACGCAGGCAACAGAAGCCGGTGATATTGAATATACCATTCAGGCTGACGAGGTAAAAGAGACCGACCGTAACCTCCAACTGGAAGTACCGGTAATGTTCTCCTTGATTCATGAGAGCGGTCTGTTCTTCAACGTAGGTCCGAAGTTCATGATTCCGGTTTACACTCCGTACAACCAGACCATCAGCAACAACGAGAATACTATCGTTAATGCTCATTTCGTGGACAGAGACGTGCTTGTACAGAACGATCAGGTTACCGGTGTTCTGGGTGACGACCAGTACAAACTGAACGGAACAGACAACGGTATCCAGTTCAACTGCAACATCATGCTGACTGCTGAAATCGGTTACGAGTGGATTCTGAAGAGCGGTAACTCGCTGGGTCTTGGTGCATTCGCCAACTACAGCGTGTTCAACACCTTCAAGAACGGTTCCACCGTCAGCGATCCTCTGGTATCACTTACAACGGCTCCTTCGACAGCAAGCAAGGCACAGTTTAATGTGAACGCTGCTACGAATTCGTATGCCAAGAATGTCGGCTTCTTCGATGCCGGTGTGAAACTGGCTTACCACTTCAACTTCCCCAAGAAGCAGAAGGCAGCCAAGGCACAGGAAAGTGAGTTAGCACCCGTTGATGCTGCAGAATAAGTTGGTTCAATAGCATTATGACGATACTATGTATCGAAAGTAGTACATCGGTTTGTTCGGCTGCCATCACAGTAGATGGCAAGCCGTACAAACAGTGTATTTGCCGTGAAGGTAGCAACCATGCCCGGTTGCTACCTCGCTATATAGAGGAATTGCTTCGCTATGCGGCGGAGCAACACCTCTCTATAGACGCTGTGGCGTTGAGTGAAGGTCCGGGCAGTTATACAGGGCTCCGGATAGGTGCTTCTACAGCCAAGGGGCTGTGCTACGGTCTTAATGTGCCGCTGATTCCCGTGCCTACGCTGCAAGTGCTGGTAAAGAATTACGAATCAAAAATTACGAATTCCGAATTCCGAATAACGGATTACGAATCAGGAGACGCGGATGCGGTTCTTTTCCCGATGATTGATGCCCGGCGGATGGAAGTCTATACGGAAGTACAGGAGGGCAATGGACAATGGACAAGGGACAATGGGCAGATGAACGTGCATGCCGTGGTGGTGGAGAACGAGGCAAGCCTGCTTGATGTACAAAGGGACAATGTACAATGTACAAAGGAGTATTATTATTTCGGCGACGGAGCCGCCAAATGTCAGGCGGTGCTGACCAAGTCTAACTGGCATTTTGTGCCCGATATTGTGCCAGAAGCGCAGTATATGGGGGAGATTGTCGAAAGTCAAAAGTCGAAAGTCGAAAGTATAAAGATGATAAGCGGTGCGGAATTGGCTTACTACGAACCGTTCTATCTGAAAGAGTTTGTCGCAGCGCAGAGTCATGTCAAGGGTCTAAAACCGTAAACGGACAGAAAAGGGCTTAAAACCGAAAGCGCAAAATCTTAAAAACAGTACATTTTATCGCATACGTGTCACATACGTGTCGCATACGAGTCGCATACGAGACGCATACGTGAAGCATAATGATGGGCAAAATCTTAAAAATAGTACATTTTGTGGCAGTGGGAATCCTCCTGTTGTCAGCCAGTTCATGCTCGGTGCAGAAAAACACATGGGCTACCCGCTCATTCCATCAAACGAAAGTCAAATATAATATTCTCTATAACGGCAATGTCGCCTATGAGGAAGGTCTCAAAGCCATCCGCGATGCCAATACGGACGACTACAGCCGGGTCCTGAACCTTTACCCAGTGTCCAACCATGCGGCAGCAGAGGCGTCCGCCTCGCAGATGGACAAGACGATTGAGAAATGCCGCAAGTGCATCAAACTGCACTCTATCAAATCGAAACCCAAACGTGACCCTAAAAAGGCGAACGACCCCAAATACAAGCTATGGCTTCAGTCCGAGGAGTTCAATGCCAACATGAGCATGGCGTGGATTCGTCTGGGCGAGGCGGAGTTCCACAAAGGCGATTTCCTCGGTGCCGTCAGCACCTTCAATTATATCATCCGTCATTATTCGAACGACCCGGACATCGTGGCGCAATGCCAGTTATGGACGGCGCGTGCGTATGCCGAGATGGGCTGGCAATATGAGGCGGAAGACATGCTCAACCGCGTGCAGATAGACGCCCTGAGCCGCAAGCATGCACGGCTCTATTCCGCCGTCAAGGCGGATGTGCTGCTGCACGGCGGGCATAACCATGAGGCGATTCCGTTCATCAAGATAGCCATCCCTTACGAGAAACGCAAGATCTACCGTCCGCGTTTCGCCTATGTGCTCGGACAGTTATACGAACTGGAGAACAAACGCGACGAGGCGATACACGCCTATAAATCCGTTATCAGGATGGCTCCCCCCAATGAGATGGAGTTCAATGCACGCCTGCGTATATCGGAGTTGGGCGGCAGGAACTCGCTCCGCCAGCTGCGCACGATGACCAGACAGTCGAAATACAAAGACCGTCTGGACCAGATTTACGGCGCGATGGGAAACATCTACCTGCAGGATAAAGACACAGTGCAGGCATTAGAGATGTACGAGAAAGCGATAGCCGAGTCCACGCAGGCGGGTACAGCCAAGGCAGCTGTGCTGGTGCGTGCCGGAGACCTCTATTTCGGGCAGCGCAAGTATGTGCAGTCGCAGCCGTGTTACCGCGAGGCGGTCACTATCCTGACGGCGGAGAACGACGAGTATGCGCGTGTGCAGAAGCGTTCGGAGGTACTGGACGAGCTGATTGTATCATACACACAGGCGCAGCTGCAGGACTCGCTGCAGCGCATCAGCCGCCTGAGCGAAGAAGAGCAACGCGCCATCGTGGACAAGATAATTGCCGACCTGATAGAAGCCGAGAAGGCGGATTCCGTCAAGCAGGCGCAAGAAGCACGCGAAATGGCGCACGGAGATGACGGTCTCCGTAGCGTCAATACGGCGAACATGCTCGGTGGCGGCGGTGCACAGAAGGGCGAGTGGTATTTCTATAACCCGCAGCTGATCAAGCAAGGCCAGCAGGAATGGCGCCGCCGGTGGGGAGCCCGTCAGCTGGAGGATAACTGGCGCAGACAAAACAAGCAAGTGGTGGTGAGCGATGAGATGAATGCAGAGGCGGGCGGAGTGCTTGGCGAGTCCGACTCCACGGCATTGGCTGCCGACTCAGCCGCCGTGCGTCCGGCACTGGAAACCGATACCCACAAGCCGGAGTATTATCTCCAGCAGATACCCCGTACAGCGCAGGACTACGCCGCCAGCGACAGCCTGTGGCGCGAAGCGATGGTGGCGCTCTATTATATCTACCGCGACAAGTTAGAGGACCAGCCGCAGGCACAGGAGACACTGGCTGCCTTGGAGAAACGGTTTGCCACCCATCCGTCGGTAGCAGCCATTCATGAAGACGAGCAGCTCCGCGCACTGCGCCACGACGAAGCGTATATCGCGCGTATGCGCCGTATGCTGGACGAGCAGGACTCGCTCTATGCCGCCACCTATGCCGCATATACCAAAGGGCAGTTCGCCATCGTCAAAGCCAACAAACAGTATGCCGATACGGTCTTCCCGCAGAGCAGGCTGATGCCCCGTTTCCTCTTCCTCAACGCCGTCTCTGTGGCGCGGACGGAGGGACAGGATGCCTTTGCGGGTGAGTTGCGGCAACTCGTTGACCGTTATCCGGAGACCGAGTTAGGCGCTATGGCAAAAGACATGCTTGCGATGATGGGGCAGGGTATGGAGAGCCAGCAAGGCGGCACTACGAGCGACTTGGCACAGATGCGCAGTCAGACCGAGGCACCGGAAGAACAGGAGTCGTCCGAGGCAGCAGAACAGCAATGGAGCGAAGACCGCAAACAGCCGAGCATCGTCCTGCTGCGTCTGCCCAAGCCGGACGAACAGGCACTTAACGAACTGCTGTACGAAGTGGCGCTGTTCAATTTCTCGCAGTTCCTCATCCGTGATTTTGACTTGCAGAAGATGCCGGTGTTAGGCAGCGGCTGTGCATTGCGCATCAGCGGCTTTGCCGATATGGACGAGGCGGAATGGTGGATAGACCTGATACGGAAGAATGCCGACATGCAGGCAGCTCTGGCAGGCGTGGAGATACAAGCCTTGGCGGAAGTGAACCTTCCTTTGGTCAAGTAAACAACGTAAGTCAGCGTGCCATTCTCCCCTAAACAAAAAAAGAGAACCAAGCTTGGTTCTCTCGTCGGGGAGACGTGATTCGAACACGCGACCTCCGGTCCCCCAGACCGTTGCGCTACCGGGCTGCGCCACTCCCCGTTGCTCCCTTTTTTCGAAAGCGGGTGCAAAATTACTACTTTTTTTTGATATATGCAAGTAAAATGCAAAAAAAATTTTATATTGAGACATACGGATGCCAGATGAACGTCGCGGACAGCGAGGTTGTAGCGGCAATCATGCAAACCGCCGGTGCGGAAATGACAGACCAATGGGATGATGCGCAAATCATTCTACTGAACACCTGTTCCATCCGCGACAATGCGGAGCAGAAAGTGGAAGCACGTCTGAGGGAACTGAACGGGTTGATGAACCGGAAGCCGAAGGACCAAAGGCAAAAGACAACCCTCGGCGTTATCGGTTGTATGGCAGAGCGCATGGGGCAGGAACTGCTGGATCGTTACGGTGTGGATTTCGTGGCAGGTCCCGACGCGTACCTTGACATCCCGAACCTGCTGGCGCAGTGCGAACAGGGGCACAAAGCCATGAATGTGGAACTCAGCACCACAGAGACCTACCGGCGTATCATCCCTGCACGTATCGGACGGTCCATCAGCGGATTCGTGTCCATCATGCGCGGATGCAACAACTTCTGCTCCTATTGCGTGGTGCCCTACACACGCGGCCGTGAACGCAGCCGTGATGTGGAGTCGATACTCAATGAGGTGCGCGACCTGCAGGCACGCGGATACAAGGAGGTGACGCTCCTCGGGCAGAATGTCAACTCCTACCGTTATGTCTATGAGCCGTCAGAAGCCGGCTCGCAGAAGTCCGAAGTGGATTTCGCAGACCTCTTGGAGATAGTGGCGGACGCCGTGCCGGACATGCGTATCCGGTTCACCACCAGCCATCCGAAAGACATGTCCGACAAGACGCTGGAGGCTATCAGCCGCCATCCCAACCTGTGCAAGTTCATCCATCTGGCAGTGCAATCCGGTTCGAACCATGTGCTCAAACTGATGAACCGCAAATACACCCGCGAGTGGTATCTGGACCGTATAACCGCTATCCGGCGCATCCTGCCCGACGCCGCCATCGGCACGGATATCTTCTGCGGTTTCCATGACGAGACGCTGGAGGACCATGCGCAGACCCTCTCGCTGATGCGCGAGGTGGGATTCGACACGGCGTTTATGTTCAAATACTCCGAGCGCCCCGGCACCTATGCACACAAACATCTGCCGGATAACATCCCCGAGGAAGAGAAAGTGCGCCGCCTCAACGAGATTATCGCCCTGCAGAACCAGCTCTCGCTGGAGTCCAACCAACGCGAGATAGGCAAGACGGTTGAAGTGCTGGTGGAGGGATTCTCCAAACGCAGCCATGACGACATGTACGGGCGCACCTCGCAATACAAGACGGTTGTCTTCCCAAGAACCAACCAGAAGGTCGGAGATTTTGTCAAAGTGAAGATAATTGACGCCTCTGCAGCCACATTAAAGGGCAAAATCGACGAAAAATGAACAAAATATGCATTTTTTGTCAAAAAAATTTGGCTATATGAAATAAAAGCAGTACTTTTGTATCGAAAACAAAAATTTTCATAGTTAAGGTTTAGGTTTAATTGGTAATAGGAGGCTGTGAAGTTTCCTATTACTTTTAGACAAAAGAAGGCATAATGCCTTATTTTTTATATGGCAGACGAAACAAAAAACAACACAAATCCGGTATTGGATATGACAGATGCGGACGAGGTTCGCAAGGCTATTATTGCCAGCGAGATACTCAACCGCAAGTATTGAAAATCATCTAAAACACAAATCATATGGCAGTAACGTACATGACCGAAGAAGGTCTTAAAAAACTGAAAGAGGAGCTCCAGCAGCTGGAGACTGTCGAGCGCCCGCGTATCATTGCCGCTATAGCCGAGGCTCGCGAGAAGGGTGACCTGAGCGAGAACGCGGAGTACGACGCAGCAAAAGAAGAACAGGGTGCTCTGGAAACAAAGATTGCGCAAATCAAGGCAAGACTGGCAGATGCGCGCGTGTTGGATGCATCGGATATCAAGACAGATGAGGTGCAGATCCTGACCAAAGTGCGCGTACGCATGAAAAGCACAGGTATGGAGAAGACCTACCAACTCGTTACGGAAGGCGAGGCGAACTCCATGGAGGGCAAGATTTCTGTCACTACTCCGATTGCCAAAGGACTGATGGGCAAGAAAGTAGGCGAGATAGCCCAAGTGCAGGTGCCAGCCGGACTGGTAGAGTTCGAGATTCTCGAAATCAGTCTCTAAATCGTACATTGTAAACGACTAAATCGTAAATGTCATGACTTTGTTTACACGTATTATCAAAGGCGAGATACCCAGTTATAAAGTAGCCGAGGATGACAAGAACTACGCGTTTTTGGATATCAATCCCTTGGTGAAGGGTCATACGCTGGTGGTTCCCAAGCTGGCTGAGCCGGAGGCGGATTATATCTTCGACCTCACGGAGGAGCAGCTGACCAGTCTCATGCTTTTCGCCCAGCGGGTGGCAAAAGGAATCAAAGCCGCAACAGGCTGCAAGCGGGTAGGTGTGGCAGTTCTGGGCATGGAGGTGAACCATGTGCATGTGCATCTGGTGCCGATGAACTCCGAGAAAGACATGCTCTGGACCAACCCCAAACTGTCTCTGCCGGCAGAGGAGATGGCTTTCATCGCCAACTCGATAGCCGAGGCGGTTGAGAAGAACTGATATAGTGATGTGAATTCGTGATTACGTGATTACGTTATCACGAGAACAAAAAAAACGACCTCCATATTGAGGTCGTTTTTTGGTTCTGAAGTTGCATTTTCGCGCGCGTAATATATAAGGTGTAGATATTGTCCGTAATTCGGAAAGATTCAATTGCATATATCAAATACGCAAGAATTTCGCGTAAAAATACAAATATATTTGCATGATTAAAAAAAAAGTCGTATCTTTGTGGCGATTTTAGTAAAGCGCGCCTGTAAAGCGGCGCGTTAAAAAATAACCAAAACAGTTATGAATATGAAAAAAATCTTCTTTTTGACATTAGCAGCTCTGATGCTGCCTATGATGAGCTTTGCTCAAGAGCGTATTATGGTCATCGCAGACCCGCACGTGATTCCGCAAACGGAAATTGACAAGCAAGCCGATTTTGACACATACATGAAGACCCAACGTAAGATGTTGGAGTTGAGTGAACCTCTTTGGCATGCATTGTTAGACACCGCTTTGAAGTACAAACCGGATCTGGTGCTCATCCCCGGAGACTTGACCAAGGATGGCGAGGCGGCGTCTCACGACACCGTATCGGCAGGTATCCACCGTTTGGAAGCAGCCGGTATTCCTACTTTGGTTATTCCCGGAAACCATGATATCCCCGGTGCGAACTGGGAGACGCTCTATTCCGGTACGTTCAAAAATGCAGTGAAGGATGCCGGTTCGCATTCTTTTGCATCAGAACCCCTCCCCGGTGTGACGGTGCTCGGTATAGATGGTTCGGACGGAAAGGCATCTATTGGTAAGTTATCCGCTGCTACGCTTGCATGGATTGAAGAGCAGGCTGATGCTGCAAAAGCTAAGGGCAACACCATCATTGCTATGACACACTGGCAGATCTTGGAGCATTTTGACGGACTTGCTTCCATCGAGCCTGCCAGCCGTTTTGAGAAACCGGATGAGTTGCGTGACCTGCTGATGCATCATGGTGTACATCTCGTACTTACCGGGCACTTCCACGTAAACGGTATCACTACCTTCCGCGACACCACCGGGCTGACGCAAGACAGCCTTGTAGAGATTACTACCGGTTCGCCAATCACCTATCCGTGTCCGTATCGCTGGCTGACGCTTGCCAAAGACCGCAAGTCCATCAGTGTGACGACCGAGTATATCACTTCGTTACCCGGCATTGACGGTGATTTCAATGAATACAGCCGCGAATGGATGAGAGAGCACACCACCAATCTGATTCCTACTCTCTCGCGCAGATTATGGAAGAAGATTTTTGATAAATGGGATGAAAAAATCGCTCCTGCTCTTGATCCGTTTATGGCGGCATTTATAAAATCGACTTTGCCTTCGACCGACGAAGAACAAGCTGATGTCACCAAGAAATGGGTGGGCGAACCCGCTATCAATCTGTATCTCTTCTATTCTGAGGCAAGTGAGTCAAGACATCCGGAGAAAGGTAAAGAACTCGCTGATGCGATGAGAGAAGGTGTGATAGGTTTGTTGACAGAGGTGGTGCTGATGAAAGATTTAGCAGAGGAGCTGTATGAAAATGAACTCCAAGCGGACGCAGAAGAACCTATTCAATCCCTCGTAGAAGATAAGACCTTACGCTCAACCGCCCATGCAGATGTTACCGATGACTTGGAACTGCTAATAGGAAAACTGGATCCCTCTATCGTCGCCAAAGCGGTGGACGATAAGATAAGTGCTATCGGCACGGTAGCCTATACTGACGCTTCGAAGGCGCTCATTGACGCAGCCCGCGCAGCTTACAATGCCCTGACAGCTGACCAGAAAGCACTGGTTACTAAACTCGCCACCCTCGAAGCGGCGGAGAAAGCATATGCCGACCTCAAAGCTGCTGCAGAGAAAGCCGCCGCCGACCAAGCAGCAGCCAAGGCTGCGGACGATAAGATAAGTGCTATCGGAACGGTTGCCTATACTGATGCTTCGAAGGCTCTCATCGATGCAGCCCGCAGTGCTTACAATGCCCTGACAGCCGAGCAGAAAGCACTGGTTACAAAGCTCTCCACCCTCGAAGCGGCGGAGAAAGCGTATGCCGACCTCAAAGCTGCTGCTGAGAAAGCCGCCGCTGACCAAGCAGCTGCCAAGGCTGTTGACGATAAGATAAGTGCTATCGGAACGGTTGCTTATACTGACGCTTCGAAGGCGCTCATTGACGCAGCCCGCGCAGCTTACAATGCCCTGACAGCTGACCAGAAAGCACTGGTAACAAAACTCGCCACCCTCGAAGCCGCAGAGAAGGCATACGCCGACCTCAAAGCTGCAGCAGATAAAGCCGCCGCCGACCAAGCCGCTGCCAAGGCTGTGGATGATAAGATAGGTGCTATCGGAAAGGTTGCCTATACCGATGCTTCGAAGGCGCTCATTGATGCTGCCCGCAGTGCTTACAATGCCCTGACCGCCGAGCAGAAAGCACTGGTTGCCAACCTCGCCACCCTCGAAGCGGCAGAGAAGGCATACGCCGACCTCAAAGCAGCTGCAGAGAAAGCTGCCGCCGACCAAGCCGCTGCCAAGGCTGTTGACGATAAGATAGATGCTATCGGAACCGTTGAATATACCGATGCTTCGAAGGCTCTCATCGACGCAGCCCGTGCAGCTTACAATGCCTTGACTGCCGACCAGAAAGCACTGGTTGCCAACCTCTCCACCCTCGAAGCGGCAGAGAAGGCATACGCCGACCTCAAAGCAGCCGCAGAGAAAGCTGCCGCTGACGAAGCTGCAGCCAAGGCTGTGGATGATAAGATAGACGCTATCGGAACCGTTGAATATACCGATGCATCGAAGGCGCTCATCGACGCAGCCCGCGCAGCTTACAATGCCTTGACCGCCGACCAGAAAGCACTGGTTGCCAACATCTCCACCCTCGAAGCCGCAGAGAAGGCATACGCCGACCTCAAAGCAGCCGCAGAGTCGCCGACGGCAATAGATGACATTCAGTCTTCGGATATCAACATTCAGAAAGTGCTCCGCGACGGAAAGGTATATTTCCTCGTAGGAGAGAAGATATATGATGCGACAGGCAGATTGGTAAAGTAATTACGTGATTACGAAAACATAAAAAAAACGACCTCAAACTGAGGTCGTTTTTTGTTACCAGATACTTACGCGCTCTTCGGGAGCGATGTACATCGGCGATTCGGGTGTCACGTTCCATGCTTCATACCATGCGCCAATCTGCGGCAGTGCGCCGTTCACGCGCCAGCGTCCCAGCGAGTGAGGGTCGCTCTTGGTGCGGTTGAGGATTTCCTCAGGACGGATGTTGCCTGCCCATACATTGGCGTAGGCGAGGAAGAAACGCTGTGCGGGAGTGAACCCGTCGCGAGTCTGCAGACGCTCAGCCTCCGGTTTGGCTTCCTCGTTGAGCGTGAAGGCGAGGTATGCCACCTGCAAACCGCCATGGTCGGCGATGTTCTCACCCAAGGTGAAAGCGCCGTTGGCATGTACGCCCGGAGCCACCTCGATGCGGTTGAACGCCTCTTCCATCACTTTGGTGCGGGCGTCGAACGCCGCCTTGTCCTCTGCCGTCCACCAGTTAGCCATGTTTCCGTCCTTGTCGAACTGGCAGCCTTGGTCGTCAAAACCGTGGGTCATCTCATGCCCGATAACCACGCCGATAGCGCCGTAGTTGAACGCGTCATCCGCATTCATATCGAAGAACGGGTATTGCAGGATGCCGGCAGGGAAGCATATCTCGTTGCTGGACGGGTTGTAGTATGCGTTCACCGTCTGCGGGGTCATGTACCATTTGGTCTTGTCAACGGGCTTGCCGAGGAAACTGAGGCTGTAGTCCTGCTCGAACTTGGCGGCACGCTGGATGTTGGCATAATAGGTATCCTTGGGGTTGATGTCCAGTTTGCTGTAGTCGCGCCATGTGTCGGGATAACCGATCTTGATGGTGATGGCGTTCAGTTTCTCCAGTGCTTTGGCTTTGGTCTCGTCGCTCATCCATGTGAGGTTCTGAATACGGATGCCAAGGGCTTTCTGCAGGTTATGCACCAGCGCCAGCATACGTTCTTTGTTCTCCTCCGGGAAGTATTTCTGTACGTACATCTGTCCTACAGCTTCGCCCAGTGTCCCGTTGACGGTACCTACGGCACGTTTCCAGAGCGGACTCGGTTCCTCGCGGCCGGAGAGCACCTTGCCGTAGAAATCGAAGCTGGCTTGGTATATCTCGCTTGTGAGGAACGAGGTGGCGCCATCCAGCACCTGCCATGTGAAGAGGGTCTTGAGGTCCTCCAACGGCTCCTCTGCCAGCATCCGTCCTGCTTCCTGCAGATGCGGTATCTGACCTACGGAGAGACTGTCAGGAGCAATGCCGATGGCATCGAAATATACTTTCCAGTCCACCTGCGGAACGAGTTCCTGCAGTTCTGCCACGGACATCTTGTTATAGTTCTTGACAGGGTTGCGCAGTTCTACGTTCGAGTACGCTGCTTTGGCAAGACGGGTCTCCAGACGCAGCACGGTCTCAGCACGCGCAGCGCCGTCCCCGAAGCCGAAGAGCCCGAACAGTTTCTCTATATATTGCGCGTATGCTGCGCGTATGTTACGCGTATGTTCGTCCTCATCAATATAGTACTCTTTCTCGCCCAAGGAGAATCCAGCCTGATACTCATTGAGGATGTTCATCGTCGAGTTGGTGGCGTCCGCCTCCACGTACATCGCCCAGAGTTGGAAATCCATGGCAGCGCCGAGCACTCCGGAGAGCTCCTCACGGCTGCTGATAGCGGCGATTTCGTTCAGTGTCTCCTGCACGGAGGCAATACCTTCGCTGTCTCTGCGGGCGGTGTCCATGGCGAGGTTGTACATGTCGCCGATCTTCTGCGCCACCGAGCCTTGTTGGTGTTTCTTGGCGGCGAGGTCCTGAATCAGTCCGTTGACCTGCTCAAGGTTGTTCAGTCCCAGTTTGTCGAACGAACCGAAGCGGCTGTATTCGGGAGTCAGAGGGTTGTTTGCCATCCAGCCGCCGCATGCGAACTGGTAAAAATCATTCTGCGGTACCGCTGTCGTGTCGAGGTTGGCGAGGTCGATACCGGTCGTCTGTTGTTTGTGGGTGCAAGCTGTTGTCATCATCATGATTGCTGCAAGCGTAAATAAAATCTTTTTCATACGATTAAGGGCACTTCTAAAAATTCCACGTTTTAGTATAGCCCGGTTAGTTAATAAATAAATTATAGCACTTTTATACTGCTTTAGGCTTTTTCTTGGTATATTGCTGACTTTCTTTCCGTCACAATGCCCGCATTGCTCCATCACGCAAGTCATCAATCTACTCAAGACAAACCTCTAAATCAGAATAAAGTAATTTTTCGAAGAACCCTTACTGATTTTTTACAAAGTGTACGGTTTCTACACTTTCAGGGTACAAAATTACTGCTTTTTTCTGATATATGCAAGAAAAAGTAAAAAAATCGTCCTTCCGGGCGATTTTTTTAATTAATAAGTAATAATTAATAATGCGAATCAGCAGTTAAAAATAAGATAAACAAACGCGATGGATAGTTTCCCCATCAGATGCAGCCAAAGTCCCTGCGATGATCGGACTTTATGCGCTCTTTGAATATCCGTTTTTTCGTTCAACCAATT
>JAFSLP010000047.1 GCA_017448345.1 Paludibacteraceae bacterium | reverse complement strand
G
The DNA here is from genome assembly GCA_017448345.1 of Paludibacteraceae bacterium. Lineage (GTDB taxonomy): Bacteria > Bacteroidota > Bacteroidia > Bacteroidales > Paludibacteraceae > Colicola. Next base: position 29,643 of record JAFSLP010000047.1, on the reverse strand, counting down.
GACTTTGAGTCTGCTGTGATGGGTTGGAACAAATGGTGGCTGTCGAGCGAAGGCGTTTGGTTGTATGGCGGCTGGCACAACGTATTCAACGGCGTTGCCGGTCTGTTCAACATCTTCTGTATGACCGCTTGGTGGAATGTATATCCGAGCAAGGACAAGAAAGATATGATCTGGGCAGATATGACTTGGGTCTATATCCTTGTATATGATATCTGGAACTTCGCTTACACCTACAACTGTCTGCCGACCCACAGCTGGTATTGCGGTATCGCTCTGCTGCTCGCTCCGACAGTGGCAGCTCTCCTTTGGAACCGTGGCGGCTGGATTCAGAACCGTGCCAACACTCTGGCTATCTGGTGTATGTTTGCACAGGTGTTCCCGCTCTTCCAAGAGATATTCAAAGACGGATTCCACAAGTTCAGCTGGGTGGTTCTGCCGACGCAGTATGTCAACGGCTTTGACACCATCACCGCACTGGCAGAGGCAGCCGGAGAGAATATCAACGTAGTTGGTACCACCATCGAGCCTTCCGTAGTAGCCGGCGACCCGACGATGATGACCGTCATCAGTGCTCTGGCACTCGTGACCAACATCGTTGCCTTCGGATATATCATGTATCAAGCCAAGGTCCGTCACATCAACCCGTATAAGGAAGATGTCTTCGTGAACCAGCAATACTACAAAGACGCTCAGGCTCGTGCAGAGGTGGCATAAGTTAAAGCGTTTAACAGTAAAATTGTAAAAAAACGTCCTTCGGGGCGTTTTTTTATTTACGCCGGTCTCAATTAAAGGAGAGGATGGAAAGCGGTGGAGAGCGGTGAATCTGATTCACCTGTAATAGAAGAAAGAGAAGAAGAACGGTGGATAATATCCGCCTGAAATGCAAAGAAAGAGACGAAGAGCGGCGTTTGGCAAACGCCTGAAATGAAAGAAAATAAAAAGTGAGAGAGATTAGAAAAAACGACCTTCGGGGTGTTTTTTATTTGCGTATGTGCAATTTTTGTTGTACCTTTGTGCCGTGATTCAACAGGAGCGCGATGTACATCCATATCGATTGCAATAATTTCTTCGTGAGCTGCGAACTGCTGTCGCGTCCGGAACTGCGGGGCACACCCGTTGTTGTCGCCAATAACAATGACAACAACGGAGGCATCATCCTTGCGCTCAACCAAGAGGCTAAAGCAGTCGGTTTGAAACGCGGCAACCCGCTATTCCAAGTCACGGAGATTATGGAACGCCACCATGTAACGGCAATAGACGTACACCATCATCTCTATCGTGACATCTCACATCACATCATGGATGAGGTCCGCAAATCGGAAATGGTGCTTGATTTTGTACAATACAGCGTAGATGAGTTCTTCGGACAGATGCCAGATGACGACTCCGGCAACATCCGCGAATATCTAAGGAGACTGAAAGAACTGATTCTTCGCAGCACCGGCATTCCAGTCAGTTGTGGTGCGGGACAGAGTTATACACTGGCGAAAACAGCTACTTGGTTTGCCAAACACTACCCTGCCTACAAGGGAATATGTATCATCGATACAGCCAAACGGGAAAAGGCCCTAACCATGATTCCTGTAAAAGATGTGTGGGGCATAGGCAGACGGAGTATCAAACGTATCGAGCAGCAAGGCGTGAAAACAGCACTCGATTTCACACATCAGTCAGAAAGCTGGGTGGACCGGCAGTTTGGCGTGACAGGCGTGCGTACATGGAAAGAGCTAAGAGGTGTTCCAGCCATCAGTATCGGAAGTCACGACCGGCAGAAATCCATTATGTACAGCCGTACATTTGCGCATATGACAAGCAACAAGAGAGTGCTGCTACACGAATTAAGCAATTATGCCTCTTCCGCTTCCCGCAAACTTCGCGAACAAGGTCTGCTATGCCATACGGTAACACTTTTTCTCGCCACCAACAGACACAGACAAGACTTGGCGCAATACCATACCGACGATACCGTCCGGCTATCCACGGCTACGGATAACTCCGCGCAGATAATCAATGCCGTCTCCTACCTGCTGGATCGATTGTTCCGCGAGGGATACCAATACAAACAGGCAGGCGTCATCTTAGGACAACTGCAGCAGAACCAAGGTGTCCAGCTGGATTTGTTCGCACCGGACCAAGCACAAGAAACAACCCGTCACAAACGATTGATGCAAGCTATTGACGGCATCAACAAACGCTTCGGAACCAACCAGATACATTTCGCCATCCAAGGCTCCGAGGCCGATACATCCGACCAACCGGCAGGTTTCATGCGCCCCCATAAGATACGTGAGACCGACGATTGAATACATACAGACACGCTTTGACGAGTATAACACACGTTTCTTCGGCGGAACACTTCCTCCCCTGCCCGTCAAACTGAGCCATGCCAAAGGATTTCTTGGAAAAGTGACCTTCACCCGCAGGCGGAGAGGATTATTCGGCAGGTACCACAACGAGGATTTCGTCCTTCGCATCAATGTACGCATAGACTTGCCGGAGACCGTAGTAGAAGATACTATCCTTCATGAGATGATTCATTATTACATCGCCGTGAACGAATGGCATGACACAAGCACACACGGCGAACTGTTCCGCCGCGAGATGGCACGCATCAACCAAACAGGAGGACGGCATATCACTATCTCACACCGGCTCAACGAAGAAGAACAAGCGCAAGCACAAGTCCGAAAGGGACGTATCGTTGCCGTTTTACACCTCAGCGACGGCAGGACAGGGATAAAAATAGTGCCCAAGCAAATCAGGCACATCCTCTATTGGCACCAAAAAGCGACGAGAGTGTTTGGCGGACGAGACGGACAGGCAAGTATAGAATGGTATTACACGGCTCATCCGTTTTTTGCCAACTATCCATCCTCCATAGCGATGAAGGTATATATCATCGAAAAGCCGGACACTATCCCGCTTGACGACGCACACCGCCTGTTAGTGACAGACCGGCAAGTACGGCTGCAGAAAAATCCGAATAACTCATTGAAATGGTAAATATGAAAGAACATTTTGCTTTAGTTACCGGTGCCTCCTCCGGCATAGGCGCCGAGTTCGCACGACAACTGGCTCAACGCGGCTATCATTTACTGATAGTCAGCAATGAAGAATCCATTCATACCAAGGCAGAGGAGTTGCGCGAAGCCTTCCCTGCTCTCCATGTCATCGGAGTGGTGATGGATCTGGGGCGGCAGGAATCGGCACGGGAACTATATGAATATGCACATGCGCAGGATATAGACATAGAAGTGCTGGTGAACAATGCCGGAGTATATCACGACCGCGACATCTTGGATGACAGCGAGGCGTTTACATCGCTTATCATGAATCTGCATATGTACACGCCAGCCATGCTATGTTATCTGTTCGGCAAGGATATGCGGGAACACCGTAAAGGCTATATCCTGAATGTATGCTCCGTAACCAGCAACATGGCAGCCCAACGGCTGGGCACGTACGGAGGGACAAAAGCCTTCCTCGCTCATTTCACACGTGCGCTGCATATTGAGCTGCGCCAATACGGCGTACATGTCACCAACGTCAGTCCGGGTGCAGTGGACACCGGTCTGTTCAGTATCAAACCATGGATTACCAAAGCAGGCAAATGCCTTGGTATCATTGTATCTCCGCAGACTCTCGCCCGCAGAGGATTACGCGCGCTGTTCCGCGGGCGAAGCAAAACAACAATACCCACCGTTTTCTGGTGGGTACTGTGCGGAATAATCCTGCTGATTCCGACAAGCCTTTTGCGGTTAATACGCCGCCTCGGATGGTTTTAAAGGGCACGATTATTTTTGTGCTCCGTAGCCGGGTTTTGCACCGAAGAGACGAAGCGCCTTGTCGAAGTTATAACGGTTGCCAAACATGGACACACGGCGGACTTCACTGCCCTGCATATTCTGACCGGTAGCCTGACGGAAGCGGTTGGATGCAGAGTTGGCGTCAAAATTCTGTGACTGGGCGATGATCTTCAAATTAGCAAAAGCTTCCAGATAATCTTTGTCAATCGCATTGAAGAACGGGTCATTGGCAGGCAGTTCTTTGTTGTTTTCTGCACGCGGAATGGTCTGTTCGTCAACCATATCCTCTATATCCGAGCACTTGATATTGGTCCATCTTCCTCCTCCCTTGGAAGGCAACTGAAGGTCTGCCGCGTTGAGGAAGAAATAGTTGTCATAGAGGTTCGTTTTCTTGATAGCCTCAAACTCTTTGGAGTCAATACGCGTACGGGCGACAGCAGCGTAGTTATTACCGATAAAGATATTATGATGCACGTCTGCATTAATCTTGTTCATAAACTCATAGCCATAGCCCATATCCTCCATATATTTGTCGCGACACCACGAGAAAGCCACCGTATTATGATGGAAATTGACATGGGATGCCTTGCCGTCCTTGTCACCGCCGTCAATACGCACGCCTGCATAACGGTTGGAGATAATCACACAGTTACAAATCTCTACTTCGCCGCAACGCGAGCCGAACTGCAGACCGAAATAGGAGCTATTGGCTATCAAACAGTTACGGATGATTACATTACCTGCAATCCAGCCGTCAGAATGGAAAATCTGGTGTTGGATTTGCGGCGGAGTAGCATCTTCCATACGTCCTGTTTCAAACGCAGCAGAGGGGCACCCGAAACGCTCGTCATCAGGAATAGCGGGTTTGTAGAAATTCTCCAGCCCCATATCCAGCATGATACCGTCAATTATCAGGTCACCTTTCGGCACTTTTGACATTACATCATCAAGGTTACGGGTTGTGGTTATCAGACCTTTGCTGCCGTTAGTACCGCGCTGCTCCTCACCCGGCTGGATACGGGTGATATATTTGAACGGGTCGCGCTCCGTAAAGGTCTCGTTCCAACCGCCCTCCAGCGTAATGAAGTTAGCTATCTCGATATACCCCTGATTGGTATAACCGAGGAAATTACCTTCACCTACGCGCACGACAGCGCCGTCCTCACCGTTCTCTTTGATGATGTTGAGCACCGCTTGGATATCCTTCTTAGCCGTCTCCGGGGTCAACCCGTCTGCTCCGCGCGACTTTCCGTTAGCGCTGACATAATAAATCTTGCCGGACGCTTTCTTCGCAGTCTGCTGAGCAGTCTGCTGCGTTTTCGGCTGCTCCTGACCGGATGGCTGCTGTGTTGACTGAGTTTTCTGCTCCGCTTTCTGTGCTGCCTTCTTAATCGTTTGAAGGAGCTGAGCCTCCGTCGGCAAAGCAGTTATCACTGCCATTGCCAGTAAAAATGCAATCTTTTTCATTGTGATTTTGGTTTAAGGGGTGAATAAAATATATCCTTTGTCAATCAAGGAAATAATCCACAGTTGTTACAACGCGCACATGTTTAATCCACGGCTGGTATTCGTCAGGCTCAACGGAGAACTGCCCTTGGCTGGCACGACGGATGGAACCTAACGAGCACTGTGCATCATCAGCAAACTTCTGCGCCACGGCACGTGCATTACGCGTTGCTTCTTCAATCATTGAAGGCTTCAACTCGGACAGACCGTTGAACTGGTAATCTACGCTCCAGTCACCGCCCTCGACGATAATACCCTCTTTGAGCAGTTCAGATTCTTTACCGAGACTCTTCACTACCAGCTGGACCTTGTCGGTAGAAACAATGAGCGATGTACGGAGGGTGTAATGGTATTCCGGACGATGGTCGGAATAATACGCCCAGTTGTCGTTCACGCTGATTTGCCCCTGACGGAGGTCACTCTCCTCGAATCCCAGATCAAGAAGATGTTTCTTGACGCGTGCGGTCACCTGCTCCAGTTTGTCATAAAGCGACGGCAGGTCCTGCCCCTTCCATCCGTAGGACAGGGGCCAAACGACATAGTCGCACTCCACTTCACGCGTGCTGAGACCTTTGACCGTGACAGCACGGTCTTTGTCTGCAAATTTGTTGATACCTAAATAGATAAACATGCCTCCAAGGCATAAACCAAGCGCAATCAAAGCGCCTGCAAGAACATTGTTTTTCATAATTACTTATCGTGTTTGTGTTCTAATTTTGCTTCGCTCGAACGATTATAGACAAATGATAAATTTATTTATCATGTTTATGTTCGTAAACTGCTTCTTCCACATTGATGATATAATCCCCCAGCTTCTCCAACTCAAGAATTATATCCATATAACTGACTCCGACCGAGTAGTCATATTCCTTATCCGTGATATGCTGCATATTCTGCAATTTGAGTTCGTCACGGAAATTATTTATCTCGTTCTCTTTGTCAGTCATCTCGATGAACTCCTCATCGCTGATTTTCACCTGCTCCAGAGCCAAAACCATCTTTTCCTCCGCTTCGGCTGTCAGAGACATCATCTTCTCCACATTCTTATTCTGATAGTCTGTGTATCTGATGCGGTCTTCATGCTTATGACGGATATAACGGGCAAGGTTGTAATTGGCATCACCCACTGATTCCAGCTCACTGACTATACGCAGCATCTTGTGTACTTCGCGTTTGGATTGCTCTGACAGACGACCGTCCGCAACGTGGTTGAGGTATTGCGCAATCTCATATTCCATGCGGTCACAAATACCTTCGTATTTTTCTATGCGCGAGAAAATCTTGGTAAACTGCACCCCATCCTCTTCATGATACAGGTCATGAATCATACCGACCATCCTTTGCGTACGGACGGCGAAGACATGCACTTCTTTCCAAGCCTGCAAGATAGAAAGCTCAGAAGTGGACATCAGACCTCCGGAGATGAACTTCAGCTGGCTTTCTTTGTCCTTCTGTTCGGGGTTGGAGGGCAGAAGCGCCGTCACCAGCTTTTCTATCCAAGGAATAAAACCGATGAGCAGGAATGTATTTGTCACGTTAAACCCGGTGTGGAACGTAGCCAGAATAGCGTTCGACTTATCAGGTGAGATGTCACCCGGCACACCCGGCGTGAAATCCACACCCCATATACGGCAGATGAGCTCCACAAACGGACGCAGCAGACAAAGCACCCAAATCACGCCAAAGAGGTTGGAAACAAAATGCGCCAATGCAGCACGCCGTGCCATTGTGGAAGCGGAGAGAGCTGCCACGTTTGCCGTGATGGTTGTACCAAGGTTCTCACCCAAGATAAGCGCAATGCCCATATCCATCGGCAGCACATGTGATGAACAGAGAGTCATAGTAATCGCCATAATAGCGGCAGACGACTGCACAGAGAAAGTAAGAACGGTACCTATCAGCAGATATAGGAAATAACTGCCGTAGCCCCAACTGGAAGTAGTTACAAAGAAATTACGCACCGGCTCCATTTGGTCAAGATGCATCTCCGTGGCATTGATTTTCAGAGTTGTCAGACCGAGCAGCAACAGCGACAGACCAATGAACAAATCACCGAGCGTGGCATTCTTCTTGGTATAAATGAGCGCTACAGCAAGCACTATCATGGTATATATTACCAGTCTCAGGTCATATGAACCGCCGCCGAGAACCATAATCCATGCCGTGAAAGTCGTACCAATGTGCGCACCCATGATAACAGAGATGGCTTGTGTGAGCGAAAGGATACCTGCCGACACGAAACTGACTGTCATCACGGATGTAGCCGTGGATGATTGCACAGCAGCAGTGATGAACGCGCCTGTCAAGACACCGGTAAAACGGTTGGTTGTCATTGTGCCAAGCACATTACTCAGCCGGCTACCTGCCATCTTTTGCAGGCTCTCACTCATCACTTTGAGCCCGTACATCAGCATAGCGACGGAACCGATGAGTGTAATAATCTGTAAAGCTAATTGCATATTACTGTTGCTCGAATTCGATTACAAAGGTACTACAAAAATCGCACATGTGCAAATATTAGCGTATTAAATCGAAAAAGAATACTATTTTTATCCTTAACGGACTATCTTCTGTCCGTTCTGAATATATACGCCGTGCGGCAGTCCGCCGTTATACCTGCGCCCTAACATATCATAAACCGCTCCGTCATTCTCTTGGGAATCGATTTGGTCTAATGCTTCACGTGCCCGGGCATTGATGCGCAGTCTTACTTGCAGGTCATCCGTTCTGTCAGCAAAGAAAGCCGATTTCCAGTCCGTCTTGTCCTCAACCAGCGACTGCACCGGTTCTTTGGCAACCGTCTTGGCAGTAGTAATCAGGAAATCCTGCATAGAGCGGAAGAAGATATTGCCCATCGTTGCATCTGTCATCTCATGAATCAGTTTATCCAGACCGGCATACACCTCTTGCGCCAGCGAGTCAGCCTCCGGGTGTCCGGGTTCGTTGGCTTCGCTATATAACAAGTATAACTCCACCACGGTGTTTCCCAAATTACGCTCCACCAGAGCCACTCTCTCCTCATCTGTTTTTGGCATACTTTGCTCCAATATGGCAGCTAACGCCTCACCTCCGTACTTCGGATTCTCACGAATCAATGCCAGTGCCTCATCGGCACGTCTCCATACACGCAAAGTCATTTCAGGTATCATATTGGCCGTGTGAGCACGCATCCATTCGCGGCTGTAGGCCCGCAAATCAGGGATATTCCCGATTCCTGTCAGAGCCGCGCTCTCTACCGTCACTTCCTCCCTGTTTTCAGAGATAGTGAGCCATCTGTACGGGCAAGGGAAAGTGACAAGCGAACCGGTGGATATTTCCACGATGCTGTCCATCGGTGTGCTGAGCGTATCGCGATAGGTAGAGATTGCATTGACATGGAAATGCCCGGTCAGCACAAGATGAACATGGTGATGAAGAAGACTATCCCGGAGTGCATCGGCATCTTTCATGCGACAGGCACTTTCCATCATGCTTTTCTTGTCAAAATCCTCCAGCAACTGCCAATGGGTCATGGCAATAATCATATTCCCTTTTTCTGCAGCCGCATCAGCCTGCGCGAGGACCCACTCAAGCGTCTGAGCCGACAAGGAGCCGATACCTTCCGAGCCGTGCGAACCGTCAATACCCAATACCGTCAAGCCTTCCAGCGGCTCCGAGGCAAAACTATGAGAATCCGTATCTTTTGACACAGCATCTTTGTATATCCAGTCATAAGCAATCTCCCATCCTTCATCGGTCATGCTCTCCACTTCCGTTTTTTCGGCTCCTTTATAGGCATACGCTTTGCCGCCGATGTCGTGGTTACCGGGGATGACGAGGGTCTTGATGCCGGCTTCGTGCAGCCGTCTGAGTTGGTTAATCACCACCTCATGGCTTGCCACTTCGCTGTCTTTAGTCAAATCACCGGGAATGAGTACCAATGCCGGCTTGTACTTCAAAGCGGTATCCATCGCCGCCAGCCATGCAGTTTCGCTCAGGTCAATCATCTTACGCTGGGATGCCATCATTGTGCCGAGTGCTTCGCCATCCTCCATCAGGGAAGAAGCCAGCACATGCGGGTCGGCAATCACCATGATTCTCTCTTGGCTGAATGCCGCCACGGGCAGCAAAGCCAACAAAAGCAGATAAATCTTTCTCATATATTTAATTGGATAGTGTTATTTCTACGCGTCTGTTCTGCTGTCTGCCTTCTTCCGTACCGTTGTCTGCTACAGGCTGTAAGTCTCCGTACCCCACGGCAGTAATCTTCTCCGGCGCACAGCCGTACGCAATCAACTGTTTGCGGACCGACTCGGCACGGGCTTGTGACAGTTTTCTGTTGTCGTCCGGCTGACCGATATTATCCGTATGCCCGGCAAGACGCACTTTATAACCGTACGTCCTGACGAAGGCTGCGATACGTTTGAGCTCCGGCAGCGAACTCTCCATTATCACATCGCTGGCAGTCTCAAACAGCAGATTATTGATGGCTACAGGTTCGTTGGTCCTGAGGACAGTTATGGTCTCCGGGCGTTTGTCCTCAGGCAATGTGACAGAGTATATGTCATGTTTCCTGCCCGATTTCATGGCATAAAATGCCGTCTTACCATCAGCCGATATCTTGTACCAGCAATCGCGCCCCGGCGTATTGATTTGCGTGCCGAGGTTCTCCGGCTCCGACCAGCAGTTCCAGCAGCTGTCACTGAGCCGCCGCGTCACCCATACATCCAAATCGCCTGCCGTTCCTTCCCTGTCAGAGGAGAAATAGAGGGTCTTCATATCCGGATGCAGGAACGGAGAACGCTCCATCCCGCGAGTGTTGACAGCCGGACCGATAGAGAATGGTTTACTCCATCTGCCCTGCGCGTCGCGCTCGGAGACAAAGATGTTCAGCGACGCTTTCTTCTCTCCTTCTGCAGGATAATTAGCGGCAAAGAGCATCACGGCTCCGTCTGCACTTATCTGTGCGTCCGCCTGCCAGTTTCCCAACTGCAGATAACGCGGCATCGGCATCGGCTCACTCCATCCGTGCGGTCCGCGTTGCGAGAAACACATTCTGCCTTCCACAAAAAGGAGCATTGTTCTGCCGTCGCCACTGACCGAAGTGGGTGCTTCGTTACGATAGGGATTGCTGAACTCCGGCACCTTGCGTGCGTTCCCCCACTCGCCTGTCTTACGGTCGCGACGGGAGACATAGATATCTTCGCTCATGTTCGCCTCGTCCCGGTTCAGTCCCACAAAATACAGGGTATTGTCATCTATGGTAAGTACCGGTCCGTATTCTTCGCCGACAAGGCTGTTGACCGTCCCGGGCAGAAGTACAGGCGTCTGGACGCTGTCCGCCGAAGTGAAACTGCAGAACAGCAGCACCAGCAACTGCCCCGCCATCACACGCAGGAACGTAGTGAACGGATAGACCGTAGCGTAACATACCGAGGCTTGGTTGTTCTCATTGGAGAGCGACTGCGCGTAGGGCAAAGCCATCGCCGATGTCATCGCCCCTATCAGGAGACCTGTCACCTTGAAATAATTGACATGCAACCATTTATAGGCTAATATGCCTATCGTCAGAAGCGGTACGATAGTGATGATAAATCCGTAACCTATCCACAGGTAACCGCCGTTCACCAAAGTGGGCACAAAGCCTTCCCCCACACTCAGACCAAGCGCCGCGAGGAAAAGTGTCAGTCCCACCTGACGGAGCATCATGTTTGCTGATGTGGTGGAGAATGTGACCATATTATAATACGGTCCGTAGTGCCCGATGAGCAATGCCACGATAAGCGAACCGCCCACCAACCCCAGTTTGAATGTCGTGCCCATACCGGGCAGAGGAATGGGCAGCAGCCCCACGCATATGCCTAACACTATGCCGAAGAAAACCGGAAGCAGATGCGGCGCGTCCAAGCGTTTGAGCTCGTTTCCGAAGGTGTTTGCCACGCGCTGTACATCATCTTTGTCGCCAACGACCATCAGCCGGTCGCCTAACTGCAAAACCATATCCGGCGTAGCGAGCAGGTCTATTCCCGCACGGCTGACACGTGTGATGGTAGCATGATATTGCTGACGCAGGTTGAAAGTACGGATACGCTTGCCGTTACATTCCGGACGCGTGACAGCTATCCGTCTGGAAATCAGGTGGTCGGACTTCTCTTTCTGCACACGGAGGTTGTAATCCTTGAGTTGCCCCAACAGGCGCAAAGCGTCCGTGTGGCGTTTGTCTGTCAGGATACGCAGCGTGTCGCCGTTGCGGAAGGTGGTCTGTTCGTTTACCAGTTCATCCGAACCGTCCGGGCGGATAACACGGCTGACAACCATCTCTTTGACCGGGCATAAATGCATTAACTCATTGAGTGTCAATACGTCCAACTGCGGATTATTCAACTTCACATCCACGCAAACCGGTTCATCTTCCTCAGCCGCCGCCTCGTCTCGCAGCCTTTTTTCCTCTTCGGGAAGGTGGACCTTGCAGGCTCTGCGAATCAGTTCGAGAGCAAGGATAACCCCCACTATACTCAGCGGATAAGCCACCGCGTACCCCGTAGCGATATCAGGATTGCCGGAGCCTGTCAGGTCTTGGTACGCCTGCTGTGCAGCGGCAAGAGAGGGCGTTGAGGTCGTTGCTCCGGACATGATACCTGCCATCGTGGACATATCAATGCCCGTGATATAATGGAGCACGATGGCGCATACACAGCCGAACAGCACAATGGCAGCGGCAAGCATGTTCAACTGCAATCCGCTGCGTTTGAAAGGAGCAAAGGAAGGCCCCACCTGCAGACCGATGGAATAGACAAAGAGTATCAGACCGAAGTCTTTGGCGAATTGAGCCACAGAATGATCTGTCTGCACGCCCATGGAAGCCATGGCGATGCCAACAAAAAGCACCCATGTCACGCCAAGCGAGAAATGTTTTATCTTCGCTTTCTCGCCCAGCCAGAGCCCTATCGTCATCACGATTGTCAGCCATAGAAGCGACTGCGTGATGGAGGGGGTGAATATGAATTCCCGAACAGATTCCACAACCTCAATCAAAATCGGGTACAAAGGTACAACAAAAATTGCACATATGCAAGTGCATATGAAGAAAAAAAACTTTTTCTTAAAATTTTTCTTACTGTATTACAATAGTACGAATAGCCGATTATTAAGATTCGCTAAATCGAACTCGCTTGACAGCCTTTTTGTATATGCCTTGTTTTCAATGAGTTATAAATAGATATAAGAGGCAAGTCATAGGTATCTCATAGGAATGTACTATGCAAGTGCTATGTAATACCTGCTCTGGCGCCTTTTCAAAGTTTACGATTTTTAAGATTCTTACTCAGTTTTAGAGTTTACTTTTTTCAGAATATCATATGCTAATTGCGCAGAGAATCGTTCCGATCCGGAAAGGTTGACATGGTTGGCATTATAGAAAAATGCACTATCATTTGCCCACGAAACAGACGAGTAATCCATCAGCGGGATATTGTACATCTCGCTCATCTGTTTATATTCACGCATACAACTATCCAGCATCAGATGTTTGTATAACTCTTGATACTGAGGTGCATAACAGAAAAGCAACTGAATGTTGTCCTGTTGCGACTCCTCTATAAACCGCTTCAGCAAACAGACAGCCTCTTGGGAGTGTTCTACACTTATTGCACTGTCGTTTGATAATTGATGACGCATATTCTCTCCTTCAAACGGGTGATTGTCATTATAGAATCCGTGATAATGTTTCTGTGCAGGGAACGGAAAGAAACCGACACTTGACATCAGCCCGTAGCCTATGAGCTTGTAATCACCGAAATATTTATACATGGGGATATATCTATGTTTCCATGTAAATCCGTATAAATCAAAATAGGATTGAATGATTGAATCCGAGAGATACGGATAATACTCTTCTCTGCCAAAACCATTCGCTATCATGTCCAATTCATTATTGTCAATATTGATAATAACAAGCTGAGGTTTTTTATTGTGCGTGGCGTATAAATGATAGCGCATGTAACTGATGCCAAACGGTTGCCCGCTTACGCCTATATTCCAGACCCTTTTCCCCGTAGTTTGTTCTATAATCTTTGGGTGGTATGAACACAGCGCGCGAGAATTACCCATCACGACAATATCTGCATTGAGCGTGTCTGATAGCAACTCCGCAACAGATGTCTGTGTGGCGGAATGAGAAGTCATGCGTTTTAACCCGGAATCCACTATTTGCTGTAATAAAAAGGTGCCAACACAAGCGATTACAACAAACAATAAGCATTTGTATAAATACTTCTTCATCAAAATTGGAAATAAATAAATGTTTCAGGTTGGGCGCCAAAAGCCAGAATCAGCATACAAAGATAACCATATATCCCCCAACGCAACAGCATTGGAAAAGATTGTATAGCCAAGCCATGACTTTTCTGTCTATTGAACCATTCAAATAAGATTAAATTTATTAATACAATCGGGATGGGGAGAATAGTCTTCGCTGATTCCGCCCAAGGTAATGATATGAGACTATAATTACAGATTCCGCCAATATATTCCCAAGCCTGACTGATAGTTGGAGCCCTGAAAATAATCAAACCTAATACCACAAGTGCAAATGTCAGCAGCATTTGTCCACATTCTTTCCACGTCGGCAGCAACCGGTCTTCGGCAACTTGATTGGTGTATTTGCGGTTCTTGCCAAAGAGAATGAGCGGAAGGAACAACAAAGCGTGGTATGCACCCCAAGCAATAAATGTCCAGTTCGCGCCATGCCAGAAACCGGAGAGAAGGAAGATGACAAAGGTGTTACGGACTATAATCCATTTCTTGTAACGGTCTGGGGTTTGTATATGGGCAGGGATCTCCGGACGGGAGCCGCCAAGCGGAATGTACACGTAATCCCGGAACCAAGTAGTAAGGGAGATATGCCAGCGTCTCCAGAACTCCGCTATGTCGCGCGAGAAATACGGATTGTTGAAGTTGCGCATCAGTCTGATTCCAAACAATTTAGCTGTTCCAATCGCTATGTCCGAGTAACCAGAGAAATCGCCGTAAATCTGGAACGTAAAGAGAATGGCAGCTAACAGGAGTGTAGAGCCGGTCTGGGTGTCGTATGTTGCCCAGACTTGGTCAACGTAGGTCGCGCAGTTATCGGCTACCACTATCTTCTTGAACAAGCCCCATAGAATTTGGCGCATTCCGTCAGTCGCTTGGTCGTACGAGAACGTGCGTTTTTGCAGGAACTGCGGCAAGAGGTTAGTCGCACGCTCAATAGGACCTGCAATCAATTGAGGGAAGAACGATATAAACGCAAAGAAGGCGATAATATCTTTGGTCGGTTCTATCTTCTGGCGATACACGTCTATCGAGTAACTCAGGGCTTGGAAAGTATAGAACGAAATGCCGACAGGGAGAATGATTTTGAGCAAGAGGCTATCCGTGCTGATGCCAAACAACTGTCCGAACTCCGAGACAAAGAAGTCATAGTATTTGAAGACCGCCAAAATACCGAGGTTGAGAATGATATTTGCTATCATCCAGAATTTGGCTTTTTTATGACCGTCCACAGATTGAGCAACAGATTTGCCGATAAGCAGACCGCTTCCCCATGAGCAGAAGGAAGTAAAAGCAATCAGCAGCAGAAACCTCCAGTCCCACCAGCCATAGAAGATGTAACTGGCGATAAGCACAAAGGCATTTTGGATGCGCAGTGCCGTTTGTTCGCTCACAAGCCAATAACGGAACAATGAGTAACGCGGTCCGTTTGTGCCGGAGGGCGTCAGAAACCAATAGAGCAGAAACACTATCGGCAGAAAGAATGCAAATTCAATTGAGTTAAAGAGCATAAATAACGCGGCTCTTTTTTAGTTTGCGAGTGCAAAGGTACAACAAAAATTGCACATATGCAAGTACATATGAAGAAAAAATACTTTTTTTGAAAATTTATTGTTTCCTTGTAAGAAACTTGGAAAAAGTATATATATACATTGTATATATATAGTAAGAAGCGCATTTTTTGCACTTTAATGCAAGTATCCTCTTGTTATCCTATGGTTATCTTATGGTTATCCTATGGTGCGCAACGCTGATTCAACGCTGATTTAACGCTGAATGATAGTGAACGAGACCGGAGGGCGACCAATAAGGGTGCTCCGAGACAGAGACAACACCTCATTTCTAAACTTGTTCATGTGCGGCAGCCAAAGCGCACTCGATTACCGGTGCCATGTCATAGTATTTGTATTCAGCAAGGCGACCTCCAAAGATGACGTTCTTCTCCTGCGATGCCAGTTGGCGATATTGGTCTGCAAGGGCATTGTTGCGTTCGTCATTGACCGGATAGAACTGCTCCATGCCGGGTTGGTATTCCGTGGAATACTCCTCACTGATGACGGTTTTTGGGTTGTCATAAACGGCTTGCCCGAAGGACTCAAAATGCTTGTGCTCAATGACACGCGTATAGGGCACTTCGTGCGAGGTGTAATTTATAACCGCATTGCCTTGATAATTGGGTGTGTCTTCTATGCGGGTTTTGAAGGTTACCGTGCGCCAGCCGAGGCGACCGAGTTTGAAATCAAAATACTCGTCAATCGGACCGGTATAGACCAATTGGTCTGCTATCTCGCGCCATGAATCTTTGTATTCTTGGAAGAAGTCACAGTTTGTTTTCGTTTCTACTCCTTCCAGCAGTTTGTTGATGAGGACGTTATAGCCTCCGATGGGGATGCCTTGGTAGAGGTCGTTAAAATAGTTATTGTCAAAGACAAAGCGGAGTGGCAGGCGACGGATGATGAAGGCGGGTAATTCCGTAGAGGGGCGTCCCCATTGTTTTTCTGTGTACTCTTTGATGAGTTTCGTGTAGATGTCGCGTCCGACCAGAAGGAGGGCTTGTTCCTCAAGGTTGCGTGGTTCCGAGCCGTCCATCTTGGCGGCTGCTTCTGCGCGCTGGGCGTCTATCTTGGCTTGCGCATCAGCAGGAGTTTTGACGTCCTCCCACATTTGGGAAAACGTATTCATGTTGAACGGCAGGTTGTACAGTTCGCCATGGAAATTGGCAACCGGGCAGTTGGTGTAACGGTTGAAGGGCACAAGAGAGTTGACAAAATCCCAGACATCTTTATTAGAGGTATGGAAGATGTGTGCGCCGTATTTATGGACGTTGATGCCTTCGGTTTGTTCGCAATAGACGTTTCCGCCCAAATGCGGACGCTTGTCAATAACAAGGCAGCGCTTACCGGCTTGCTTCGCCTTGTATGCAAATGTTGCTCCGAAGAGACCGGAGCCGACTATCAAATAATCGTAATGGGTCATTTTATTATTATTTTAAAAGTGATGTCATGTAAAAAGGAAGTATCGTTGTTTCTTCTTGGCGAGAAAAATCTTTGGTTGTAATCAAGAATCGTTTCCCTATTCTCGAAGAAAATTTCTTGCAAAATTCGTCAAGTGACTGATGGGTGGAATATCCGGATGACTTGACTTCTATCGGCCATAATTTACTTCCGCATGACAATAAGAAATCCACCTCATACAATCGTTTCCCATCGGCAGTGGGAAAGGTGTAATAGAACAATTTGTGCCCGTTGGCTGTCAAAGTCTGTGCGACCATATTTTCATATACATACCCCAAATTTGTCTGTAACTTGTCATTCAATAATTTGGTATAAATAATGTTGTCCGTTACATCTTTGTCCCAAAATGCCAGTGTTATGAATAAACCTGTATCAGCGACGTACATTTTATAACGAGAGCGATCTTGAGTAAGTGACATACCCACATTCGGATCATTACAACGATAACACATAAGAACAGTCTTGCTGTCTTCAAGGTCATTAAGAAGTTCGAGCATTTTATCTTCTTTTACTTCTCCGACAGCTTGATAAGGCATATATCGAGAAACATTATTACTTAATTGCGCAGGAATACTCATGAACAAACGTTCTATGCGTCCGGATGCATCTATCTTATGAAAATCATCCAGATATAGTTTAATAATGTCCCGTTTAACCTGATCCACATCGCTAAAATTATTGGTATCAAGAAACGTATTAATAGCTTGCGGCATGCCTCCAACGAGCATATATAACCGAAAATCACGCATTGCTTTCCGATGAGCCACACCAAGCGATAGACTTTTGTGATAAAATTGCGGTAGTAAGTCCATAGTTGTGTTATCACCTAAAGCCCAGCAAAATTCATCATAATCCATCGGATACATGGAGATACGAGTTTCCTCACTCGGAATAGTAATTTCCTTGGTGTTCTTTTTAATGCTGATGAGAGAGCCTGTTTCTATATAATCATATCTCCCATCTGCAACAAGGTATTTGATAGCCTGTCTTGCAACAGGGAATTTCTGAACTTCATCAAAAACAATTACTGAATTTCGTTCATATAGTTTTACCTTTAATTGCTGCTGAAGCAATAAAAAGAACATATTTAAGTCTGTCAGATCATTGAACAAATCCCTTATCTCATTGTTTGTATTATTAAAATCGATTATTATATAGGACTTGTATTCGTTTTTGGCAAATTGCTCCACAAGTGTTGATTTGCCGACACGTCGTGCACCTTCAATCAATAATGCTGTAGCACCTTGTCGTGTCTCTTTCCAATTTAAGAGTTTGTCATAAATTTTGCGTTTAAATACACGTTTCATACTTTGTTTGATTGTTAAGTGTTTAAAATCTGCTGCAAAGGTACTGTTTTTTTTTGATATATGCAAATTATTTAGTATATTTTTCGACTGAGCGCAGATTTTAATTAGTGTATTTCTCGATTTAGCGCAAGTTTTACATTGTGGTTTTTTCGGTTGAGCGCAAAATTCATACTTTTATAGGCGAATATCTCACCGAAGAGACCGGATCCGCCTACTATCTGATAATCGTAATGGGTCATTGGGCTTTCTTTAATGATTTCCGACAATATAAATGACGAGTTTCTAATTCCGGATGATTTATCCAAGGTGCGCCGTCCGGTTCCGGAGTTCCGACATAGTATTTATCAAACTCTTCCGGCCAGCCCCAAGGCATAGCCTCCAAGTCTTTCGCCATAACAATGGAATCCCATTTACATAGGAATATAAAATCCGGTTCGATCATTTTCTCCTTTGGGAAATAAGCAAAGTTCTGTACTTGGTGGTAATTAGCAGCATTTACTGCATCAAAGGCATATAAGCAGCAATAATCGTAACAAGCCGTTAAAATTGCTGATTGTTTAGGCTGATAGTTATATTCTTCCAGAATGTCATACACATTATTAAAATAATCCACTTGTTTTTCTGTAAGTGCAATCTCAGCAAAATACTTGTTGCCACGCGTAAAATGGTGTGAATCATCGCGATTCATGTATGCATTAACAGTTCCGACTAATGGCATAGCAAATAATATCAGCACTGCCGCATAAACACGTTTGTAGTCTTCTTGTGGGCGTTTATACTCATATTCAAACCACAAGAACAACCATGCAGAAACAAAGCAATGGATTCTACCGCCCAAAGCGGTGTTCGTTCCAAAAGAGGCAATAAACGGATAGGCAAATAAGAACAGATAAAACCAAGTTTCCACTTTCTTCAAATCGCGCCACTTGAAATTCGGCAAGTCTCCAAAGAGGAAAGGTATAAGTGGTATGCTCATCATAAACATAGACGGAGAAATCAGAGGTTTTACTTGGTAATGTGTGTAAATGAGTATCATAGATATATAGGCTATTCCTCCGATCCATTTATTATTGATACGTTTAGAGAGCCAGTAAGCACCCACAAAGGCAATTATCACAAATAAGCAATCACGGAAGAATAAAGCGTATTGCATAATAAAACTTGCCCCATCGTAATGATAGCCACTTTTGCCAATATAGGTTGCCGTGAACAACATTGCGTCAAGGATATCGCCTAACGGACAAACGACCACGTGCATGTATAGCAATGTAAAAAGAACGCCAACTACTCCCGAACCAATATACAGCAGCATCTTTCGCCATTCGTTCCAATGTGTAATGATTATTAACAAGGTAACGCAAGCGAGTAGTGCCAATGCTGCCGGTATAATGATGAATAGTGCAAATCCAAGACACACGCCACAAATAGCTGCATAGACAGATTTCTTCCATGCAATATCACTCTTATAGAATAGTATCAATGCGCACAAAGCCCACGTCAATACAGCAGTTTGCATAGAGACATACTGCATGCTGTCTCCAAGTCCGAACAAAAACAACCACGAGAGAGCGAAATACTTAATGACGCGTTTTTTGTCAAAGAGAATGCACGAAGTTGCTGTTACTGCGACAGAGGATGCCCACATTAGTATAGATGCCGCCAAAGCGGAATAAAATTTACTCGTCAAATCCAAATATGGGAACCAATGTATTGCGATTAAATTCCATTGACTTTTGCCAGTAATACAACTCATATCGTACGCCTCTTGCAATTTCAAGAGGAAGTACGCTTCATCGTAAGCGGTAAAGAAACCAAAGCGGAAATTCGTTACTTGCATAAAAGTAAGTACCGCTAATCCAATAATCATGAGCAAGTACAACCACTCGCGTCTAATAAAATCTTTCATTTCAAGTTCTTATTTATTGTTCGAAAATCGGTTAATGCTTTGATGCCGATTTTAAAGATGCGCTTCATGTTGATGGAGTTGACGCCACCTTGGCGGGGACGGAAGGTAATCGGATACCAACCGATGTTATAATGCCAGCGGACGGCTATCGCGCTGACGGCTACGTTGGCTAAATTGTAGTCCTGCGGAATGACATCGAGGATGGGGATGAGTTTATCTACCTTTAATAAACGGAAAGGTGTGTTGGCGTCTTTTACCCATACGTGGAACATGAGCCATACTACCAGACGAAGGGTTTTGGTGACAAACACACGGTTTGCGCCATCCTGCCTGCCTCCGCGCGTACCTATTTGGAAATCGTAATTATGGCGGTTATTCCACATCTGCCAAAACTCTTCCGGCAAGGTTTGTCCGTCACTATCCGTCTGGAAGATAAATGTAGTAGAAAGACCGCTACGCTCAAAGTCGAAAGTCGAAAGCCCCGACTTTTTGCTGTCTTCTATCGCATAGCGGTACAAATACAAGACCGTGGCACCATGGCCCGAATTGGGTTTGTCCAGCGGTTTCAGCAAGGGGTACTTGGATTGAAGGCTTTGCATGATGGCAAACGTCTTGTCCTTGCTGCCGTCATTGGCGATGACCAGATGTGCCTTGTTGCCTTCTGCGTTAATCTGCTCGCAGATTGGATGCCACTGAGCGATTACGTCTTCGATGTTGGCTTCCTCGTTGTAGGCTGGAAGCACGAAATAGATAGTTTCCATATATAGTTATAAGTTGATAGTTGAAAGTTGAAAGAAGTATATGAGTTATGAGTTAATAGTTTTGCGAAAAGTAATAAACTTATTCAATACAAACTGAATTAGAGCTACAACAACGATAGAGATGAGTTTGCAGAGAAGCTCATTCATGCCGCCGAGTGTAACCATCAGATAGAGCATTAACTCGCTGATACCCAATCCTGTTAAGCCTACGGCATAGAAAGACAAGAAACGTCGTGTCGTCTTGTCCTTGACTTTGAAGTTGATGGAGCGGTTTAGAATAAAGGACATGAAGATGCCCACATGAATACTGATGATATTCGCCCAGAGGTAAGGCATCATATCAAAGTAACAGAGCGCAGTATAAACGCCGAAGTCAAGCGCGGCACAGAAGCCGCCGATAATCCCATACAAGATGAGATTGCGAAACCGAAAATAGAGTTCTTTAACCATCAAAAACGCGGATTTCTTTTAATGCTTATCCGCCTCTTGAGGTTGTAGGAATGACCGTTGGTTACGAATAAGCAATGCAGAAACCCACGCTGTGTATATACCTACCCACGTGCACCAAATAGTACACGTGGACGTATAAACACCCCATGAGCATCTACCACTACTTGTTTTCAATAACCAAGTTTGAAACTTCCTACATTCCAAGAGGTCAAAAACAAGCGTTAGTAAACGCCTTATAATATGTATGCACCCTCACCTGCGACATGTATGCACACACCCCAGCGTGAGTTTGCGAGTGCAAAGGTACAACTTTTTTTTCGATTATGCAAAAAAATCTGCACTTTTGATGCAGATTTAATGATTTATTCAGGAATAAGAAAAGAGCAATAACAGTACGTAGTGCTAACGGAATGGTAAGGAAATGGTATCCCATTAGGATGGTAAGAGGAAGGTAAGAGGATGGTAAGAGGATGGAAGCAAGAAACTGTCAGGATAGTAACTGAATCAGGCGGACGAGGGCTTTGGTGCAGGCGCGGTCGGTCACCTGTTCGCGGAGTTTACCCAGATGGAAACATTCGGCAGTAGTACCATCCGGTGTAGCCCAAGCAATCCAGACCGTTCCGACCGGTTTGTCTTTCGTGCCTCCTGTGGGTCCTGCAACGCCCGAAGTGGCAATTGCATAATCCGTCCCTATCAGTTCGCGAACGGCATTCGCCATCCGCACAACCACTTCTTCGCTCACCACGCCGTGCGCTTTTATCATGTCTCCGGGAACGCCTAAGAGATGCTCTTTGACGCTATTGTCATAGCTGATGACCGAGCCCCAAAAGAACGCCGAACTGCCGGAATGTTTGTTCAGCAGCGATGCCAGTTTGCCTCCCGTGCAACTCTCCGCCGTAGCGATAGTAGCCCCGCGCTTTTTGAGCAGGCTGCCGGCAATCACCTCCAGCGGCTCGTCCGTTTCGGCAATCAGATAGTCCTTCACCAAGTCTTTCAGGTGCCCGAACCACTCGTCCATCTCAGCCCCGGAGGCTTCGCCGTAGGAGGACAAGCGCAGGCGGATGATACCATCCTTGGGCAGGTATGCCAGATGGATATATGCAGGTTTCCGGTTTTCGTAGTCCTCCAACACGATAGCCAATGAGGACTCAGGTATTCCGTTGACCTGCAGGGTCTTGTGAAAGATATGCCCTGATTCGTAATTCGTAATTTGTAATTCGTAATTCCTTATGTACGGCAGTATCTGTTCGTCCATGGCAATCTTCATCTCATATGGCACACCGGGCATGGATGCGAGTATCTTTCCGTCCTTTTGAAAGACCATCAGCGGCGCACTGCCTACCCTGTTCTCCAATATCTCTGCAGATGCAGGCACCAGCCATTGTGTCGCCGTCAAGCGGTTCAGCACATCCGGGCGCTCTTTATACAAGTCACAGATATGTTCGCGCACCCGTGTATCTTCCACGAGGTGTGTGCCAAAATAGTCGCACATCACCTGCTTGGTGATGTCATCCTTGGTGGGTCCCAAGCCACCGGTTGTCAGGACGATGTCCGCCCTGCCAAAAGCCTCGTCCAGCGCAGCGATGATATGTTCGCGGTCATCGTGCACAGATGTAATCTGGTATAACTCAATACCTTCTTCGTTCAGCCGTTGCGCCATCCATGCGGAGTTGGTATCCACCACCTGCCCGATGAGCAACTCGTCTCCAATTGTGATTATCTCTGCTCTCATAAAACTATTTACCATTTGGTCATGTACCATTTAATCATTTATTTGGTCATTTGGTCATTTTTCATTTGTTTCTTCCATTCTTCGGCAACAAGGCATAACTCGTTGTACCACTCCTTGCCGAAGCGACGGATGAGCGGCTCACGGAGGAACTTATATAACGGTATATGCTGTTTCTTGCCCAATACCCGCGCACAATGGCATATATCCCACCGGTGGTACTCCACCCCCACTCTTCCTCCTACTTGCGTCAGTCGGACCGGGTAGAGATGGCATGAGAGGGGCTTGGTGAATTGAGAATGGAGAATGGAGAATTGAGAATTCTTATTCATTTTCTCAATCAGGCAGTAGCACCAGCCGTTATGGTCTGTCCGCGCAAAGATGCAGTCCTTCCCGTTGACAATAGACAGCACCTGTTCTCCTGAGGGGTCCAGATAACTGAGTCCCTGCTGTTTCACCACCTCGCGTGCCTCCGGTGTCATATGCGGCAGGAGCTGTGGCAGCATCGCCTCAATCAGTTTCAGTTCGTCATCCGTCACAGGACAACCGGCGTCGCCTTCAATACAGCAACAGCCCCTGCATTTGTCCAAATCGCAGCAGAACTCTTTCTCCAGCACATCCAGACTGACCAGTGTATCGCCAATAATAAACATCAGTTCAAGAACCCTTCCGCCCAGATTTTAATACCAAGACCTATCAGCACCAATCCTCCGACAAGCTCCATGTTTATCTTCAGTCTGCCGACAAACACACCTAACAGGTACCCTCCAATGGAGAACACCGCCGTGATAGCGCCAATCATAAGGACAGACCACCACAACTGCTCCGGATAGGGGATGAAGAGCACTCCCGTAGCCAGCACGTCCATACTGGTCGCCAACGCCAGCATCAGCAGATGACGCAAAGACCAGACGGCTTTCTGCGTCGCGTCGGAATGTTCATGATACGACTCCCAAATCATCTTCACGCCGAGGAAAACCAGAATCACCAGCGCAATCCACGGCGCATAACGCTGCATAAACTCCGTAAACAGACTGCCGGCATAGAAACCCACTACAGGCATTCCCGCATGGAAAAGCCCGAAGATACATGCCATCAACGCCGGACGCGGTCTGTTGGTCATGTCATGGATATCAGCCGTCAGACCTTGCACCACGGACACCGCACAACAGTCCATCGCCAGACCAACCGCTAACAATATAATAGACAGTACATCCATATTCAAAAATAAGTAAAGGTATAGTAAGGGTATAGTAAAGGTATACGTTTCAAAGCCCTTCTCGGCGGAGACCGCTCCTCCCGCTTCAACGGGAGGACGCTCCGGGTATACGTTTTACCCGGCTTCAAGTTGAGCCGGTTCGGAGTATCTTATTGCCGTTTGTATTTGTACCGTGCCCCCACTTTACCTTTCGCAATGGCGGTCAGTTTGTTGCGTGCAAAGGTCTTGCGGATAGGCGATATACGGTCCGTGAAGACATGTCCCTCCAAATGGTCATACTCATGCTGGATGATACGTGCCTGAAAGCCCGTGAACTCTTCCTCATGCTCTTCAAAATTCTCGTCCAGATAGCGGATGACGATACTCTTCGGACGGATGACGTTCTCGCTGATACCGGGCAGGGAGAGACATCCCTCGCTGTAGGTGCATGTCTCTTCGCTGGTCTCCAAGAGTTCGGGATTGATGAACGTCCGTTTGAAGTCCTTGCATTCAGGGTAATCTTCCGCCAGTTCCGTGCCATCGACTACGAACAGCCTCCACGGCTTTCCGACCTGCGGAGCCGCCAGCCCGCAGCCTTCCGCCTGCGTCAGCGTCTCATACATGTCGGCGATGAACTGCTTCAGTTCCGGCGTCTGTTCTATCTCCTCAGCCTGTTTGCGTAGTACCGGCTGACCGTACAGATATATCGGTAAAATCATAGATATTTACGATTTATTGATTTACAATTTTTGATTGCAAAGGCTGTCCATGTAGCCTTCCAAGATGATGCACGCGGCAATCTTGTCCACCACGGCTTTGTTCTGCCGGTCTTTCTTTTTCATGCCTCCGGCAAGCATGGCTTGGTGAGCGAGTACCGAAGTGAACCGCTCGTCATACATAGTTATCGGTTTATCGGGAAACTCTTTTCTGAACACTCCCATGAACGGTCTTATATAGTTCATGCTCTCGGATTCCTGCCCGTTCATCTGCGTGGGATGTCCGATGACCACCTCATCCACCTGTTCCTGCGCGAAATAAGTCCTCAGCCATCCTATCAACCCGTTGGTCTCAATCGTAAGCAAGGGATTAGCCGTTATACGGAGCGGGTCCGTAACGGCTAATCCTGTGCGCTTGCGACCGTAGTCTATTGCGAGAATACGTCCCATTAGAGGTTATTCAGTTTCTCGCTGGCTTCTTCGAATTTGTCGGTCATGCCGAAACGATAGTACAATGCCTTCAGGGTCTGCAGATAGCTTCGCTCCTCCGGTGCCATCTCATGGGCTTTCTCGAAGAACGGAAGCGATTTGCGGAACACTTCGTTCATCTCGTCGA
This sequence comes from Paludibacteraceae bacterium, assembly GCA_017448345.1. Lineage (GTDB taxonomy): Bacteria > Bacteroidota > Bacteroidia > Bacteroidales > Paludibacteraceae > Colicola. The sequence continues at coordinate 4,345 of JAFSLP010000047.1, read as the reverse complement.
GCGCTTTCTTGTACTCTTTGTTGTCGGAGATGGTAGCGGCAGCCTCGTTCAGTTTCACAGCCTGATTGTAATACACACGTCCCTTCCCAGCCTCTGCATCAGCCAGTGTCGGGTCGCAACGGAGTGCCTCAGCGAAGTCTTTCAGAGCCTCGTCATAGTGACCTTGGTTCTCATCCAGATTACCCTTAATCAGGTGATACTGAGCCACGTTCGGCTCACGCTCGATAGCTTGACCCAGATACTCGATAGCCGTTGCCTCCTGACCGGAGAAGATGTAATAGTTAATCAGGTTCTGCAGGAACCACGGCTCTTGCGGGAAGCGTACAACAGCGTCTTGCAGCGTAGCGACGAACTTGGCGGTATCTTTGAGCGCCACATACTCCTGATAGAGGAACTGGTTCACCGAAATCGGCTCATACTCACCATGTTTCATCTCCTCCAGCAGGGCGACTGCCTCTTCGTGCATCTCGCTCTGAACGGCGAAGATAGCTGCATAGTATTTGTACTGCTCATAGATGGTGTCACGCGGCATCTCTTTCTGCATCTTCTCGTTCTGCATCATCGCCATATCCGGGATAGCGATATGCAGTTTGAATGCGTTGTATGCGCCTGCGTAGTCCTTCTGCTCGTTGAGGTAGATACCGTATTTGACCAACTCTTGGTTCTTGTAGTACTCCAGCATCTTCTTGCTGATGTTGTTACGGGTCTTGGTATCCACTACCTCACGGCCCTTCTTGTCCAGCGTCGGAGTCATCGCCAGTTCATCGGCTTTGAGCCAGTAGTTGTAGCTCTCCTCGACAGCGAGACCGGCTTTTGCCTGATTCACGCCTTTGCCCATCATCTGGTTGTAGTTCTCCTGCGTCACCTCCTGATAGCCGATCATACCAGCCCAGTAATAGGTCTCGGCGGTCGGTTCGGCGGCGATAGCCTCTTCGATAGCAGAACGGGCTGCACTGAAATCAGGCGTCTCTGCCATAGCATAGTTTTTGGCTTTCTTTACCAACGGATTCTTTTGTGCAAAGCAGCCTGCGCTCATGAGCACAAGAGCTGCCAAAATCAAACTCTTTCTCATATTATTCTTGATTTTCGGTTGTTGTTTCATCATTCGGCAGCTCTGCTGCATCATTGAGCGGCTCTGCCGCGCTCATTTCATCATTTACATTCTCCTCTTCCTCTTTGGGGACGATGCACCCGCTCACAAGCGTGTCATTGCGTTTCTGCAGCTCTATCAGCTTGACGCCTTGTGCGGCACGTCCTGTCTGGCGGATGGTGGAGATATCCATACGGATGGCGGTTCCTGACTTGGTCATCAGCATCAGGTCGTCAGCGTCTGTCACCGCCTCGATGCCCACTAACTTGCCGGTCTTGTCGGTTATCTCTATAGTCTTGACACCCTTGCCGCCACGGTTGGTCACGCGGTATATCGGGTTGCCTTCCTCGTCGTCCACCGGAGTGCGCTTGCCGAAGCCGTTCTCCGAAATGACAAGGATATGCTTGTCTGTACCCTTCTCTACACAAACCGTGCCAATCACGCGGTCCACTCCGTCATTTTCGAGCGTAATCGCTTTCACACCCGTAGCGTTTCTGCCCATCGGACGTACGCCGGACTCGTTGAAACGGCATACCTTGCCGTTATACGAAGCCACCAGCATCTCGCTCTTGCCGTCAGTCAGCGTCACGCCTATCAGCTCATCGCCTTCACGCAGACCCAGTGCGATGATTCCGTTCGCACGCGGACGGCTGTACGCCTCCAGTGTCGTCTTTTTCATCAGACCGTTCTTGGTGATGAAAATGAGGAAGTGGTTCTCTACATACTCGGCGTCATTCAGCCCCTTGACGTTGATACAGGTGCGGACTTTGTCGCCCTTCTGGAGGTTAATCATGTTCTGGATAGCACGGCCCTTCGACTGCTTGTTCCCTTCCGGCAGTTCATATACTTTCTGCCAGTAGAGGCGTCCCATCTCCGTGAAGAACATCATCGTCGAGTGCATGCTTGCCTGATATACATATTCGATGAAGTCCTGATCGCGTGCCGAGCCGGCTTTCGAACCGATACCGCCGCGTGTCTGCTGGCGGAAGTCTGCCAGCGGAGTGCGTTTGATATATCCGAGGTGCGAGATAGTGATTACCATGTCGTCGTCGGCGTACATGTCTTCGGGGTTGAACTCGGTAGCCATCTTCACAATCTTGGTGCGACGCTCGTCCCCGTATTTGTCTTTGATTTCGATAAGCTCGGTGTTAATCACGTCATACCGCATCTCTTCGCTTGCCAGCAACTCGTTGAGGTGGGCAATCAGTTTCTCTATCTCTTCGTATTCGGCTTTCAACTCGTCGATACGCAGACCCGTCAGCGCACTCAGACGCATATCCACGATCGCCTTAGACTGCAGGTTATCGAGGTTGAAGCGTTTCTCAAGGTTAGCCTGAGCGTCAGCCGGAGTACGGCTTGCGCGGATGATACGGACCACCTCGTCGATGTTATCCACGGCGATAATCAAGCCTTCCAAGATATGCGCTTTCTCCTCCGCCTTGCGCAACTCATAGCGCGTACGACGGGTCACCACATCCATGCGGTGGTCTATGAAATTACCGATTAACTGTTTGAGATTCAACAACATAGGACGCCCTTTGACCAAGGCGATGTTGTTGACAGCAAAACTCGACTGCAGCGCCGTGAACTTGTACAGTTTGTTCAGCACCACCTGCGCGTTCGCGTCACGCTTGATCTCCACCACGATACGGATATCGCGTTTCGAGTGGTCGTTGATGTCGGCGATGCCTTCTATCTTCTTGTCGTTCACCAGTTCGGCGATATATTTCACAAGGTCGCTCTTCACCACGCCATAAGGCAGCTCGGTGATGATGATACGCTCACGTCCGTTGTCATCGGTCTCGATGTCTGCGTTCGAACGGATGACGATACGTCCGCGTCCGGTCTCGAAGGCGTCTTTGACACCCTGATAGCCGTAGATAGTACCGCCTGTCGGGAAATCCGGAGCCTTCACGTACTCCATCAGGTCCTCCACGGTAATCTCCGGTGTCTCGGGGTTGTGCAGGCGCGCTTTGATATTGTCTATGTACGCACAGCATCCGTCAATCACCTCGCTCAGGTTATGCGTCGGCATGTTCGTAGCCATACCTACGGCGATACCGCTGGCTCCGTTCACCAACAGGTTCGGGAAACGGCAGGGCAGAACGGTCGGCTCTTTGAGCGAGTCGTCGAAGTTGTTCTGCATATCTACGGTATCCTTGTCAATATCGCGGAGCATTTCCTCGGCTAATTTCGACAGGCGCGCCTCGGTATAACGCATGGCAGCGGCACCGTCACCATCCACCGAACCGAAGTTACCCTGACCATCCACAAGGCAATAACGCATTGCCCACGGCTGTGCCATACGGACGAGCGTGCCGTAGATGGAACTATCGCCGTGCGGGTGGTACTTACCCATTACCTCACCTACGATACGGGCACTCTTCTTGGTCGGCTTGTCGCTGGTGTTTCCTAACTCGTTCATTCCGAACAGCACGCGGCGGTGAACAGGTTTGAATCCGTCACGCACATCCGGCAACGCACGACTGACAATCACACTCATCGAGTAGTCGATATACGAGGACTTCATTTCCTCGTCTATCTTCACAGGAATGATGTGGTCGTTTTTGATTAATTCGTTGTTTAATTCGTTGTTTAAATCGTTGTTTTCTTCCATTTTGTATAGTGTTGTTTTTTATATTTTATTTCCGATTATATCTGATTCTATCTGATCTCATCCGATAATATCCGATTCTATACGGTTCTATCCGATTCTATCCGATTCTATCCGGTTCTGTCCGATCTCTCCCAATTTCGCTGCAAAGTTACTGCTTTTTTTTTACATACGCAAGTCTTTGGGCATTTTTTTTGCATTTTCTGCATCTTGATTGTTTTTCGGCACCCCCTCGATTTGGCATTGAAAACCGCTCAAATCGCAAATAAAGCCCCTTTATTCCCATTTTTCTATCTCACACACGCGCGACTACATACGCACAACCGCTCTACTACATATGCACAACCGCTCTACTACATATGCACAACCGCCCTACTACATACGCATAACCGCGGTAACCATTGTTATGTTATTGGCATTTTATTGGGTGATTATTGGGTGATTATTGGGTTATTATTGGGTTATTATACTGTTACTCGGATAACCACCGTATAGTCTCAGTGTATCCAACGCATAACATCCGACTGCCTTTCCGCTCCTCGGCTCTCACAGTCAGCACCATGAACCACACCCGTCGTTTAGTCCTCGCCGCTGTTTCGGCGAGTTCTCTCTCGCCCTTTCGGTCCTCTGCCCGTGCTCTT
>JAFSLP010000004.1 GCA_017448345.1 Paludibacteraceae bacterium | reverse complement strand
AGATCAAAGCGTTTCGAGCGCAATTAAGAGGAGTGGTTGATATTCCGTTCTTCTTATATCGTCTCGTTACTATTTTTGCATAACTTATCCACAGGTTTTCCCCAGTGAGCCAATTTTTGGCTAATAAAAATTTTTTAGGTTTATTTCTTTTGATGGCTTTTACTCGAAGAGTTGCGGAGAAAGCTCCTTTGGGGTCCCCGCAAATTTTAATTTGTGGGGAGAGCGAGCACATCCGAGTATTTACCGTTAAAACGGAGTTTTGACGCATATACGAGGATAGTGAGCGCGAGTATGCTTGCACACAAGGAGTTTTTAGCAGCAAAATACGCGAGAGCGAAGCTCAAAAGCCTTCAAAAGTGTTTATCTTTGTTTTTTTCTTATAATTTTCGCAACACTACTAATTTCAAAGTAAAAAAGCCCGTATCAAGGACACAAAAAAGCGGCGTATTTCTAAGGCGTTCACAATGCGTTCATATAGCGTTACCTATGCATCCTAGACTTTGCTCTTTCAAAAACACTGTAACTATCAGTATTTCACATATTTGCAAAGATGCAAAATAACAGCAAAAAACGCTGTTTTTGCATTTTCATTTCACTAAAAAAGCAAAAAAATCCGGCTGCTCGTGTTACATCGCCGTTCTATTCCCTCATTTCGCAAACTTCCTTATAACGAGATGCTTTCATGGCAAAAAAATACGTTTTTTTGCCTTTTTATTTGCATAATTGAAAAAAAAGCCGTAACTTTGCAGCCGATTTTGCGTGCAAAGCTTCCAAGCATGCTTACTCGCACGCTGATTATTAACTAAATTTAGTAACCTCTATGGACGATTATCACCCGAACAATGCAACAAGTACATGCCAAGAAACAATCGTGCGAGACAGTACGAGCAAAGAAATTTCTGGGGCAGCACTTTCTGACGGACCTGAACGTCGCCCGCAGAATTGCTGAAACCGCTTATACGGGACTGAATGACACAGTACAAAATACCCAACAAAAAGTACAAGTACTGGAAATAGGTCCCGGGATGGGTGTGCTTACCCGATTTCTACTTCAGAATCCGAAGATTAACCTCACCGCAATAGAGATTGACCGCGAGTCTGTCGCTTATCTCAAAGAGTGGTATCCGGAACTGAATCTGATTGAGGGCGATTTCCTCAAACTTAATCTCAATACATTATATCCCGAGGGCGAATTTAACGTCATCGGTAATTATCCGTATAATATATCCTCGCAGATTTTCTTCAAAGTGCTGGAGTATAAAGACCGTATTCCTCTCTGCTCGGGCATGATTCAGCGTGAAGTCGCGTTGCGGCTGGCTTCAAAACCCGGCAATAAAGCTTACGGCATTCTCTCCGTACTACTGCAGGCGTTTTATGACATAGAATATCTGTTCACGGTCGATGAATATGTTTTCAACCCGCCGCCTAAAGTCAAATCTGCCGTTATTAGTATGACACGGAACAAACGACGACGGCTCGATTGCGATGAGCAGCTCTTTAAGACGATTGTCAAGACTGCTTTTAACCAGCGGCGAAAACAGATGCGCAATTCTCTTCAACAGCTGGTAGGAAAAGGTAACCCCGTACTCGAAGAGAATATCTTTACTCTGCGCCCTGAACAGCTGAACGTCGAACAGTTCATAGAACTGACCAACCTCATAAATGAGAAAATGACCAAATGTGTAAATGCTTAAATGCGAAAATTTTATGTCTGAAATCAAGATATTTTATAAGGATAAGGAGAAAATCAAAGTAGCTCGTACTATCTCCGCCCTCAAAGAACTCGACAAGAAGGATATCATCTGGATTGACCTTCTCGATGTTTCTGATAAAACGGAGGACACTCTCGAAGGATTCCTCAAAATCGATATTCAGGAAGACGAAGAGATGGAGGAAATCGAGTTCTCCAGCCGGTATATACAAACCGACGATTCCATCGTTGCCAACTCCAACTTCCTTAAATCAAACTTTGAGACGGAGCCTGTCAACTTCATCCTCAAAAACGGAATACTCGTCTCTATCCGTGATGTGGAACTGGAAACCTTCAACGAGACTTTTAAGAAACTTTTCGTTAACACCCGTAATTTCCCTACGGGCTTTCATGTGTTGGTCGCGCTCATGGAGACTCGTGTGGAGAAGGATGCCGACTTGATTGAGGATACCACTGACCTCATCACTTCGCTCTCACAACAGATTAATGCTGAATCCGACCACGTTGATGAAGACTTGCTCGTGCAAATCAAGGACTTGCAGGAAAAAGTCACCATCATCCGTCAGAATATAATGGATAAACAGCGCGTCATTTCCAACTTCCTGAAGTGTGATTTCTTCCCCGAGGAACTCTACCCTCGCCTGACGATGATTATCAAGGATATCAACTCGCTCTTCGACTACACTCGTTTTGGTTTTGACCGTCTCGACTACCTCCAAGATACCTTCCTTGGTTTGGTAAACATCGAGCAGAACAAGATTATCAAGATATTCACCGTCATCAATATCATCTTCCTGCCGCCTACTCTTATCGGCAGCTTGTATGGTATGAACTTTGATTTTATGCCGGAGTTGCACTGGCGGTTGGGATACCTCTTTGCATTAGGGCTAATGATTCTGTCCGTTGTGCTCATCCTCCTCATTTTCAGACTGAAAAAATGGTTATAAACATATTGTTTACAACTCCCTTGTTACACGGTTTAAAACATGTTCCACGTTGCACTTGTCAAATATCACTACATTTGCTCCACAAATAAAAATCGTTTTAATCCGTTGAAATCGAGCATATTTGCTACTTTATCAACACTATCAACACCCTATTATATCCATTAAATTTTAAAATCAATAATTATTATTTAATATGAATTCAGAGGAACAGTCCGTATTGAAGGAAAAAATTAATGCTTTGAAAAAAGAAAAGAATGCCGTCATATTCGCGCATTACTATACCCGTCCGGAAATACAGGAAATAGCCGATTTCATCGGTGATTCGCTTGCTCTTGCGCAGCAGGCTGCGCGTGTACAGGCGGATATATTGGTAATGTGCGGCGTGCATTTCATGGGGGAGACAATGAAAATACTTTGCCCTGACAAGAAAGTCCTCATTCCTGATATGGCTGCAGGATGTTCACTCGCTGATAGTTGCAAAGCCGAAGACCTCAAGCAGTTTATAGAACAGCAAACAGCTTTGCTCAACACCAAACCCATAGTAGTCAGTTATGTCAACACCACTGCTGAAGTTAAAGCGCTTACGGATGTGGTGGTTACTTCGTCTAATGCCCGCAAGATAGTGGACCGGCTTCCTAAAGACAAACCTATACTGTTTGGTCCGGACCATAACCTCGGCTCATACATCAATTCCGTCACAGGGCGTGAGATGATTCTCTGGAACGGCGCTTGCCATGTGCATAGCCGCTTCTCTCTTGAAGCACTCCTTCGTCTCAAAGCCGAAAACCCAGGAGTGGAAGTACTGGCGCATCCCGAATGTAAGGCTCCTATTCTTGCGCAGAGCGACGTTATAGGTTCTACCAAGGCATTGCTCCAGCATACTATCAATTCGCCCGCCAAACGCTTCATAATAGCCACAGAAAGCGGTATTCTCTTTGAGATGCAGCGTGCCTGCCCGGACAAGCAGTTTATTCCGGTTCCACCGGAAGTGACGGAGGGTATAGGCTGTTCATGCAACGAGTGTGAATATATGCGTATGAACACGCTTGAGAAAGTGTACGCCTGCCTCAAAGACGGGAAACCGGAAATGCATGTAAACAAAGAGACAGCTGCCAAAGCCGTCTCTTCTATCAACAGGATGCTCGAAATGAGTTAGTCCGGTTCGGGAGGGGTGGAACTGATCCATGCCTCTTGTTCTTCTATCATCTTCTTGAATTTGCTGATCTGTATCCACAGCATCACCGCTGCCGTAATAGCAGAAAGGGTGTCGCTGATGGGTATGGACCACCATACGCCATTAAGAGGCTCCGCAAACACCATTGGCATCACTAAGGTCAGCGGGATGAGATATAGCACTTGCCGTGTCAGGCTCAGAAAGATAGACTTGCCTGCCATTCCGATAGATGTGAACAGGTTACCCGTAACCATCTGAAAACCGATGATAAGCATAGAGCAGCAGATGATACGCATTGGTCCGATTGTTCCGTTAATCAGCACAGGGTCATGTGTAAACACTTTAGTAACTGCCTCAGGAAAGAACTCACCTAAAACAAACACTATAGCCATCACACCAGTGGCATACAGACACGTCAGATAAAATGACTGCAGCATCCGGTGGTATTGTTTGGCGCCGTAGTTGAATCCCGCTATAGGTTGCATACCTTGGTTTAGACCCATCACCATCATAGCAAACACAAAAGTCATTCTGTTTATCACACCGTATGATGCAATAGCGATGTCTCCGCCGTAGTTCTTCAACTGGTTATTGATGATGATAACCACAAAGCAATGAGCTATATTATATAAGAATGGCGCCATACCTATCGCCAGCGCACGTTTCGTAATACCTCTGTCCAGTATCCAGATACCCCGATGAAATCGGACTAACTCGCCTTCGTCCATGAATTTGGTTAACTGCCACACCACCGCCACTGCCTGACTGATGACGGTTGCCAAAGCGGCACCGCGCACACCCATGTCTAAACCGAAGATAAAGATAGGGTCTAATATGATATTGATAGTCACAGCTACTATGGTTGCTGTCATGGAGAACCGTGGATGACCTGCTGAACGCAGCATACTGTTCAGACCGAAGTAGATATGTGTCAGTATATTCCCGTATAGAATTATCTCCATATATTCGTGCGCATAGACGATAGTATCCTCGCTTGCGCCGAATGCATACAGAATAGGATCCAGCCATATTAGTCCGGCTGCCATCACGATAGCCGAAAGAACTATATTGAGCACAATCACATTGCCAAGCACCATGTTCGCTTTCTCGTAATCCCGTTCGCCTAAATAAATTGCCAGCAAGGATGACGCTCCTACGCCTACCAGACTGCCGAAAGCGGCGCATATGTCCATAAACGGCTTGGCAACGGTCAGTGCGCCTAACGCCAGTGCGCCGCAGCCGTGACCGATATAGATACTGTCCACAATATTATACAGCGAACTGGCAGTCATTGCAATGATTGCCGGCAGTGCGTATTTCCATAGCAGTTTATATACTGGTGCTGTTCCTAATTCTGTGGTGTTATTCGCCATCCTGACCCTTTAAAAACTTTTAAATGAACCCTTTAGAAATTAATAGTTTAATAATTTAAAATTGTAACAGTTTAACGGTTTAACGTTTTAACGGTTTGCTCTGCAAACCCTACAATTTTGCTGCTATTCTGTCAAATTCCATTCCGGCGGGGTGTCCTTCCTGTAGCACAATAGGAATACCCTTGTCTCCTCCCTCGCGAATAGACTGAACCAATGGTATCTGCCCTAGTAACGGGATATTCAGTTCTTCCGCCAACTGTTTACCGCCGTCTTTTCCAAAGATATAATACTTGTTTTCAGGCAGTTCAGCAGGCGTAAACCATGCCATGTTTTCTATCAGTCCGAGGATTGGCACCTGCACTTTCTCGTTACGGAACATCTCCACGCCTTTGAGTGCATCTACCAATGCTACCGGCTGGGGAGTGGTCACCACGATTGCACCTGTCAGTTTCAACTCGGCAATAAGCGTCAGATGTATGTCGCTGGTACCGGGCGGAAGGTCTATCAGAAAATAATCCAGCTCGCCCCAATTGGCGTCTTCTATCAGCTGTTTGATGGCGTTGCTTGCCATGCCTCCACGCCAGATAACCGCCTGCTCGGGATTAACGAAAAAACCGATGGAAAGCATCTTCACGCCGTATTGCTCGATAGGCTCAATCAGCGTTCGCCCGTCTGCTTCCACGGAATACGGCCGTGCATCCTCGCAACCGAACATCTTTGGCATGGATGGTCCATGGATATCAGCATCTAACAGACCTACACTGTACCCTGCTTTAGCCAATGCTACAGCTATGTTAGCCGCCACAGTCGATTTCCCTACTCCGCCCTTGCCGCTGTGAATAGCAATAATATGCTTGGCATTGACAGGCGAACCCGCTTTTTGACTCTCAGCATTAGGCTTGTGACTGATTGTCTTTATATGAATATTCGCTGATATATTGGGATCTACGTAGGTCTGCAACGCCGTCTCTGACGCTTTTAGCACAGACTTCATGAATGGGTCGTTGTCTTTCTGAAAGATAAGTGAGAACGACACCTCGAATCCTGAAATACGGATGTCGTCTTCCACCATCCCGCTTTCCACCAAATCCTTGCCCGTGCCGGGATACCGCACATGACGAAGGGCATCTATAATCTGTTGAGGATACATTTTATGTATGATTTTGTTTTATTTCCGTTTGGGACTGCAAAGGTACAACAAAAATCGCACATACGCAAATTTTAGTTCATAAAAAAAGCGACCCACACTTCTGTGAGCCGCTAAGCAAGAGCGAATAAATAGAAAAAATGCATGAGAAATAAATTTTATTCTCTCTCGCCATATAAAATACATAACCCTTTAAAAAAGTGGTTGCATAGATGCAGAGAAATCATATGAAATGATGAAAAAAGCACTCTGCATCTATGCAATATCCACCCCATTAACCAAAACTGATGCAAAATTACTATATTTTTTTGAAACTACCAAATAATTTAGCAAAAAAATCAATTATTTTGTTATTTTTTTATAAGAAAAGGCTAAAATAGTCAATTTTTAGGCTTAAAATGTCTTAAAATGTCAATTATTATTATCATATATTGTATATAGAATTATCAATTTATGATAATTTATCATTTTATGACTTGTTGATAGGTATTCTAAGTTCTGATATAGTGGAATTGATGTCTATTGACAGGATAAAATGACTGACGGTCAGTTTGCTGGTCAGTCTCAGGTGTCCCGGTAAGGCATTTGGCAGCAGCGCAGCCAAAACGGCATCCATCAGCTGCCGAAGAGCTTCCGGAGCAATGGTGATTTCGTTGATAAAAGGGGTCAGGTGGATGTAGGCTGCCAATCCGTGAGTCTGGAGTTCTACTGCGTGGCATTGCAGCCACTCGGCGGCAAATGATTGCAGGTTTATTGTGTAGCGGTGCTCCCGCTCTTCTATATGGAATACCAGTCCCGTGCCACGGATGGTTTCTATGGGTCTGCTCTTGCTCCAGCCGGCCTTGCGCCGCAGAGCGTTCAGATGAACATCTATTGTACCGGTGTCGTATTGGAACCGGCTGCCCCATACTTTGTCTATCAGCTCGTCGCGGCTGCAAATCCGGTTGGGGTGTGTAGCCAGATATTCCAGCAGACCGAACTCCAATCCGGTCAGTTGTATCTCTTTGCCCTCCGTGCGCAACTGTCTGCGCTCTGGGTCAATAGCTATGTCTGCTGTTATTGGGCGAAACATTGTTTCACTATCTTTTCCAACCAGTATTTGTCTTCTTCGTCAAACGTGCCGAAATCTTTACTGTCTATGTCCAGCACAGCAGTCACCTCGCCCCCTTTGAATACCGGCACTACAATCTCGCTGTTGGAGGCGGAGGAGCAGGCTATGTGTCCCTTGAACTTGTGAACGTCAGGAACGATAACAGTCTCGCCTCTTTCCCATGCGGTTCCGCAGACGCCTTTGCTGTACGGGATACGTGTGCACGCTACCGGACCTTGAAACGGTCCTAATACCAATTCTGCATTCGTCTTCTGATTGCTGGATGCTGATGGCTGGCAGTTTACTACGCGGTAGAAACCGGTCCACCAGAATCCGAAAGTTGTATGCAGCATTGCCGCTACATTCGCCATGTTGGCTATTTCGTCCCCTTCGTCGGCTACGATGGCTTCTAATTGGGGCAATAGCTCTTTGTATTGTTCTTCTTTGTTCATAATCAGAATAATTTCAGTTGTTTGTCTTGGAAAATCTTGTATCCTACCTCGCAGTTGATGCATTCATGGTGCTGGCAGTAGTTCATGTACAGGTGCAGCAGCGCTTGTGTATCGGCGGCGTTCTTTACCCTTTGACCTAATATACGCCATTGTCTGATAATAGAGTTGTTCTCCGGTGCAATCTGCTCCATCAGCCTGAGCATTTCTTCGGCTTTCCCGGTGTTGTTGATATGCAGCGCATAGGCGTATTTATAAGGTATGACGGTGTTGATAAGCAGAATATCTATGCTGTTTCTGCCCAATGGAGGAACGCTGTCTCCTTTCAGTTCGAAAAGGGAAACCAACCCGTCTGAATCATTGGTGTCAAGAATCTTGCTGAGCAGTGCTTCCGACTGGTAAAGCAGTTGTGCAAACTGCCTTATCCGGACCTCCGGACTGTTCTGCGGGCGCATTCGGGCGTGTTTCCATACCGATGCATCCAGCGGCACCAACCCGAATTTCGCCTGCATAAATTGATATTCCTTTAGTAGAAGATTCTTCTCTTCTCCCTGCGTGGATGTCTTTTCTATCAGCCCGGCTTGTCCCATTAGGATGGCGGTCAGCTGGAAGAGGCTGTTACGGTGTTTCTGCAGATAGGATAGCGGGGTGTTGATGGCTAATTCTTCAAAGGGCACGCTGTTGGTGTGAAACCCGAAGTTACGCGCCAGTGAGATATACAACGCATGTTCCCAACTGCCTTTGGTTATTTCTAATAGCCGCTGTATAGATGCTCTCTTGCATTCTAATCGTTTGCGTAGAAGCGTCTGTCTCCATCCTTCGGTGATGAGTCCCGGTTCGTTCAGCAGCTGTTCCGCGCATCCTATCCTGCCTGCCGCACTGTCCATCTGCTTGGCTGCAGTCAGCAGACCGCTCACGTAGTCTTGGTCACACGGGTACTGCAACTCGCATTGCGGAATCAACTCGCCGCGTGAGTTATACACTGGCTTGTCTGCCGTGCGCACAATATGCAGGATGATGTTGTCGTAGGCTTTGTCTAAATGGTGGCGGTGTTTTACCCAGTCGCTGGAGTTGATGTGTATCTCTATATTCCCTACCCACTCATGTCCGTCGATACGTATCCGCGCATGGCTATAGTCCGGTCCTGCATCATGGTTATGCTCGCCCACGGAGAGTATTTCCACTTTCCGTCCGTCCGTAGTCTCTTGCTCAAAACCGGCCCAGAGACAATGCTCCCAGATATAATGTAATATGATTTCCGGCACGAAGGTATGAATTTTTGCGCAAAGGTACAAAAATATTTGCAAATATGCAAAAAAAGCAGTAATTTTGCACGCTTTTTCGCTGAAAGCTGATAGCTGGAAGCTGAATGCCCTTAATTTTTATGTTCAAACAATTTCAAACAGTTTCAAACAGTTTCAGGCAACGGACTACAATTCGTTTCCGTCGGTTCTGCCACAAGGCGTATGCCGCCTTCTGTTCCCTTCACCGTGAGGTGACAATAGGACGTGTGGCTGCCTACATGACGGACATGGAGATGCTCAAGCAGGGTAAGAGCATTGCCGTTTCGGCATTATTGCTCTTCGCCGGCACCGCTGTAGCGGACGCAGATGAAGGCGTTCCAAAGGATTCTGTTCCGTTGACCACGCAGCAACTTAGTCTTCAGGAGGTGCTGGTGGTTTCTCACAAAGCTGAAGTTAATTCGGAAGCCTACCGCTTGATTACGCAGGTCTCGAACGCCCGATTGGAGGCGCTGCCAATACAGACTGTGGCGGATATTTTGCAATATCTGCCGGGTGTCGATGTACGTACTCGCGGAGCCAACGGTGCCCAAGCTGACATCAGTATGCGTGGAGGCACGTTCGACCAAGTGCTGGTAATGCTTAACGGTGTACCGCTCTCCGACTTCCACACTGGTCATTACACGCTGAATATCCCCGTTTCATCGGAACTGATAGAGCGTGTGGAAGTCTTGCAAGGCACATCGGCTAATCTCCATGGCGCTTTCTCCGGAGCGATTAATATCGTCACTAAACAAGCCCTCGCGCACAGCAAGGATGTAAGGCTGAAACTGACGGGTGGCATGAACGGGCTTGTCAATCCCGAGGTGGCGGCAAGTATCAGGAAAGACGAAGCGCTCTTTAATCTGTCTGCCGAATATAGCAGAGCGGATGGCTACTATGCGCCTGACCCTGCTGAAAAAGAGGCTACGGCGTGCAGGAACAGCGATTTTAAGTTAGCCAATCTCTATTTCCAGACCCGTTGGCGCGGGTTGGATGTGCAGGCGGGGGCACAATGGAAAGATGCCGGACTTGGAATGGGTTACGGCTTTGGTTCGCAGGACCAGTTTGATGCTACCCGTACCGCCTTTGCTTCTGCCGGTTATACGCATCGGTGGGGGGCTTGGCGGCTGGATGCGCAGGCTGCCTATCGCGCCAATTACGACCGCTATGAGTGGCATAGAGGGCAACGGCTGTACGGTAATTTCCATTTTGCTCAGACTGCCACAGCCGCACTCTCTGCCCATTACGCCTCGCGCGTAGGCACCACATCCTTCGGTGTCGGTGTGCGCAATGAGAATATGCATTCCACGAACCTCGGGGACACCGTTAATCCGGACGGGCAAGTGCCTAATGTGGCGGATTTCCCGCTCTCGCAACTGCGGGTCTTGGACCTTGTCAAAGGTGGTAACAGGTTCCATGCCGATTACTATGCCGAACAGACGTTCTTTTATGCAGGACTCTCCGCATCCATCGGTATTAACGGCACCTATAACACCCGTTTCGGTCATCATCTTGGAGGAGGTGCCAACCTCGGCTATTCCTTCACCAAAGGCGGTACACTGTATGCCAATGCCAACCGGTCGCTGCGTATGCCTACTTTCACGGACCTTTACTATAATGCCGGCAACCAGCTGGGAAACCGCAACCTCAAACCCGAAGAAGCGTGGCTGCTCTCGGTGGGGTATAAAGGAGAAATCGGACAAAAATCCTCCCTTCCCTTCAGGGAGGGGATGGGGGTAGGCTGCTTCTCTTGGTCTGCCGACTGGTATTACCGCTGGGGAAAGAACATTATCGACTGGGTATATGTGCCCGAAGATGCCAAACGACCGTATCATGCTCAGAATCAGCAGCAAGTGAATGCTACGGGCGTAGAACTATCCGTAGCTTACCGCCTCAATGAATGGCTCCGCTGTGTCTCTGTCGATTATGCCTACACATATCTGGACCTCGACCTCAAAGAGTCCGGTTCACGGTATCTTGATTACCTCAGCCATAAGCTCGTCATCCATCTGGAGCACGGCATCTACAAAGGCTTTGGTGCTTCATGGACGGTGCGTTTCCAGAAAC
Source organism: Paludibacteraceae bacterium (assembly GCA_017448345.1). GTDB lineage: Bacteria > Bacteroidota > Bacteroidia > Bacteroidales > Paludibacteraceae > Colicola. The sequence goes on along the minus strand of JAFSLP010000004.1, from coordinate 68,377 downwards.
GGGAAGGACAGTATAATAATGCCGATGGAATCGTGGAAAACTACGCACCTGTGTGGTTGTTGGACGGCTCGGTCTTCTGGCAGAGCAAACACCTGCGGGTTTCCGCCGATTGTACGAATATCACCAATACGCGGTATTATGACTACGGCGGTATTCTGCAACCCGGTGCATGGGCGAAAGTAAGCATCAAGGCGATGCTGTAAATAAATAATTCGTAATTTTTAATTCGTAATTACCATCACGATGGGCAGATGGTCCGAGAAACCGTCCTTTTGGTAATGAAAACCATTGAAAGTGCGTTTGGGTCTGAGACCGAGATATTTCTCATCCGGTTCTTGGACCCATTCTGCATTATATATCCTTACCGTGCTGAGGCTGTCTGTTGCCGGAGAGGTGTAGAACTGGTCCAGACAGCTCCACTGGCCATGATACTTATGCGTGCCATAGCTTTCGACTTTTGACTTTTGACTTTCGACGACCATCCGGTTTCTCAAGCCGTGCAAATCCTGCCTCGGAGTATCGTTGAAATCGCCCATAACGATAATCTTCGCGTCCGGATGGGTGCCATAGATGCTGTCCACTACTCCCTGCAAAACCTTCTTCACCGCCGTTCTCTTCCATTCGGTCTCGGCGGTGCCGCTTCGCTGGCTCGGCAGATGGCAAACCAGCAGATGCAGCGTGTCCCTCTTATCCACCCTCGCGCAGACGTAGAGTATATCCCGGGTCTTCAATTCATCATTGAGCGGCTTTGCCGCGCGCATTCCATCATTGCGTGGATCTGCCACGCGGATAGCTCTGCTGTTTATGGTGTCCACCCTTGCTTTCTTGTAGATGAGTGCCACGTCTATGCCTCGCGGGTCAGGGCTCTCGTAATGCACAAAATCGTATTCGCCTCGCCGCAGCGTGTAGCAAAGTTTGCGCAGGCACGCTGCATTCTCCACCTCTTGCAGACCCGCTATATCTACCCCCTCCCACTCGCCGATATTCGTCAGCACGCGGGCAATGCTCTCCACTTTCCTGTAATATCGGGTATAACTCCATCGGCGCTCCCCTTCTGGCGTCCATTCCAAATCGTCTTTTTCTGCCCATGTGCTGTCTGCCATGACGCTGTCGTGCGCCGGATGAAACAGGTTCTCCACATTATAACTGACTATCCGCAACGGTTCTGCGGATATAGTATGTATACCCGTAAAACAAATAGCAAGAGCAAAGATGATATTACAGCACTTGTGCTGCATATCTGCGCTCTATTTCCTGCCAGTTGATGAGTTGCCAGAGGTCATGCAGATGCGCTGCACGGCGGTTGCGGTAATCAATATAATAGGCGTGCTCCCACACATCCATCGTCAGCAGCGGTTTCAGTCCCTTGGTGAGCGGATTGCCGGCATTGGCTTCTTGGGTGATGACCAGCTTGCCGTCCTTGTCCGCCGACAGCCACACCCAGCCGGAACCGAAGAGCGTCACGCCCTTCTGCTCGAACTCCTCCATAAACGTCTCCAACGACCCGAAATCACGGGCAATGGCTTTTGTTATCTCAAGTCCGTCAAGTGCCATTTCTTCCGATTTCATCGGCATAAACTGCGTGAAATAGAGGTTGTGGTTCAGTATCTGTCCGGCGTTGTTGAAGATACCGCCCTGCGCTTTGCGGACAATATCTTCCAACGGCATGGACTCGAACTCGGTACCTGCAATCAGTTTGTTGAGGTTGTCCACGTAGGTCTGCAGGTGCTTGCCGTGGTGGTAGCCGATGGTCTCACGGCTGATGACGGGCTCCAGCGCTTCCGGCGCATAGGGCAACGAAATGAGTGTAAACATGAGTGTCTGTTTTAAAGGTTAGTAGTTCTCTGCCAGCAGTTGGAAATAGCTCTGCGGATGGTTGCATACGGGGCACTCGTCCGGTGCCTGCTTGCCGATGACGATATGGCCGCAGTTGGAGCATTGCCAGATACAGTCGCCCTCGCGCGAGAAGACCACCTTGTCCTCGATGTTCTGCAGCAGTTTGCGGTAGCGCTCCTCGTGGTGTTTCTCGATAGCGCCGACCATCTCGAATTTCTCCGCTATCTCGTCAAAGCCCTCTGCGCGTGCTTCGGCAGCCATGCGTGCGTACATGTCCGTCCACTCGGCGTTCTCGCCTTCAGCCGCAGCCAGCAGGTTGGCAGCCGTGTCGCTGACCTTGCCGCCGTTCAGGTATTTGTACCATATCTCCGCGTGCTCTTTCTCGTTGGCTGCGGTCTCTTCGAAGATCTTGCTTATCTGCACGAATCCGTCTTTCTTGGCTTTTGACGCGAAGAAAGTGTACTTGTTGCGTGCCATCGACTCGCCTGCGAAAGCCTCCATGAGGTTCTTTTCGGTTTTTGTTCCTTTCAAATCTTTCATAATCATGTGTTTTTGAGGGTTAATACTACTCCGCCCCTTAGGCGTTATTTCGCCTGCAAAGGTACACAAAAAAAACGATATACACAAGGGCGTACATCATTTTGTGCTATTTTTTATCTTGCTCTTCTCTCGGTTGTGAGTCGCTCATCGGTCGGGGGAGGTGGAGAAATGAAAAGCGCTGGACGGAATATATCAACAAAATTGAAGCCGCACAAGCGGATTGGTCTCCGGAATAAGAGACGCAAATAAGGCGCAAAAAACAGGTGTTCACTATGCGTCTCGGATGCATCCTAGACTTTGTTGTTCAAATAACGCCATAAACGACTGTATTTCATATATTTACAAAGAATCCAAAAAGTGGCAAAAACAGTGTTTTTTGCCGTTTCATTCTTGGTTTTTGCATAAAAATCAGTTCTTGCGGAAGAAAAAAGACTCCTGCGACATTCACATGCAACAGGAGTCAAGCCAATTTACCTGAAGAAACCTCTATATACTTCAATAAACTGGCAGGGAATGATAATAAGTAGATTGATTCACTGCTTGTCCGTTTTTTCTGTATCTGAATCTTTGCTTTGGCGGTATTCGGTTGGCGTCACACCAAACCGCAGACGGAACAGACGGTGGAAGTTATTCGGCGTCAAACCCACTTCCTTGGCTATGATTGCAATTGGCTTCTCCGGCTCGTTTTGTAGCATCTCGCTCGCTATCTCAATGCGGATTGTGTTCAGCCATTGAGGAAATGACAAACCTTTTGTGTTGGTCCGAAGTATCATGTTCAGTGAATGACGGGAGAGATTCATGTGCGCGGCAAAACTGTCACGGTCTATCTGTAAATCTGCATAGAGCTTCTCGGCATAAACAGCATTTACCAGACGCTCGTATATCTCCGCACTCTCTTTGTCACGCTCTTTCTGTCCCTGATTCTTTTTCTTCCCCTGAAACTCTGCAACCATCTTTTTCAATGCGCGGTTCTTCTCATTGATGTGATGGTATTTCACTATATAATATATCGCTATTATAAGTACTACGACTGCAAATAAAATAACACTCATCAGCAGATACGACACCTCTCCGCTCACACTCGCAGGAGGCAGAGCATACGGCTGGCAGGACTCAGCGCAACGCACAATAATAACAAAGATGATTCCCTTCAGACTAATATCCATATCGTATGTTCAAAATTTGTTGCAAAAGTACTGCTTTTTCTTGACGCACGCAAATATATAACTCATTCATTTGGTAATGTCCCAAATTAGTGGTTAAAAAGATTTGATTTTCTCACAGGAGATTCTAAATGTCTTTTTTCTTTTTCTGCACAATAAAAACGCGGACTCACTGCTATCGGTCTGTTCGGGTCTCGACTCCCTTGGTCTCCAATATGCAGAAAGCCCACGCTGAAAACGTGAGCGTTTCGCAATAATTTGGAAGACCAGCCAAATGGTCGAGATGTGAACAGATCCTCTATTATCACTAACGCTTATTGTATGGTATAGCGCACACTTGCGCTACTTTTTTCCATTTGCAGAATTTAGCGGCTGCAAAATTACTACAAAAGTTTGAATTGTGCAACAATTTCAGTATTTTTTGGCGCTTTTACGAGAGCATGGCAATGGCTTTTTTAAGCGCTGCGATAAATGCATCCACATCGCTTCTGTCGTTATATAGCCCGAATGACACACGCACCGTTCCCGGCACGCCCAGTTCGTCTATCAGCGGTTCGGCGCAATGGTGACCTGTACGCACCGCCACGCCCTGCTGGTCCAGCAATGTGCCAATATCAAAAGGATGAATCAAACCCTCAGTTGGCTTTTGACTTTCGACTATTGGCTTTCGACTTTCGGCTATTGGCTTTCGACTTTCGACTTTTGACTTTTGACTATTATACACATTAAAACTGATGACCCCTGTCTTGGGCTGACCGCCGGCATAGATATGCACGCCCTCGATGGCTGCTAACTGCTGCTCGCAGTAGTCCGTCAGTTCGCGCTCGTGCTTCTCTATCGCTTCCCAACCGATGGATTGCATATACTCAACCGCCTTGTGCAGTGCATAGGAGCCCACGAAATTAGGCGTGCCCGCCTCAAACTTATAGGGCAGGTCGTTATACGTCGTACCCGACCAGCGCACATGGTTGATCATCTCTCCTCCGCCCTCGTGTGGCGGCAGTTGCTCCAGCCACTCGCGTTTGCCGTACAGCACGCCGATACCCGTCGGACCGTACATCTTATGCCCCGAGAACGCAAGGAAGTCACAATCCAATGCCTGTACATCAACCTGCATATGCGGCACACTCTGCGCACCGTCAATACAGACAGGCACGCCGTGGGAATGCGCTATCCGCACGATTTCATCGACTGGATTGATGATTCCTAATACATTGCTCACATGCGCCACGGAGACTAACTTCGTCTTTTCGCTCAGAAGCCCTTTAAAAGCCTCTGTATCGAGCGTTTGGTCCTCGCGCAAGGGAATATGCCGTAACACGGCTTTCTTGCGCTCACAGAGCATTTGCCACGGCACAATGTTGGAATGGTGTTCCACGGCTGAGACGATAATCTCGTCACCCTCTTCAACCCACGCTCTAGGTTCCCCTCCTTTTAGGGAGGGTGTAGGGGTGGGCTTCTCTCCAAGGGCGAATGCCAACGCGTTGATACTGTCCGTCGTGCCCTTGGTGAAGATAATCTCGTCGCTACTCTTCGCCCCGATGAAATCTGCCACGGCTTTGCGTGCTTCCTCATGTTTCATCGTTGCAACCTGACTTAGATGATGCACGCCTCGGTGGATATTGCTGTTCCAGTGGCTGTAAGCCTCAGCAATGGCATCTATCACCGCCTGCGGCTTCTGGCTCGTAGCAGCGTTGTCGAGGTACACCAACGGACGCCCGTGTACCGTCTCGTTCAATATCGGAAAATCGGTTCTGTTCATTCTGTCGTTTCACAGGATTTGTGTACTGTGGTTTTTGGTATCTACTTTCTCGATGACACGCACTAAAACGCCGTTTTCATCGAAGATAAAAGTCTTCCGCAGTGTGCCCATGGACACCTTGCCGTAATTCTTTTTCTCGCCCCATGCGCCGAAAGCCTGCAGCATCTCCGTGCTCGGATCACTCAGCAGCGGGAACGGCAGGTCGTATTTCTCTTTGAACCGCACATGGCTTGCCACGGAGTCCTTGCTAACACCATACACCTGATAGCCCTGCGCAAGGAACGCATGGTAGTTGTCGCGTATGTTGCACGCCTCAGACGTACAACCCGGCGTTGAGTCCTTGGGATAGAAATAGATAACGGTCTTTTTGCCGGTCATATCTTTCTCCGTCACTTCTTTTCCGGTCTCGTCCAGCACTTTGAACGCCGGCATTTTGTCTCCAATCTGTAAACTCATATTGTATTTTGTGTGTTGATATATTCTACGGTGTTGCCGACGCTTGCCAGATACTGCTGGAAAGCTTCTTGGCTGATGACGACCGTTCCGCGGCAGTCATTGGGGTGAAAACTGAGCGTCTCAGCCTCTTTCAGACGGTCATCCAAAAACAGAATAACATGGTGCTCCGTGTCGTTGATAAGCCCGAAAGGACTCACGCTGCCGGGTTCCAGACCCAAATACCGCATCATCCGTTCCGGCGAAGCGAACGACAGTTTGCCGGGCGCTTTCTTGCCTTGCGAGACAAGGATGTCCTTCAGCCAGTGCTCAATGTCATGTATCGCCAAATCGTCATCACACGGGAAACAGATGAGGTAGTGCTGGTCGCCCTTGTGGTTGCGCATGAAGATGTTCTTGCAATGCACGCTCCCGTCGTTGTGCCACCACCGTTTCGCTTCCTCGATAGTCTTTCCCTCGGGGTGGTTGTAGGTCGTGAACGGAACACCGTGTTCTTCCAGATACCGCAGCACTTTCTCCTGCCGCTCGGATATGATTTCGTAATTCTTCATTCTCTCGCTCATTCTCTCATGGCTTGTAGAAACTCTCCTCCAAGATTTTCTGTGCGTCCCCTTCCGCCATCAACTCCTGTAGGCTCACTTCCGGATGGTGTTCCATATAACTCTCCGCAATCCGCCAGCCGAGCCATATACCCAATCTGCCGGGCGAGTCCTGAGACACCTCCGATGTGAAAGGACCGTCATTCAGATAACCTGTCAGCACCAGACTCTCGGTCTTGAACAAATCCCGCTTGTCCATTACCAAATGCCAGATTGCCTGTTCGTTGCGCACACACCATTCCCATTGTTCTTTCGTCCAGCCCATCACCTCATAACCCGGCAACTGGTCGAAAATCTGCGCCGTCAGGTACATAATCTTGCCTCGGTACATCATCTGGTCCAGCAGACGGCTCTTGGTGCCCGTGTAAGGCAGTGTGCGGAACAGATAAGCACTGATGACGTCCACGGGAATACACTCCGGACGCATCGTCTGTTTCTGGTATTCATACACCACGCGGTTGTAATATTCGTAATCGCTGCCGAGGTACATGTCCGCACCGATACCTATAAGCTCCTCGCCGAAATATACAGGCGTTTGGAACCCGGACACAAACAGATACAGGGTAGGTATCTCCGCCTCTGGATAAAGCCACTGAATGCGGCCGAAAGCCTCGCCTAACGCCTTCTCCAATGGACGCACATCGGCAAACAACTGCTGCTCTCGCGCGTTGGTCTCGCGAAAACCGTAAAGCGTGTCATTGAGGAATGCCGGCAGTGCTTCCGCCAGATATGACGTGTCCGAAACGGGTATGCCAAGGATGTCCTCCACCCACAGCGGCATAAACACAGGAAACTCGTCGTATAGTACGCGGATGTCTGCCTTTGTGCCTTGTACATCCTTGCTCTGTACATTCATCAGCGCATTGTCAAAACGCACCAAATCAATCTCTTGAGGCGGTACGTTCTTCGGGAAATAACTCCGCCCGTGATGACAGGAGGTCAAGACCAACGCACCAACCACCAAAAATCCCAATATGTATTGTCGTACATTCATCAATCCATCATTCATCAATCCATCATTCATCAATCCATCATTCATCAATCCATCATTCATCAATCCATCATTCAATCACTCCGTCTTTTATCTCAATCACTCGGTCGGCTATCGCCGCCAGCTCTTTGTCGTGGGTCACAAGCAGGATGGTCTGACCATAGTCCTTGCGCAGCTGTAGCAGCAGTTCGCTCAGCTCCTTCTTGTTCTTCTCGTCAAGGCTTCCTGTCGGTTCGTCTGCAAGGATGATGTCCGGACTCATCATCAGTGCACGCGCTGCGGCTACACGTTGTTTCTCGCCGCCGGAGAGCTCGTTCGGTTTGTGACTCATCCGTTCGCCCAGTCCCAAATCTTTCAGCAGGCTCTCTGCACGGGGTTTGTAGTCCGTTTCACTCTCGCGCGCAATCATGGCGGGCATGCACACGTTCTCCAGCGCTGTGAACTCCGGCAGCAGCTGGTGGAACTGGAAGATAAAACCGATATGTTTGTTCCTGAATGCCGCTAACTGTTTGTCATTCAGCGAAAAGACATCCTGTCCGTCAATAATCACTTTGCCGCTTGTCGGCCTGTCTAATGTACCGATTATCTGGAGTAGGGTGGTCTTGCCTGCGCCGGACTTGCCGATGATAGACACAATCTCACCTCTCGCCACCTCCAGATGAACACCTTTCAGCACTTCCAGTGTGCCGAACGATTTGTGTATGTCTTGAACTTCTATCATTTGTTGGGTAACATTTATACTTTTTTTCGAACGCTCTGTTCGAAAATTGGACGTTAGTTGTTCTTGGTGATTCTTAGTGATATTTACTGATTGCCGGTACTGTTCTCTGCCCGTATAGGATTCATCCCCTGATTCATCCCCTGTACATCCGCTCTTCATTCCACCACTATGCAGCAACCGTCCCTCCTTCTTCATTCTACTGCCATTCTCCTGTCTCCATTCTCCTCTGCGGTTATCTTCACCCGTACGGTGTCTTCCGGCAGCAGGGCGTCTATCATGTCGGGCCACTCGATGAAACAGTAGTTGCCGGAATAGAGATACTCCTCTGCGCCGAAGTCCATCGCCTCGCGGATATCCTTCAGACGGTAACAGTCAAAATGATAGACCTCGCCCTTGTACGGTTGTTCCACGTCATACACATTGACGATGGCGAACGTGGGACTGTTCACCACGTCATTGGTTCCCATCGCCTCGCACAGCGCTTTGATGAATGTCGTCTTGCCGGCACCCATCTGACCGTCGAAAGCAAACACGCGGCGTGGCGCACATTCCTTCAATATCTCCAGCGGACTTACTTTTTCCCCCCGCTCGTTGAGAAGAAGGAGTGATTGCTTACTTTCGGAGTCCTCCGCCTTTTGACTTTCGACTTTCGACTTTTGACTTTTGACTTTTATCGTATAAATACTCATGTTCGTGATTTTTATTCAATTCTCAGAGCGTTATTTTGGACTGAAAATGCTCGTAAAGTGCTGTACCTCTGCTGTTTCCGAGTAATTCAATCCACTCTTCTTTTTTTGCTGAACTAGCGCGTTTCACAGAGCCGAAATGACGTAGTATCTTCTGCTTTGTTGCAGGTCCAACTCCCTGAATATCATCCAGTTGGCTGTGAATTTGCGCCTTGCTTCGCTTCGCTTTATGGTACGTGATGGCAAAACGGTGTACCTCGTCCTGTATGTTCGTCAGCAGGCGGAATACCTCGCTTGTCACGGGCATACTGATTTCCGCAGGAGGAAATCCGTAGAGCAGGGTTTGTGTGCGGTGTTTGTCATTTTTCTTCAGACCGGCAATCGGTATCTTCAGCCCCAACTGCTCCTCCACCGCTTCACGGATGGCGTGCATCTGTCCCAGTCCGCCATCGGCGATGATGAGGTCGGGCATATGTCCTCCTTCGTCCTTCAGGTGCTGGTAACGCCTGCGCACCACCTCGCGCATGGATGCATAGTCATCGGCTCCTTCCACTGTCTTGATTTCAAATTTCTTATAGTCGCTCTTGCTCGGTTTAGCCATCCGATAGACGACGCAACCTGCCACGGCGTTGGTGCCTTGTATGTTGGAGTTGTCGAAGCAGTCAATCCATCGGGGCAGAGTAGGGAGGTTCATCATCTGCTGCAGTTCTGTCAGGATACGGACGCCGCGTTGCTCGGGGTTCAGTTTGTCGTCCTGCTTTAATCGGTCCATCTTGTACTGACGCACATTCTGCATGGCGAGCTCTAACAGCTTTTTCTTGTCTCCTGTGACGGCTATATTGATATGTATCGTCTCATCAAATATGTCCGGTATGAACGGTACTATCACCTCCTTGGTGCTGCTCTCCAGCCGCTCACGTAATTCCATCATTCCGAGGGCTAACAGTTCCTCTTTCTCCTCCTCCATCTTACGGCGGTATTCAATCGTCTGCCCCTGTACGATACATCCGTTATGCACGTGCAGCATGGATATATATACCTTGTCGTCCTGCTCGTCGTAGCCGAACACATCTATATCGCCTGCATGGGTGTTGGTGATGATAGTCTTGCTCTTGAATTGCTCTAACAACTCTATCTTGCGCTTTATCTCCGCTGCCTCCTCATACTTCATTTCAGCCGATTTCATCGACATCTCCTCTTCCAGCTGGCGCCCGATTTCATGTGCGTCGCCTTTGATAAGTTTGCGTGCTTGGTCTATCCATTGGCTGTATTGTTCGCTGCCGGGTCTCATCTCGCATATACCGCAGCAGTTGTGCAGGTGATATTTGAGACACACGCGTACCTTGTTTTTAGCGATGGAATCGGCTGAAAGAGGTATATTACAAGTTCGGATAGGGTAGAGTTTGTGTATCAGTTCAAGCACCATATCTACTGTATTGCCGAAGCTGTATGGACCGTAATACTCTCCGTTCTTCTTGTTGATGGTCCGCGTTTTGAAGATGCGCGGGTACGGTTCACGGGTGATGCATATACTTGGATAAGACTTTCCATCCTTCAGCAGGATGTTATAATGCGGCTGGTATTGTTTGATGAGGTTGTTCTCTAACAGGAAAGCATCCTGCTCACTGTCCACCACCACATATCGTATATCTGCTATGTGTGCCACTAACTGACGGGTCTTGGAGGACTGATGGTCTTTGTTGAAATAGCTGTTCACCCTCCTGTGCAGGTTCTTGGCTTTGCCTACATAGATAATCTGCCCGTCCTTGTCAAAGTACTGGTACACACCCGGGTTCTCCGGAATACGTTTTAGCAATAAGGCAATATGGTCATCTTTGGCTGCCATTAATCAATCATCAATTATCAATCATCAGTTATCGGTCATCAATCATTCATCTACTTCAATTCCGAAGAGGCAGTCTATCTCCACTCCTCTGTCATTTAAGAATTTTCGTCCATTCAGCCCCTCCAGTTCTATGAGGCAGTTGGTGTAAATCTTCTTTACTCCTGCTTTCTGCACCAGTTCAACCGCAGCCATCATAGAACCTCCTGTAGCCAAGATGTCGTCATGAATGAGGACTATATCTTTCTCACTCAGCACCCCCTTGTGCATTTCAATGGAGTCTGTGCCATACTCTTTGGTATAGCTGACGTGTATCGTTTCAGCGGGCAGTTTACCGGGTTTGCGGATAGGCACAAAACCGGCTCCTATCTCCATCGCCACTGCCGGTGCAATAATGAATCCACGCGACTCGACACCTACAACTTGTGTTATACCGAGACCTTTGTATCGCTTTACAATCTCGTCTTTCATCCAGCGCAAGCAATCAGGCTTGGACAGTGCTGTGGTTATGTCCTTGAACTGAATGCCCTTGATGGGGTAGTCCGGCACATTGCGAATACTTTGTTTTACTTCTTCTGCTGTCATAAATCTATGTGTATTTTGGTTATTACTTGTTTTTCCTTCTTTATTTAGAGTTCTTCTATCTGTGTTTTTGTACTATGTTCCACGTGAAACATTCCGGATTAGTTTATTTTATAAACTAAAATTCCTTATTATAACTCTTATCTCACTTATTTGTCTTTCGATTTTTTGCCTTTTATCTGTTATCTTCCCATCAATACCAATAAGACGCTGATGTCATTGGGGCTTACGCCCGGTATACGTTGTGCCTCTCCGATGGAATGCGGACGGATACGCGTCAGTTTCTGGCGTGCTTCTGTGCTTAGACTTTGTATGCTTTCGTAATCAAAAGTGTCAGGTATGCGTATCTGTTCAAGGCGCTGCAACTTGGCTGCTTCCTGCTGCTCGCGTTTGATATATCCGGCATACTTGATTTGTATCTCGCAGCTCTCAATGCACTCGTCGGACAGAAGTTCGGTTCGTGCTTTCAGGCTTGGCAGAACTTCCGCCAGACCTTTTATGGTTACTTGCGGGCGGAGAATAAGGTCGCTAATCTTGCACCCTTCATGGAGGGCTGAACTGCCGATGCTCTCCAGCCATGTGTCCACCTCGCCCTTACGGACCATATTCTGCTGCATAAAGCCGATGAAACCGGCACATGCTTCTTGTTTGCATTTCAATAACTCATACCGGGACGCCTCTGCCAATCCCATCCGGTAACTCCGTTCGGTCAGCCGTTCGTCAGCATTGTCCTGCCGCAGCAGGATGCGGTATTCCGCCCGTGAGGTAAACATACGGTACGGCTCGTCCACTCCCTTGTTGACAAGGTCGTCAATCAGCACACCTATATAACTCTCGTCTCTGCCCATGGTGAACGGCATACCGCCATGCACATTAATGTGTGCGTTGACGCCTGCCACCAAGCCTTGACCGGCTGCTTCTTCATAACCGGTAGTACCGTTGATTTGTCCGGCAAAGAACAAGTTCTTTATCCGTTTGGTCTCCAGTGTGTGATGGAGTTGGGTGGGGTCGAAGAAGTCATACTCGATAGCATAGCCGGGACGGTACATCACCACATCCTCCAGACCCTTGATGGTCTTCAGTCCTGCCAGTTGCACCTGCCACGGCAGACTGCTGGAGAAACCGTTGACATAGTACTCGTTACTGTCCACTCCCTCCGGCTCAAGGAAAATCTGGTGGGCATCTTTATCGGCAAAGGTGACGATTTTGGTCTCTATACTTGGGCAGTAACGCGGACCGATACTCTTGATTTGTCCGTTAAAAAGGGGAGAATCTGCCAGTCCTGCGCGCAGAGCTTTGTGTGTCTTGGTGTTGGTGTAGGTAATCCAGCAGGGCATCTGTTTCAACTCCCGGTGTACGGTGTCCAGATAGCTGAACCGGTGCCAGTCGTTGTCTCCGTCCTGACGAACCAGTTCGTCGAAATGAATGGACCGGGCATCGATACGTGCCGGCGTACCTGTCTTCATGCGGTCGCTTTTGAATCCCAGTGCCACCAGTTGCTCCGTTAACCCGTAGGAAGCGGGTTCGGAGGTCCGTCCGCCTGCTATCTGTGTCTTGCCGCAATGCATCAACCCATTGAGGAAAGTACCGTTGGTCAGTACTACCGCTTCCGCTGTCATCTCTATGCCCAAGGCGGTCTTTATTCCGCACACCTTATTATCTCTGATAATAAGAGATGTTACGGTGTCCTGCCATAAGGATAAGTTTTCTGTGTGCGAGAGCACCCGCACCCATTCTTCGATAAAGCGTTTGCGGTCACTCTGGCTGCGCGGAGACCACATAGCCGGTCCTTTGCTCTGGTTGAGCAGGCGGAACTGAATGGCACTCCTGTCGGTGACGATACCCATCTGCCCTCCCAGCGCGTCTATCTCACGCACTATCTGCCCCTTGGCGATACCTCCAACAGCAGGGTTGCAGCTCATTTGGGCTATCTTGTTCATATCCATAGTAATCAGCAGAGTCTTGCTGCCCATGTGGGCAGCGGCGCTTGCCGCCTCGCATCCTGCGTGACCGGCACCGACTACTATCACATCGTATTTGAAATCCATATATCTGTTTCTTCTGTCTCTTGTTCAGTACTTTTCCCTGAGCCCTTTTCTTCTCGGCACTCTTTACTTCCCTTGCCTTGTCTTTTCACTGCGCTTTTATCTCTTCCGGGTGCTTCCGGCAGAGCCGGACCATCTCCAAGAGCCGGTAAAACTGCCGGATGTAATGGTGCGGGCAGAGGGATGGAAGGCGTTCTCTATATGATTGCGGTAGGTTATTTCTCCCGTTTCTGCATCCACCATGATTCCTATGATGTCAAATCGTGGGAGTTTGTCCGTCCGTTTCTGTTTGATATACGCGTTTGCCGCTGCTATCAGGTGTCTTCTCTTGGTTTCATCGACATATTCCTCCGGCATCTTGCCACCGAAATCAGTGGTGCGAGCTTTCACTTCGGCAAAGACAATCTCTTTTCTGCTTTCGGCAATCAGGTCCACCTCCAGATGTCCCATCCGCCAGTTATGCTCTGTGATACGGAATCCTTTTTTCTCCAGTATCTTGGCGACCTCTTTCTCACCGCTTATTCCTATGGGGTTTGTGACAAACATCTGTGTTTTCTCCTTAGTTCAATTGCTCCATGCGTGCTGCATCCAGCCGCAGCAGGATAAACAATAGCATGGTGAATCCCCATAACGAACTGCCGCCGTAACTGAAGAACGGCAGAGGAATACCGATAACCGGCAACAAACCTAACACCATTCCCACATTGATGGTGAGATGGAAGAGGAAGATGCTTGCCACCGAATAGGCGTATATCTGCGTGGTGGTGTTACGCTGCCGTTCTGCGATGAAGATAAGCCGCAGTATGAAGAATAAGTACACCAGCAAAACACCGATGGAACCGACAAAACCCCACTCTTCACCTACGGTGCAGAAGATGAAATCCGTGTCTTGCTCCGGCACAAACTGCAGTTTGGTCTGTGTACCGTTCAGGTATCCTTTCCCGAAGAACCGTCCGGAGCCGATGGCGATGCGTGCTTGGTTGACGTTGTATCCTGCTCCGGCAGGGTCTTCTTTCATACCCAGCAGCACCTCTATACGGATTCGCTGGTGAGGTTGCAGCACTTTCTGGAAGACAAAATCGCATGCGTGCGTGTAGCCGATACAGAAGACGGTGAAAGCAGCAACGAGCAACAGCATATATTTGCGCCAATAGAGGCTTACAAAGACATTATAGAGCACCAATGCCACCACTACTCCCATAGACACCCAGTCAAACGGTACAGGAATCCATATGTTGACAATCAGGCTTATGCCGTAAATCACCGCCACGCTGCCCTGCAATATCAATGCCTGCCAGCGCATCGGGTGTTCCTTGCAGATAAAATAAATCTCCACCGCCGTGAGCAGTAGCATACAAGTGAGGATTCCCACACTTCCTGTACCGAGCGGCAGAGGCATGGCTCCGAAACGGATGCTGATGATAAACAGGGCTACCGCTGCTACACCCATCCACAGCACATAACCACTCATTCCCTGACGGTAGAAGACCAAGAGGAAAGCGGCAAAGACGAGTGCAGAACCGGTCTCTTTCTGCATAACCATAATGATGAGAGCCGGCACGCCGATGAGGGCAAAAGGTACGATGAGATCGCGCCAAGTTCGTAGTTTATAGTCATACCTGCCCATGTATTTGGCGATGGTGAGAGCGACGATACATTTGGCAAACTCGGCAGGCTGCAGGTTGACGGGACCCAGTGATATCCATGAGAGCGAGCCTTTGATATCATGCGCCAAGAACGGCGTGGCAAGCAGCAGCAACAGCATGGCTCCATAGGCGAAATACGTCAAGGTGTCATACGTGCGGTAGTCAATCAGCAGCAGGATGCCGCCTAAAATGAGCGAACCGATAATCCATGTGAACTGTTTACCGGCGCGGTTGGAGAAATCGAAGATACTTGTCTGGTCAAAGGTATAGCTGGCACCATAGATATTGAGCCAGCCAAAGATGGTCAGCACAAGAAAAATACCGATGGTGATCCAATCGACATTCTGCCATATATTACCATTTCTTGACGCTCTCATTGAGTACAGCACTTCCTATTCGTTTGCGTAAATCACGCCGTTTGACTTCTCCTGTCAGGTATTGCTCCATCATCATCGTTGCCACCGGGCATGCCCATGTGGCGCCGAAACCTGCGTTCTCCACCACCACAGCCACGGCAATCTTCGGATTCTCCACAGGCGCAAAGCCGATAAAGATGGCGTGGTCTTTTCCATGCGGGTTCTGGGCGGTTCCTGTCTTGCCGGCCATGTTGAGTGAATCGATGGCATAATGGCGTCCTGTGCCATATACCATTACACGGTGCATACCATCTTTGACCACCTCGAAATGACGCTTCCTGATAGGCAAATCATGCCGATGAATCCGCATGGAATCGTTCTTGTTGAGGTGCGGGGAAATATAATATCCCTCATTGGCGATAGCGGCTGCTTGGTTCGCCAGTTGCAGCGGTGTAGCCAGAATCTCGCCCTGCCCGATACTGAGCGAGCGTATGGTGATGGCTTTCCATCCTGTCTTGCCATATGCTTTGTCAAACAGTTTGGTGCTTGGTATGCTTCCGGAGGACTGTTCGTTGAGGTCCGTGTCGGTGAAGCGTTGCCCTAATCCGAAGGACATCACGTCGTTTCTCCACAGTTCATAGCGATGCCTGAAATCCTCGTTGTCCTTGCCGTAACCGTCTTTCTGCAGCAGGTCGCGGAAAGCGCACCAGAAATAGGGGTTACAACTCTGTTCGATAGCTCTGTCCAGTGCCACCGGCGAACCATGGTGGTGGGTACATTTGATAGGTGTGCTCTGCGGACCCGAGCAGGGGTAGAGTGTGTTTGGCGTGATGCCGCCTTGTTCAAGACAGACAAGTGCCTGAATGGTCTTGAAAGTCGACCCCGGTGGATAAGTGGCTTGTGTAGCCCGGTTCATGAGCGGCTTGGTGGGGTCTTGGAGCAAGGCGGTATAGTTCTTGCTGCGCTCTTTGCCCACCAGCACTTTGGGGTTCCATGCAGGGTTAGATGCCAGCGCCAGTATCTCTCCCGTAGCCGGTTCGATGGCTACGGCGCTTCCGATCTTGCCCTCTAACAGTTCTTCCGCCAGCATCTGCAGCTGTATGTCCAGTGTGGTATGCAGGTCTGTGCCTGCCACCGCCGTGCGGTCGAGTTCGCCGTCATGATAACTGCCTTGTATTCTTCCGCGCGCGTCGCGCATGAGCACTTCCACCCCTTTCTCGCCGCGCAACTGCTGCTCGTAGGTCTTTTCCAGCCCGTCACGGCCGGAGTAATCGCCGCGTGCGTAATAAGCATCTCTGTCCAGATCATTCTGGTTCACTTCGCCCACAGAACCCAACACGTGTGCTGCGGCTTTGTAGGTATAGTCCCGCAATGTCCTTTTCCGTATTTGGATGCCGGGGAAGAGGAATAGTTCTTCCTGCAGGACGGCTATGTCTTCTTTCTTGAGCTGGCTCATGAAGACCTGCGGCGTCCAGCGTGAGTAGCCTCTGTTCTTGCGTTTGTCTTTGATGTCGGCGATACGCTCATCGAACTCCGCGCGGTTTATCTGCAGGCTTTTGCAGAAAGCGGTGGTGTCCCATTCTTTGCCCATATCGCGCATCACCATCGTGATTTCGTAGATGGGCTGGTTGAAGACAAGCAGTTCTCCGTTGCGGTCATAGATAAGTCCCCGCGAAGGGTATATAGTCTGTTTGACCAAGGCGTTGTTATCCGCTTGGTCTTTGGTGGACTGGTCGATAATCTGGAGGTAAAAAAGCCGTATTATATACACCAATACCACCCCAATTGCAATGCCGCTGATTACAAACCGGCGTCTATAATACTTATCGTTAATCATTTGTATTTCATAGCGTTATAGCCAATGACAACCAGAATGGTAATCAGACTGCTGACAGCAGTCTCCAGCATAACGAAGGCGATATGCTGCCATTGCCATGCCGCGAGCAGGAAAACGGTCAGATGATGTACGACCACCAGTATCGCCACATAGCGTACGAAGGTCTCCATGCCCAGTGTCCGCAGGCTTATCTGTTCATTCAGGCGGTCTTTGTCATTCACGATGCCTCCTAACAGATACGGGCGTATGAACATCAGCAGGATACAAGCCGCTGTGTGTACGCCGAGCGAGTTGCAGAAGATGTCCATCACAACTCCGGCAGCGGCACCGATGAGCATGGACGGTATATGCGGTATTGTTATCGGCAGCATCAGCAGGCAGAGTACGTATATATACGGATGGCACGCACCCCAGAGCTGCAACTGGTCAAAGAGAAGAACCTGCAGCAGCATCACAATGATATACCGTATGAATTGTTTAGTCCAGTCCATTCTGCAATTCCTCCAATTCCTGCAGGTGTTCGTTTTGCACCAGTTCCACATATTTCAGACGCTTGAAATTGGTGTATAGCCGCACACGTATGGTGTGGTAGGCATCACCTGTTTTCAAGACGCTGTTTTCTACGATTCCAACGGGTATGCCTTCTGGAAAGACAGGGCTGAGACCGCTTGTGACGATAGTGTCTCCGGGGTTGACCACCATATGCGCCGCCACGTCTGCCAGTTGTGCGAACCGGCAGTCTTTCCCGTCCCATTGTAGTGTGCCCACATAGTCGTTTTTCAGGAAACGGCAGCTGAGATTCGTGTGCGTGTTGATGAGCGGCAGAACGACACTGTAGTTCGGTCCTACTGTCCGCACGATACCGACAGCTCCTTCCTCATTACGCACTCCTTGTCCGCGTTGTATGCCGTCATGGCTGCCGCGATTGATGGTGAGATAGTTGTGCAACTGGTCGGTGGTCATCTGTACCACTTTGGCAGACGAATAGCGGAACGAACCATCAATTTGTACCGAATCCATCGATACTATTTGGTTCCTCAGATCCGCATTTTCCAGAGCCAGTTGTTCGTTCTGGCTCTTGAGGCTGAAATAACTGCGCAGCTCCGTAATCTGCTCTTCCTGCCATGCCACCGCATCGTTTGCCGTGCTGAAGATACTGCTGCGAGGGTATGCATTATTATAGTATATAAGCAAAAACGCAGCAACTTCCAAGGCGATGAAGACAAGGAAGTTGCTATAACGAAGCAGTATTTTCAGCAAATTCTGCATACCGTGCTATGTTTACCGGAGCAGGAAGCCGAAGTTGTTCACATTCTTCAGCGCAACACCTGTACCGCGGGCGACAGAATGCAAGGGGTCGTCTGCCACGTGGAACTGTATGGTAATCTTGTCCGTCAGACGGTTGGCAAGCCCATGCAGCAACGCACCGCCGCCCGTGAGGTAGATACCGCGTTTGACGATGTCGGAGTACAACTCAGGCGGTGTGGATTCGAGTGCTTGCAGGATGGCGCCTTCGATTTTCGAGATACTCTTCTCCAAGCAGTGTGCTATCTCCTGATAGCTGACAGGAACTGACATAGGAAGCGCAGTCACTTTGTTCGGACCGATGACTACGAAATCTTCCGGGGCATCCTCCAGTTCCGGCAGCGCGGAACCCACTTGAATCTTGATACGCTCAGCCGTCGGTTCGTCGATGCGGAGGTTGTGCATACGTCCCATGTATTCGATGATATCTTGGTTGAAATCGTCACCGGCAATCTTGATGGACTTGTTGCAGACGATACCTCCGAGCGAGATGACCGCAATCTCCGTGGTACCACCACCGATATCCACAATCATACATCCTTCCGGACTCTCGACATCGATGCCGATACCGATAGCGGCAGCCATCGGCTCGTAAATCATATAGACATCGCGTCCTCCGGCATGCTCCGAACTGTCACGCACGGCACGAATCTCCACCTCGGTGGAACCGGAGGGGATACAAACGACCATGCGGATGGACGGAGAGAACAACCGTGCCTGCTTCGGAATCATCTTAATCATACCGCGAATCATCATCTCGCAGGCATAGAAATCAGCAATCACACCATCACGAAGGGGGCGTACGGTACGAATCATGCTACCGCCTTTACCAATCATCTGTTGTGCTTTGCGTCCGACGGCAACCATCTTGTTGTCCGCCATCGAGATAGCCACTACGGAAGGCTCGTCAACCACGATTTTGTCATCGCACATGATGATGGTGTTCGCCGTTCCCAAGTCAATGGCTATTTCCTGTGTGAAAGAAAAAAGTCCCATATCTGTTTTTAATTTATTTTCTGTCAGGTAGTATTTCTATATAATTTGTTGCCTATCAGTTACTATCTCAGTGTATTACTTATTATCTGTAGGGTGTGTGTCTGTATAGTATTTATTGTTTGTCTTTGTTATTTGTCGGCTGGCTGCCGGTCCGTTCAGCACATAATTACGCATAATATGAAAAATCGTGCAAAGATACGAAAAAAAATGCACATACGCAAGCAAAAACAAATTTTTTATAAAAAAATCTCTTTCCGCCATGCCTGTTGTCCCTTTCGGGGGCATTTTTGCCGCCGGTTCTTTCGTTAATCTACCGCTTTCCCACCGTTAATCTACTGCTTTTCCTTCGTTAATTAGTAGGGCAATTTAATTGCCCGCTCCCCGGATGAGCGTAGCGGTCTGGTCTTTCCGGATTGTCCGGTGTCCCCTTTCGGGGGCATTTTTGCCGCCGGTTCTTTCGTTAAACTACCGCTTTTCCTTCGTTCTACCGCCTTCCCCTCCGTTAATTAGTAGGGCAATTTAATTGCCCGCTCCCCGGATGAGCGTAGCGGTCTGGTCTTTCCGGATTGTCCGGTGTCCTGTGCTCGCGCTCTTTGCGCGAAAAGTTTCGTCTTTTCTTGCGTATATCATTTTTTTGTTGTACCTTTGCATCCTGATTTTCAGCGGTAACCATTGTTACGTTATTGTCTTTTTATTGGGTGATTATTGGGTTATTATTGGGTGATTATTGGGTTATTATACCGTTACTCGACTAACCAACGTATAAACATAGTATAGCCACTATATACCCATTGGCTTCTAAAAAATGCATGCGTGCTTGCGTATGTCAGAAAAATGTTGTATCTTTGCAGCGAAATTGGGGAAATGTATTCCCGTCAACAACGAAAATCCGAACACAAAACTATCGTGCCTATGATTAAATAACGTCTGAAGACAGTTACATATAAATAGCGTTTGCTTATTTAGGGAGTTATTCAATCTACCACTTTTTTTATGCTCTTCCATGAATATGTCAAAACGCTCGCACGAAAGTGTGGGCATTTGCGGTGTATTGGAGAGCATGGGTGTGGTAGCCCGAATAACCCGATCAAGCGAGTAGTCCACGCTTTTTATATGTGTCCATTACTCATCTCACTTATTGCCGGACTACAACGGAGAAAGCCGAAAATCCGAACAAGAGTAGGCGTTTAAACCCGAATCGGTCATTAGCGTTTTGATGACAAAAAGAAAGCCTTGTAGGCGCAAAATGGTCTAATAACCGATTGGGGTTAAATAAGAGTAGTATGAAAAAGATTATATTGCTTCCACTCTTGGCGATGGTTGCTTTTCTTACCGGTTGCTCTTCTTTCAGCTTCACGGCTCGGCAGGTCGATGTGCGCAAAACACCCATCGTTCCACATGAACCGACGGCGGGGCTGGTCGTGGATTACTCACGGCAGGTGACTGCCACCTCTGATTATACCGCAACCAAGAAAGACGCTATCGCTGAGGCTGAGTTCAGGTGCATTCAGGAGCAGAAAATTGACGTTCTCATCGACCCTGTTTTCAAAATTGAGTGCCGGAACAGCCGCATGAAAAATCGCTACCGGGCTACCGTAATCGGCTTCGCCGGTAAATACGAACAACGGGCTTCGCAACTCGATGAAACCAAGAATTATTCCCGTGAGGAGATTGAGAATTACAAACTGCTCACGGACCCCGAATTTCCGCAGTATTTCTATGCACAACCGGAAGGTGACAATTATTTTATTCACTCAAAAGATGCGTTGAAATCGGCAGAACTTGCACCTAAGTCCGTCATGTTCCGTGCTCCCAAGGTACGTGCTCCCAAGAAAGTCAAGCAGTACGATTTCCACAAGGCCATGCAGTTGCGCAATGCCGGTATCGGTTTGCTCTGTGCCGGAGTCGCCTGTATTGGCGGCGGATTAGGTATGGTGTTCGGCTCATTTCCTATCCATGACAAAGCCCGCGACATGCAGTATAAAGGCAGAGATCTGGAAGAAGAAGGAAGGTGGGAGAATAACGACGCCAAAATCTCCCAAGGACAGGAAATGCGCCAAGAAGGAGAGAGACTATCCACCTCGGCAAGCAGGCTGGAGTTAGGCGGAATGATGGTGACCACGGTAGGTGCAGGTATGGGCATTGCCGGTATCCCCATGATTGCCGTCGGAGCCGTACGATTGAACAAAGCACGCAAAATGGACATCACCTTTAATGCCGGAGGAAACGGAGTAGGGGTGGGTCTTACATTTTAACAAATTAACATTTTAAATTTACAAAATTATGAAAAAATCACTTATTCTGAGTGCATGCGCTGTACTGCTGGCACTCACAGGTTGCTCTTCTTATCAATACACAGCACGTCAGACATCTATCGCACGTCATGACATACAGGCTACCCCGACAGTCGTGGACGTACATGCCGATTACAACCGCCGCATTGAGACCACATCCGGCTGGCACAAGCGCAGAGAAGATGCCATGAACGAATGCCGCTATCTGGCGCTCACGCAGAACAAAATAGGCGTAGTCGTGGACCCGATATTCAAAATCGAATATCAAGGACGGAAAGTGAAAGCTTCCATGACCGGTTTTGCAGGATATTTCGTCAACCCGAGGACTTTCACGGAAGACATGGAGGCTACCAAGAAATACACCCGCGAGGAGATAGAGAACTATCTGATTCTCAAGAATCCCGAAGTGCTCAAATATATCCACAACGGCGATGAAGTAGTGAATATCTTCCGCTCTCCTTCGAAACCCAAAGCTGAGGAACCGAAACTCTCCGAACAACCCGCACAGGAGCAGTCCAAAACAGGATTCCGCAAACAGAAATGACGGACATTTGGTAACTACTTTATAAAAAAAATGCACGCGCGCTTGCGTATGTGCATTTTTTTTTGTACCTTTGCAGCGAAATTGGGGAAATGGGTGTATTCCACGTCGGGACGTCCTGAATGCTTGAGAGACAGGAAAAAGAAAAGCACCTGCCGAAGCAGATGCTCTTGCGCTCCCTCTAGGACTTGAACCTAGGACCCCCTGATTAACAGTCAGATGCTCTAACCGACTGAGCTAAGGAAGCTTGCTTTTTCAAAAGCGGGTGCAAAAGTACTGCTTTTTTTTGACATGTGCAAGTTTTTTTGAAAAAAAATGCAATAAATAGTGAATATTTTTGATTTTTAACCCAAATTCGGTCAAAAAATATAAAAAATGAAGAAGATTTTAGGTTTAGGAAACGCGTTAACCGACATCCTTCTGCAGGTGAGTGAGGATGATTTGCGCGAACTTGGTTTTCCGAAAGGCAGCATGAACCTTATCACGAAAGACCAAGCGGAGCAGATTCAGTATCGTTTTCTGTCCGTCCGCAAACGCATGGTAGCCGGCGGTTCGGCATCGAATGCGGTGAACTGCGTGGCGGCATTAGGCGGAAAAGCGGCATTCATCGGGAAAATCGGTAATGACGAGGTGGGGGATTTTTATCGTGAGGATATGCTCAAAAACGGCGTGAAACCTATTCTTCTGCTGTCCAAGAATGCCATGTCCGGCGTGTCCATCGTGCTGGTGACTCCGGACGGTGAGCGTACGTTCGCTACGTATCTGGGGGCCTCCGCAGAGTTATGTGCCGATGACATCCAAAAAGATGCATTCAACGGTTACGACATCTTCCACATCGAGGGTTATCTGGTCCAGAACCATGATTTGATAGAGAAAGCCATCCGTCTGGCGAAAGAGTCGGGATGTATGGTGTCTCTGGATCTGGCGTCATATAACGTGGTGAACGAGAACCACGCGTTCCTGAAAGCTCTGATCAAGCAATATGTGGACATCGTCTTCGCCAACGAGGACGAGTCGTTTGCCTATACGCATCTGAATCCCGAGGAAGCGGTGCAGATGATAGCCGAACAATGCGATATCGCGGTGGTCAAAGTGGGTAAGAACGGATCGTATGTGCAGCAAGGCAGCAAGCGTCATCATATAGGTGCTATAACGACGAGTTGTACCGATTCCACCGGAGCCGGTGACCTGTTTGCAGGTGGATTTCTGCACGCGCTGAGTGACGGTTTCGACATCCGCCGTTGTGCAGAGATAGGAACCATCGCAGCCGGTCGCGTAGTGGAGATTATCGGAACCAAGCTGAGTGACGAGACATGGGAAGAGATACGGCGTATCTGCGCGCTCTATCGCGGATTCATGCAGAAATACGACAGGGACTGATTGAAATTATAAATTCAAAATGACAAGAATCTTAAAGCCTTTTTATATTGTATATCAATATCTGGTAGCATGGCCGATACTGGCAGTGCTGACGATGTTTACCGCTGTCTTCACCATCTGCACCGTTCATTGGCGGAATGCCGAGTTTGTGCACAAGGTGCAGCAGTTCTGGTCACGCTCGTTCTTCTGGTTGATGTTTCTGCCGGTTTCAGTCGATGGAACCGGGCATATTAAGCCGGGACAGAGTTATGTATTTGTGTCCAACCATCAGTCGATGTTCGATGTATGGCTGGTATATGGGTGGTTGCCCGTGATATTCAAATGGCTGATGAAAGCCGAGTTGCGGAAAGTGCCCTTTGTTGGTATCGGCTGCAAGGCGGCAGGGCATATTTTCATAGACCGCCGCAATGCGAAAGCGGCGATGGAGAGTCTGCACGAAGTGGAGAAACAGCTGACCGATGGTGTATGCACGGTTATCTTCCCGGAAGGTACCCGTTCTCTGAACGGTGAAGTGGGACGTTTCAAACGCGGTGCATTCCAGATAGCCCTCGACCTCGGTCTGCCTGTCATACCTCTCTCTCTCTCCGGTTGCTTTGAGGTGCTGCCCAAAGGCAAGCCCTTCGTCAGCCGTCATCCGGTGCACATGCATATAGGCGAACCGATAGACCTCAAGCAGTTCAAAGATGCCGAAGGAAACACCGATTCCAACGCAGCTATCGAGGCTGTGCGCAATGCGGTCATCGCCGGCTGTAGAAAATAATCCGTAATTCGTAATTTTTAATTTGTAATTTATATATCATGTATTCCGATCCGAAAGACTGTCTCTATTGCCAGAACAATGAGACCTTGCATTCTCTGATGATTGAAATCGCGCACCTGCGCGTGTCGCGCGCGTTTGTATTTAAGGAGCAGACCTATCACGGCCGCTGTTTGGTGGCTTATGACGGTCATGTGAACGACCTTAACGAGCTTTCCGACGAGCAGCGTAACCTGTTTATGGCTGATGTGGCAGATGTGACGCGCGCCATGCAACGTCTCTTCAAACCGGAGAAAATCAACTACGGCGCTTATTCCGACAAACTGAGTCACCTGCATTTCCATCTGGCTCCCAAATATGTCGATGGACCCGATTACGGCGGAACATTTCAGATGAATCCGGGCAAAGTGTATCTGTCTGATGCCGAATATGCCGGGATGGTGGAGGCGATGCGGAAAGAATTAGGAATTAAAAATTAAGAATCGGCTTTGCTCTTTAGAGAGATTATAGGTCAGGAGGAGACGAAAGAGCATCTTCGTCAGTCGGTACGTGAGGGTCGTGTGCCTCACGCACAACTCTTTTCCGGTATCTCCGGAATCGGCAAGTTACAGCTTGCGCTGGCTTATGCGCAGTATCTGAACTGCCCGCACCGGACAGAAGAAGACAGCTGCGGCGTATGTCCTACTTGTCTGCAGTTTGAGAACCTGCAACATCCGGACCTGCATTTTGTCTTTCCTATTGTGGGCTCGGACGAGACATGCGACTCTTTTCTTGACCCATGGCGTACCATCCTGCTGGAGAAACATTATTTCGACCTTGAGGACTGGCACAAAGCCTTGGGCGTAGAGACCAAGCAGAGCATGATTTATGAGAAAGAGAGCGGTGAGATACTGCGCAAACTGAGTCTGAAGCCATATGGCAACGGCTATAAGGTGATGATTATCTGGCAGCCGGAGAAGATGAATGCCACTACGGCGAACAAACTGCTCAAGTTGCTGGAAGAACCGCCCGCACAAACGGTCTTCCTCTTGGTGAGCGAACACCCGGAGAACCTGCTTGCCACCATCCGGTCGCGTGTACAGACGATACGGGTGCCGCGTCTGGAGACAGCGACGATAGCCCGCGCCCTGATGCAGCGAGGTGTCGATTCCGTCAAAGCCGCCGACATAGCCCGGATAGCCAACGGCAGTTATCTCGCAGCCCTCAAGAAATGCGACGAGTCCGAAGAGAACCAGCAGGAACTGCGCGATTTCATCGCACTTTTTAGGGATGCATATACCGTAGGTGTGTTGAAAGACCCGCAGAAAAAATACGAGTCGCTCAAGCGGCTACGCCAGTGGTCGCTGGAAATGGCGGACAGCAAGGTAGGAAGGGAGAAACAGAAGCATTTTCTTCAATATGCACAGCAGCAGGTGCGCGAGAACTATATCCGTAATGTGGGGCAGCCTGAGCTGAACTATCAGATGGAAGCAGAACGCGATTTCTCCGTCCGTTTTGCGCCGTTCATACACAACGGTAATGTGGAGCAGATTATGCAGCAGCTCGACCTTGCAGAACGGCAGATAGAGCAAAACGGAAACGCCAAAATGATTTTCTTTGACCTCTGCCTGCAGATGATAGTACTGATAAAGAAAAAATAATAAACAAACAATGAAAAAATATACCGTAGGAAATCTTCATGAGGAACTGGGTGCTGCAGCCACCAAGTGCAACTCAACGCATATGCTTCCGGTCAGCGACTGGTTGTCGGACCTGCCGGAGAATACACAGTTGACCGACCTCATCGAAGTGCAGTTCAAGAACACGCGCAAGGGCTATTTCCATAACAGCCAGCATCTGCCGTTGGAGAAAGGCGTCAAAGTGGTGGTAGAGGCGAACCCGGGTTATGACGTGGGTGAGGTTGTGCTCACCGGCAAGCTGGTGGAACTGCAGATCAAGAAAAACAAGATTGACGCCTCGCGTTATGAGATACGCCAAGTGCTCCGCATAGCCACGGAGGCGGACTTGGAACGCGCAGCGGCAGCCCATGCCCGTGAGCAGGACACGATGATTCGTGCACGGCAACTTGCCAAATCGCTTGGCTTGGAGATGAAGATAGGTGATGTGGAATACCAAGGCGACGGGTCGAAAGCCATCTTCTTCTATATAGCTGACGGCCGTGTCGATTTCCGCCAGTTAATAAAAGTGTATGCCGAGACATTCCGTATCCGTGTGGAAATGAAGCAGATCGGTGCCCGTCAGGAGGCAGGTCGCATCGGCGGAACGGGTCCGTGCGGACGGGAGTTATGCTGCTCCACATGGATTATCAATTTCTCGTCGGTCGGTACCGGAGCAGCACGTATGCAGAATATCTCTCCCAACCCGCAGAAACTCGCCGGCATGTGCGCCAAACTCAAATGCTGTCTGAACTACGAAGTGCCTGTGTATGAGGATGCTTCCAAACATCTTCCCTCCCGGAATATACCGTTGGAAACGAAGGATGCAACCTTCTATTTCTTTGCATCTGACCCCTTGGCTGGGAAAGTCACCTATTCGTCTGACCAGCATATGGCGGCGAACCTGACCACTCTTTCTGCCGCGCGAGCCAATGAGATTATAGCGATGAACAGGCGCGGCGAGAAACCGGACCAGCTTGACGGCACACGCGGAACGGCTATTGAGATAGGTTACCAGACCGGACACGGCGACGTGACGCGTTTTGACAAGAAGAAAAAGAAACCCCAACGCCCTAAAAGATGAGAAACTATGCGGCGATATTAATGATGCTCTTGGCAGTCGCTTTTTCCGCCTGCCGTAGCGACATTGTCTATTCCCGGTTTGTACCGATGAAATCGGGCAGTTGGCATATGGATTCAGTGGTCTCGTTCGACTATCCCGTCACCGATGCCGCCGCTTCCTACCGGGTGCTGCTCTACGTTCGTCATAAGGAGAACTATCCGTATCAGAACATGTGGCTGTTTATGGACAACGCCGGACTGCGGGACACGATAGAGTTCTATCTTGCCGATGACAGAGGGCGCTGGTTAGGTGACAAAAACCACGGTTTCATCGAGATGCCGGTGCTGTATGAAGACCACTTGCAGTTCCCTGATACGGGAGTGTACCATATGGAGATCCGGCACGGAATGCGGGACTCACTGCTTCGCGGCGTGACCGATGTGGGAATAGAAGTACTTACAAATTAAAAATTACGAAAATTGCATAGCAATAATCGTTCAAGCAAAACGAGATAAGAATTGATATATTGTGGGTAAGAATAAACTGAAAAAGTTCGCTGAGATGGAGACTTTCTCCAATGTCTTCCAGTTTGGAACGCCTGCGTTCTATGAAAATGGAAAAGTGGTAAATGGTCAAATAGTAAATGACTTGGCAGGGCATTGGCATGAACGGTATTTCCACAATGACAACCCTATCGTGCTGGAGCTCGGCTGCGGCAGAGGGGAATATACGGTAGGTCTGGCGAAGAAATACCCGGACAAGAACTTCATCGGCGTGGATATCAAAGGAGCACGCATGTGGGCGGGTGCCAAACAGGCGGAGACAGAAGGACTGAAGAATGTAGCGTTCCTGCGTACCAATATCGAGTTCATCACCTCGTTCTTCAGTGCCGATGAAATCGATGAAATCTGGATTACTTTCTGTGACCCGCAGATGAAGAAAGCCACCAAACGTCTCACCTCTACCTTCTTTATGCAACGGTATCAGCAAATCATGAAACCGACGGGAATTATTCATCTCAAGACGGACAGCCCGTTCCTCTATACCTATACGAAAGAAATGCTGCGGCTTAATCCCTATCCGGTACTCTGTTCCACGGATGACCTCTACGGCAATGACCAAATGGTAAATGACCAAATGGTAAATGCTCTTGATGCCCGCGCACTACAGACCCATTATGAAAAACAATGGCTGGAAAGAGGCATGACCATCAAATATATCGAATGGCAGCTCACGCCGCTCACCGCTTGGACGGAACCGGAGATAGAGATAGAAAAAGACACCTACCGTTCCTACGGGCGTAATTATTCCTCTCCTTCTAACAACGAATGAAAACGCAATCCCTATTTGTTGGGATTTAAGACAGTCTTAAGTATTTCTTAAGAAATATATCGCTTTTTATTTGTACTTTTGCACGCAATTTCAGCTATGCGTACAAAGGTACTTTTTTTATATGGTCTGTTGTCACTCTCGGTGGAAGGAGCCGGGAGCGCTCTGGCATCCGGTGGTGAGGCGTCATACGGGGCATGGGCGGATACTGTCACTTTGCCGGATGTGGAGGTCTCCGTTTCGCGCATAGCGGATGTGGTCAGCAGGCAGCCTTCATCTATCAGCGCGATAGACAGCCGTCTGATAGAAGAGACACGTGTGGTGGCTCCCAAAGATGTCAGTTCGCTGGTCCCGAATGTGTATATGCCTGATTACGGCAGCGCCATGACCAGCAGTATCTATATCCGGGGTATGGGCAGCCGGATCAACGAACCGGTATTGGGTATGGTGGTGGACGGTATTCCCCTGCTGGACAAGAACATGTACGACCACGCCATGCAGGATGTGAAACGGATAGAATTGTTACGTGGTCCTCAAGGCAGTCTCTACGGCCGTAACTCGCCCGGCGGAGTGATGGAGATACGCACTATCCAGCCGTTAGACCTGACGACGCAGCAGGTCCGTGCAGAGGCAGGGTATGCCACGGCTAACACCATCCATGCACAGGCGTCGTACTACAGACCTGATGCAGATGGGAAGTTTGGTTTCGGGATTGCTGCGCAATACCGGCGCACAGACGGGTTCTATATCAACGGTTTCAACGGGCAGAAAGTGGATGATGGTCAGCAGGCAGGCGGACGGGTGGTGCTGGACGGGAAGCCGTCTGACGCATGGCGTGTGACAGGGACGGTCTATGCCGGTTGGTTGAAACAGGGCGCCTTCCCATATGCTCCGGTTTCAACGGGACAAATAGCCTATAATGCTCCTTCCGGTTATGAGCGGCTGGTGGTTCTGCCGAGCCTTCGGGCTCAGTTTACCCAAGGAGACTATCGCCTCTCACTGGCAGCGAGCTATCAGTTGCTGCGCGATGACATGCGGATGGATCAGGATTATACACCGGATGATATCTTCACTCTCCACCAGACTCAGCGGCAGCATAATGGCACAGCAGATGCGCTGCTGACAGGTAGTCTTTCAACTATCTACAATCAACTATCAACTTTTCATTACGACTGGCAGGCAGGGCTCAGCTGCTTTGCCAAGACCAATAGCATGCAGGCACCGGTGACCTTTATGCGGCAGGGAATAGAGGAACTGATTTTAGGGAATGCCAACAAAGGCATCCGGACGGTTTTTCCCGATGACTCCTTGACTATCAGTAACTCTACACTGCCGATACCGAGCCGTTTCGGGCTGTATAATGCAGGGCTTGCCGCCTACCACCAGAGCCACTTCCGCTTGGGACAATGGCATATACATGCAGGGCTGCGGCTGGATTATGAATATACGCAGATGGACTATCTCAGTACGGCGGATGTGGACTATCGTTTTACGCTGCTGATGGAGGATTATGAACGGGTCAGTACGCGCATTGAGGGTACCCGGCATGCGCATTACTTCCAAGTACTGCCGCGCTTGGCTGTGAGCTACGAACACGAGTGGGTGACAGCCTATGTCTATGCAGCCAAAGGATATAAAGCAGGCGGATATAATTCGCAGATATTCAGCACGATTACACAAAACAAAGTGATGACCGACTTGGCTGCGGACATGGGCATGCATCTCAATATAGCAGACCCGCGTTTCTCGGATGTGGCGATAACAGCATATAAGCCGGAGAAAGAGTGGACCTTTGAACTCGGAGCACATTTCACGCTGGTCGAGGGACTGAAGATAGATGCGGATGTGTTTCATATCCAATGCTACGACCAGCAGGTGACGGTCTTCCCCAACGGCAAGACCACAGGACGTATGATGGCGAATGCCGCACGGTCGCGGGTATGGGGCGCGGAAGCGGCACTCCACTACCGATGGAATCGGGAAAAATGGCAAGGTCTGACGGATGCTTCATATGGCTTCACAGATGCACGTTTCATCGATTTCAACGATGGAATAGGCGATTACTCCGGTCATTTCATCCCCTATGCTCCCCAGCATACGATACACTTGCTTGCGCAAGCGGGGTATAAGGTGGGGCGCAAATGGCTGCAGGCTCTCTCGCTGGCTGCGCAAGTGAATGTGACCGGACCTGTCTATTGGAATGAGCAGAACGACTGCCGGCAGTCTCCCTATCTCCTGCTCTCAGCCTATCTGACGATAGAATGGGAATATGTGCAGCTGCAGGCATGGGCGAGGAACCTCACCGGTACGGAGTATGATGTGTTTTATTTCCGCTCCATGGGCAATGATTTTCTGCAGAAAGGCAGACCGAGGGAATTAGGAGCCACGCTCAAAATCACGATATAACTTACTCTTACTACTATTATATTAACTAAAAAATAAAGTCAGATTAATGAAAAAAGTATTCGCTTTTGTTGCCATGGCGGCGATGTTTGCTGCCTGCAACACCAACACTCCGGTGAACCCGGAAGAGCAGAAAAAAGAAGAGTTTGCAAAAGCAACTTTCTTCGAAGTCATCGGAACAAACAAGGTGCCTTCCGAGTCGTACACACAGGACAGCGTCCGTGCGGAAGCCTTTGTAAAGGAAGGCAACATCGTCTCTATCAATCTTTACGGAGTGGGGTTCTCTTCCCGTATGCCGCTGACGATAGACATGACGATAGACAGCATTTCCTCAACGCGTACAGCCGACCGCATCATCCTTTCCGCAGAAACCGTTATTCCTACAATGGGCGGCAAACCGTTTAACCGCTATCCGGTTGTTAATCTGAACGGATATATCAGTGCCGATTCGCTCGTTTTTACCAACAATTACGGCACGTATGAGAATTGCAGCTTTGCCGGTAAAATCATTTCAATGAAGTAAGGTCTCAAATAACACGGATTATGAATTTTACAGGAATAATAATAGGCGCAGCTGTTTTTCTGAGTATCGGCATCTGCCATCCTGTCACTATCAAACTGGAATACTATTTCGGCAGGAAAGGATGGTGGGGGTTCTTTATTCCCGGCATTGTTTTTACAGGTGTGTCTCTGTATCTGGATAATTATATCGCCTCTACTATTGCAGCCGCGTTTGCCTTCTCCTGTTTCTGGGGAATACACGAAGTGTTCCAGCAGGAAATGCGTGTGCTGCGCGGCTGGTTCCCGGAGAATCCCAAGCGCCATGATTATTACGTCCGCAGGCGTGAGGAGTTAGGGGATATTCTCAAAGAAGGTCCCGGACATAAACATCTGAAGGAGAAAATGGGCAGATAGACTGTGGCGGACAGCTCATAACTGACCTGCTTCCACAAGGTTGATGACCCGTTCGATGATGCGGTCTTTGTCCGTCGCGTCATATTCTTCTTTGAGGTCATTCCTGAATAACTTGGCAATGAACTGCCACCAGTTGGCGGCGGCTTTGCTTTTGTATTGCTTGATTAGTTCGTAACTGGTCTTGTCGGTCTCGCGGTCCAGCAGCAGCATCAGCATCCGCCCTTGGCTGGCGTACATGTTCCGGAAATCTTTTTCGTATTTCCTGAATAGCTGCCGTTCAAAGGCGCGCCACCATTTCTTGCGTGCTTTGGGATCCTCTATTTTCGCCATCTCTGTATCGGCGTATTCCATGTCTTTGGCAATCATCTTGGCGTATGGCAGACATTTCTTCACATCCCGAACCGTCCGCCAGTAGAACTTCTCCTGCTTCTTGTTTTTGAATTTCAGCGGAGGATAGACCCATACCTCGTGCAGCCATGCCATATAGAGCGTATCGCCGCCGTTGATTCGTATCATGCAGGAGTCCATATAATGACTTGATAACCTCTCTCCTGCCCTCGCCGTAAAGGAGGCGGACAAGAAAGAGGTTATCAATACTATGTGCAGTAGTCGCTTCATCATATGGGCTATCTGCAAAGATTATGCCAATTAGTAATTGAGTGCGAACACCACTCGTCCGGCAGACGGTTTGCCTGTCACCATGCAGGTGCCGGGTTCGGAAGCGCGGGCGATGATGTCTGCGTTCGTGCCGTCGGCGAGGTCTGCCAGCGGAATGCAGCGGATGGTGGCTTTCGTCTCGTCCTTGATACGCTGTTCGGTCTCCGGTGTGCCGTCCCAGTGGGCTAAGAGGAATCCGCCTTTCTTCAGCTCTTCTTTGAACTCCTCGTAACTGTTGACCTCGCGTGTGTTGGCGATGCGGAACTGCAGGGCTTTCTGCAGCAGGTTCTTCTGAATTTCCTCCAGCAGATTCTTCACTTTTTCCGCGATTCCATCGATAGAAATGGTCTCTTTGCTTTGTGTGTCACGACGGGCAATCTCTATCGTTCCGTTCTCCAGATCGCGTCCGCCCATAGCCAGACGTACCGGCACACCTTTGAGCTCATAGTCAGCGAACTTGTATCCCGGCGTGTATTTCTCGTCCGTATCGACCTTGACGCGGATACCGAGAGCTTTGAGCTCATCCGCTATCGGGTTCAGTTTAACCAGCAGTTTCTCCAGATCGTCCTGTTTCTTGAAGATAGGTACGATAACCACTTGGATCGGTGCCAGATGAGGCGGCAGAACGAGTCCGTTATCGTCCGAATGGGTCATGATGAGTGCACCCATCAGACGCGTTGAAACGCCCCATGACGTTGCCCAGACATACTCATATTTGTTCTCTTTGGTCAGGAACTGCACATCGAAACTCTTGGCGAAGTTCTGTCCGAGGAAATGGCTGGTTCCGGCTTGTAACGCCTTGCCGTCCTGCATCATCGCCTCAATGCAGTAGGTGTTCAGGGCACCGGCGAAACGCTCGTTAGGGGATTTGACACCTTTGACGACAGGAATAGCCATCACGTTCTGTGCAAAATCGGCATATACATCCAGCATCTGGCGTGCATAATCCTCGGCTTCCTCTTTGGTGGCATGTGCCGTATGACCCTCTTGCCACAGGAACTCAGCCGTACGAAGGAACAGCCGTGTACGCATCTCCCACCGCATCACGTTGCACCATTGGTTGCAGAGAATAGGCAGGTCGCGGTAGGACGAAATCCAGTTCTTGTATGTGCTCCAGATGATTGTCTCCGATGTCGGACGGATAATCAGCTCTTCCTCCAATTTGGCTTGCGGGTCCACCACCACACCTTTGCCGTTCGGGTCGTTCATCAGACGGTGATGCGTCACTACGGCGCACTCTTTGGCGAAACCCTCCACGTGTTCCGCCTCACGGCTCAGGAAGGATTTCGGGATTAACAGCGGGAAATAAGCGTTCTTTACCCCTTTCTCTTTGAACCGCCGGTCGAGTTCTGCCTGAATAGTCTCCCATATGGCGTATCCGTAGGGTTTGATTACCATACAGCCGCGTACAGCGCTCTGCTCTGCCAAGTCTGCTTTCACAACCAACTCGTTGTACCATTTCGAATAATCCTCTGCGCGAGGAGTCAGTTTCTGAAAATTTGCCATGTATCTGTATCTGTTTGTCTTGTTTTGCAAATGCGGTGCAAAGGTACGAAAAATATTTGACATACGCAAATTTATTTTCCCGGGCGCGAAAAGGAAAGAAAGTATATATATACAAAGTATATATATAGTACAAAGCGCAAAAATTACACTTTTTTGCAAATATCCTATGGTTATCTTATGGTTATCCTATGGTTATTCTGTGGTGGGATATGCAGAATTAACGCTGATTCGATTTCTTCAGTTCCTCGGGTAGAATGGGCATGGCGCCATGCTGTGTGCAGACGAAAGCAGAGACAGCTACGGCTTTCCGGTGCGCCTCGGGAATGGTTTTGCCCTGCAGCAGCTGCGCGACGAAGGTTGCAGTGAAGCTGTCTCCGGCTCCGACGGTATCCGCCACTTGTACTTTTGGCGTAGCCACATAACTCTCTCGGGTCTCTGTGAAGACATACGAGCCTATGGCACCGCATGTGAGGATGACCATGTCCAGCGCATAGCGTGCGATGAGTTCGCGGCAGACGCGGCGTGTCTTTTCGGCATCTTCGGCAATGAGCGAACCGGGTACAGAGGGTTCGCCCAAGAGCATCGTAGCGACAACATCCAGTTCCTCATCGTTGATTTTGAGGATGTTAGCGCGGTTGAGTGACTCGGCAATGACGTCAGCGGTGTACCATTGCTGGCGGAGGTTGATGTCAAAGACGCGGAGTGTGTCATCCGGCGTAGCATCAAGGAAAGCCTGTATGGTCTCACGGCTTTTGGGCGAACGTTGCGCCAGCGAACCGAAGCAGACCGCCTGTGCGTGACGGGCTATATCCAGCATCTCGTCCGTAAGGGGTATATTATCCCAAGCCACACCCAAGCATATCTCGTACTGCGGCACGCCTTTGTCATCAAGTGTAACCTTGACGGTGCCGGTCGGCTGTTCAACAGTCGAAAGTCGAAAGTCGAAAGTCGAAAGACTATTATGAATAGCTGTGAATTTATCCACTATCTCCTGTCCCAGTTCATCCTCTCCGATAGCGGAGACGGCACATCCGTTCAAGCCGAACTGCGAGACATGATATGCAAAATTGGCAGGTGCGCCACCCAGTTTGCGTCCTTCCGGCAGGCAGTCAAACAGCGCCTCGCCGATACCGATAACGTATTTTTTCATGGAATTACGAATTAAAAATTACGAATTAAAAATTACGAATTACGAATTATTGTTTTATCTTCAACGTAAAGAAGGTAAGATAAGCGGCTCCGAGTGCCATGACGAGAACGGCACCGAGCGAGCCCATAAGGTCAGAGGCAAAGCCCATACAGAGCGGGAAGATCGTTCCGCCGAACAGACCCATGATCATGAGACCCGAAATCTCATTCTTATGCTCCGGGTCATGGTTCAGAGCCTGCGCGAAGCAAATGGAGAAGATATTACTGTTGCCGAAACCGACCAAGGCAATACCGGTATAGAGCACCCATTGAGCGTCTCCTGTAGCCAAGAGAACCATCGCTGCAATAATCATGCAGACGGAGATGGCAAAGAAGAGTTTCTCCGGGATGAGGCGGAGGATAGCCGAGCCGGTGAGACATCCGATGGTACGGAAGATGAAGTACAGCGAGGTGGCAAATCCGGCAGCCGCCAAGTCCATACCAAGGCGCTCCATGAGAATCTTCGGCGCGGTGGTGTTGGTGCCGACATCAATGCCCACATGGCACATGATACCCAAGAAACAGAGCAGGATAAAAGGCTTGCCCAGCAGTTTGAAGCAATCCACGAAAGACGAGCCTTTCGCCACCGGTTCCTCATGAATGGTAGTGCAAGCGAGCGCAAGGATGGCTATGATACCGATGATGGCGTAGATTGGGAACAGCACTTTCCAGCCCAAGCCCATATGGGGTATGGCTTCTGTAGCCCCCCACATCGCAATATACGGCGCGAGGAAAGAAGCAATCGCTTTGACGAACTGACCAAAGGTCAGGGTCGAGGAGAGATTGCCTGTCACAATATTCGACACCAGCGGGTTGAGGGAGGTCTGCATCAGCGCATTGCCGATACCGAGGAGCGAGAAAGCTACAAGCATCATCGCATAACTCTCGCCACAGAGAGGCAACAACAGCGACAGGACGGTGACAATAATAGAGAGGAGTACCGTTTTCTTCCGTCCGATTTTGTTCATCAGCATGCCGGTAGGCACAGAGAAAATCAAAAACCAGAAGAAGACGAGCGAAGGCATGATATTCGCCTGTGAATGGGTCAGACCGAGGTCTTGCTGCACATAGTTGGAAGCAATACCCACAAGATCCACGAAGCCCATGGTGAAGAAACAGAGCATCACGGATAATAATGCAAACTTGGATGTTTTGGGTGTGTTAGACATACTATAACGATTTAACATTTTAACAATTTAACGGATATTATATATCTTCGCTTCACCGCCCTGCACGTCCAAGCGGTTATAGGGTTCGGAGGGGAAGACGAGGTTGGTCATCGCCCAAGCACCTTCGCCGTCGAACGCCTCGATAGAGCAATGGTCGATGAAGAGAGTGACATGATACATGTCGCGCTTGACAAAGAGCGGCGCGGTGGTGACGGCGGCAAAGTCAGGAGAGAACGAGCAGTCTCCGGCAGCCGTTCTGTCCATGGAGAAAGTCTGGCGGTGTACATCAAGGGTCATGACCACTTTCTCGCCTTTATCGTTGGCAAGGGTGATGAGCGCGTCCTGCTTTCCGTCCAGTGTCAGTTCGACGACAGCAGCGTCCGGCAGGTTGTTGACCACCTCTCCGCGCAACGCCATGGATTCCGGCGAGGGCTTGACAGCCACGCGGTATTCGCCTGCGTCGTCTATATAAAGAGAGAGGTCACGGGCGATGGTGTTCTGCGAGCGGAAAGGCAGGGTAGGCAGCTGGTTGGCGTATTGCCAGTTGGACATCCAGCCGATAGCCACAACACGGTTGTCCGGCGCGTTATGCCATGTGACGGTAGCATAGTGGTCCTTGCCGTAATCCAGCCACTTGGTCTTTTGGCCATTTTCGCATTTACTATTTTCACATTTGAACTCCTTGCCGTCCCAGTCCCCCACGAAATACTGGGTAGCCGAACCGCCGAAGGGTCCTCCCGGGTTGATATTGACGAGCAGCACCCATTTGCTTTCCTTTGTACCTTGTCCTTTGTCACTTTGTACCTTAATCAGGTCCGGGCACTCCCATACGCCGTCATGGCAGCCGTATCCCTCGCCGAAGCGCGAGAGGTAAGTCCAGTCCTTGAGGTTCTCGGAGGCATAAAAACGCACCTCCTGCTGGCACGCCAATGCCATGACCCATCGGTTGGTGATGGTATCCCGGAACACTTTCGGGTCGCGGAAGTCGGCGATAGTATCTGTCAGCACCGGGTTGCCGGCATAATGGGTGAACGTCTGTCCGCCGTCAAGGCTGTACGCAATCGCCTGTTTCTGGCTCTCGCCATCGGAGGTGAACAGTGCCACCACGGCGTTCTCTCCGAAACCGGCGGTGTTATTGCGGTCAATGTCGCACGAACCGGAGAAAATCGTCCCGAGGGCGGTAGGACGGATTGCTATAGGCTGGTGCTCCCAATGGAGCAGGTCACGGCTGGTGGAATGTGCCCAGTGCATGTTTCCCCACATCGCACCGTAGGGGTTATGCTGGTAGTAGAGGTGCCAGAGACCTGACGCCTCGTCATAATACATGCCGTTCGGGTCGTTCATCCAACCGTACGCAGGCGTCTGGTGGTACAGCGAGCGGTAGGGAGAATCGTCATTCGTAATTTTTAATTCGTCATTCGTAATTCGAATGGCTTCCCAGCAGACCATTTTGTCGCGGCGGACGGTATCCGGCAGCCACGTGCGGAACTCTATAACAAGGTCCCGCCCACCCCAACGGCTCAACTCGTAGGGCACAAAATAGTCAATGCTGTCTTTTGCCAGCCTGACACGGATAAACTCCAGCTGGTTGTTATCTGCCAGAATACGGATGTTCGCCTCTCCCATGGACTCCTGCACGGGCAGCCATAGCACGCCGTCAGAGCCGTTGGCACGGAGAACAGAAACTTGGGTACATGTGTGTTTGGGCGCGGTGGAGGTACTGCAAGACACCAGTACGGCTGCCACGCACATCATCATAAATCGGATTGTATTTTTCATCGCAACGGTTAATTATTAAAAATCGTCTGCAAAGGTACGCCTTTTATTTCAGATACACAAAAAATAATGTTGCAAAGTATGACATTTTTGTTACATCGCAACGCAAATGACATATTTTGCAACAAAAACAGAGCGGAAATCAGAGCTGTATGCCCAATGCGTTGTATCTGATGCCGTTTTTGAGGATTACTATCTGTCCGTTCTCGATGGTCTTGACAGCCTTGGTCTCAACGGCGGTGTGGCCGATAGCGGAAGAGAAGTCACCCACGAGGACGATGTCCGTCACGTTGAAGGGCTCGCCTGTCTCTTTGTTGAACTGCACCATCCAGTGACCGGCATTAGCCAGACGGGTGCGGAGCTCGTCGGTGAGTGCCAGCTCCATGTACCCCTCACCTGCGGTCATGGCATTGTGGTCGGCAATATGTCCGCTTTCTTCCCATGACTCCTTGACGTTGATGACAAAGTCCGAGCGGTTCGCCTCGGAATAGATGCGGAGTGCCGTCACCTTCGCAAAATCCACGTAGTTGTAGCCCTCAGCATACAACTCCAGTGTGCTCCATTCGTCAGCCCAGAAGAAACCGGTCCATACGGAAATACCCTCTTTCAGGGTCTTGCCGTCCAGCAGTTCCACTTTGGCGCAGAAGAAGTTGGCACCGATGATTTCCAGACCGTTGGCCTGCAGGTCTTCTACCGCTTTGGCGGTCAGGAACTGCTCGAACGTGCCGTTACCGTTAATCCATGCCGCTTCACGGCTGCCGGGCAGGTGATGAAAATCACCCAACACCTTGAACTCGATACCGTCGGAAGCATCCGTGAAGGTCACTGCAATCTTCTGACCGGGTTGTGCCTCTGAGAAAGCCTCTTTGGCTATCTGCACACCACCTTCGTCCCATGACACATGTTTGCCCTCTGTGAAGAGGTCGGTAGCCTGTACATTCATCGCTACCAGCGCTGCGAAAAGCGCAAGAATAGAAATCTTTTTCATAAATGTATAATTTTAAATGGTTATGGAAGTAAATTACATAAACTGCGCAATCAGTATTGCTTGATTTGGATATCCTTGACGGTCATCTCGCCCTCGTAGCAGTTGACAGACCAGCAGTTGCGCTGGATACCGTAGATACGCTGCGTGTAGGTGACGATGTCATTGATATACATCACCATCACCGAGTTGTCGGTATAGATGTCTATCGTATAGGTGTTGTCAGCCGGTGTCACGAACGAGTAACTGCCGCCGCCTTTCAGTTCCCATACGCCCTGTTCCTCCTCGAAACGGATATAATGCTTGTTTCCGTTGTCATCGGGGCAGACCATGATACTGTAGTATTTCTCGTAGGTGGTGTCGCCGTCTTTGCGGTCGCCGCGTACGAACGAGATACCGAAACGGTCTGCCTTGGAACCCGTCGTGACAGTCATGGAGATATGGTTGTGGTAACCGAGGGTGCTGAACATCGCACTGCTGTAGGCTTTCATGCTGTAAACGCCGGACTCGACGGAGAGATTGCCTTCCTCTGTACCCCATGTCTTGACGGCCTTCACTTCTTGGGTGGCAGCGTACTTGCCGTTCATGGCAGGCACAGGGGCGGTATAAAGCGTACCGTCTTCGCGCTGGATAAGCTTATGCGCCACAAGGCTGCCGCCCCATTTCGGCTCGGCATCGGCGGAGATGTCGGTGTTGTCCTTGCCGCGACGCTCCGGACACCAGCCCCATATATACCGCTCGCTTCCGTCAGAGGCGGTGTTGCCCGCATAGAAAGCACGGCAGTCCAATGCACCCTCTTTGTTGTCGGGCCATGTCGGACCGGTGGCTGCTTTCAGCTCGTCAAGCGTATGCCCTTTGAGGTAATGTACACGGCGTTCGAAGGCGGACATGTCGCTGTAAGTCAAATACCACCAGTCACCCATCTTGAACACATTGGGGCACTCCAAGAAACGGTCCCATATCATCTTGGAGAACACACCCTTGTGCTCCCAGTTCTTCAGGTCGGTGGATACGAACTCGGCGAAACAACCGTCTTTCTCCTCCATGCGCGCTCCGGAAGACATCGGCTTGGTCGAGACAATCATATGCCAGCCGTCGTCCATCCGCCATATATACGGGTCGCGGAAGTTGAGAGTGCTGTATCCGTACTCACTGCCGCGCAGACGGAAGAGCGGATCTTTCGTCCATGTCACGAAATCCGGACTGGTGGCACGCATCACTACCTGACGGTCCTCATCCGATGAGGGTTTGTAACGCTCGCCGGTGTAATAGATGTAATACAGCTTCTCCGACTCGTCATAGACGACGCAGCCTGTTCCTAATGCGGCATCCTGCTCGCCTGCCAGACCGGTAGGCAGTACCTCGCCCATCGGCGTATAGCTGGCGGCATCCGACGTACGCAGACCCCACAACGGGTGGAAAGTCTGCTCCATGTTCTGCTCGAAATTATGGAGGTAGAGAATCTTATATTCCTTTGCCACCGGGTCATAGAACGGGAGCGGGTCCCCTACCGAACCCGCCGAGGGGTTGTAATACGTCGTGCTAACCGGCTCGTCCGACGAAGGGAAATAGACGGTCGTGTTTTCCCAGTCTTTCTGCTCCTCCGGGATGTTCTGCCGGCAAGCTGTAAACAAGGTACCAAGAGACAAAGTACCAAGTACAAAGGCTATTTTATTTATTGCTTTCATAAGACTTTATTGTTTCAGATAGTTAAACGCGTTTTCGGTTATCTTCTCCACGTTGTGGTGGTAGTAGTCCTTGCCCTCCTCGGAGGTGGTGTACCAGTCGTAGCAGCCGGAACCGATACAGATGATAGCACCGTGCTCCGCCGTCCGCCGGAACTCCCAAGCCACCACGGCGTCGTTACCGCCGGCGATATCCACGGCTCCTGTCTTCTGCCGGAAGACCTCACGGTTGTCGTATCCGCCCCAGTCGGTGCCGATATGGTACTGCGCTGTCGAGTTGGTGATCTTGTATCCTTCGTCGCAGGTATAGACATGATCCAATGCCGTCGGATTCATCGTCAGGTTCTGCCACAGGGCATGGTCAGTATGGCCGGTGATGGCAAACTCCCACGGACCGCCTGCACGCTCTGCCTCTGCCTCTTTGCCTCCCCATGCATTGTTCGGGAAACACTCGGCTTCACCCAGATAATAGGGCAGGTTGACCGCATAACGTGTCAGCAGGAACGAACCGCCTGCCTGATAGTAGGATTTCAGTTTGTCCAGCGCCAGAGGATCCATCACCTCCGGAGTAGCCTGCTCAAAGCGCTCTTTGCCCTCCAGACCTCCGTCCACATGGAAATGCCACCAGATGACCTTGCAGTCGCTCAGCACCACGCGGTTGGCTGCCAAGTCGGCAAACGATGCATAGTCGGAGTTCTCTACATTGGCTAACATCCAGTTGACTGCCTCCTGCTCCTCCGGGTTCAGTTGCGCTGCTGTCTCTGCCAGACCGAGATACAGAACAACGGGGTTGCCCTTCTCTTTCACCGTAACGGTATAGGTCGTTGAGGCGCTGTTATACGAGACCGTGAACTCCACAGGGTT
Source organism: Paludibacteraceae bacterium (assembly GCA_017448345.1). Classification (GTDB taxonomy): domain Bacteria; phylum Bacteroidota; class Bacteroidia; order Bacteroidales; family Paludibacteraceae; genus Colicola. The sequence goes on along the minus strand of JAFSLP010000004.1, from coordinate 26,849 downwards.
TGTGAAATCACACGGTACACCGGCACGGGGACTGAGCGTGGCTCCGTCTGTCGTCTTGACCGTTGGAACGAGGTTCTTGAGATCCGTGCCGACTGGTACGGAGACGCTGATGGTCCTTGCACTCTGGTCGATGATGCCGACATAGGTGTCGTTGAGCGCAAAAGAGAGGATGCGGGCTTCATCATGTTTTACCGACACTTTATAATCTTGATATACATTGCCGTTCTCCACACGGATAGCCATCGGGGTCGTCATATTCACCCGGTCGCCCACCTTGTGACTGGCAGTGGCACCTGCGGAGAGATTCAGCAGGGTGATAGTCATCTGCTGGTCGTCATGGTTCTCGGGAACTCCCACCACTACGGTACGGGCAGCATGGTCCACCACACCTGCGTAGGTATCCAGCACCAGACTGTCAATCTTGCAATCACCGTTGACGGCGAAGGAGTTGTCCCATTTGTTACAAGCCACGAACAATGTACAAAGGGACAACATACAAAGTACAAGGGCTGTTTTATTGATTGTTTTCATAATCTTTATTTTATTAGTTTACTGGGGTCCCCGAAAATCTGTGATTTTTGGGGAGAGCGGAGGCATCGGTTGCCTGCCGATTTAGCAGAGCGGTATCGGCCTTTGCACACCGATTGCCGAACGCTCCTACCATCCTCCTATGTTTTGTTTATAATGTCCGTTGGATGCAGCCACCTGCTCATGAGGGATAGGCAGGTACTCGTTCTTGTTGGCGGTGAACTTGGCTGTGGCGTAGATACGGCAGTCGTTGGCTTCCTCAAGGTAATACTGATTGATTACCTGCTCTGCTTCGCCCCAGCGTACGAGGTCGAAGAAACGCTCGGACTCCATGGCGAGTTCCAGACGGCGCTCCATCTTCACCTTGGCGAGTGCGTCGGAGGCATCGCTGTAGGGCTTCACGAAGATACGTGCACCGTAGTTGGTGTCATATCCGGCGAGCATAGCGGTGCTGCGTGCAGCGCGGTTACGGAGCTGGTTCACAAGGGCGACAGCCTCGTCGCCTCTACCTAATTGAGCCAGTGCCTCGGCACGCATCAGCAGCACGTCGGCGTAACGGACCACGATACGGTTCATCGGGCTGCCGAACCACAGTGTGGAACGGATCAGGTAACCGTCGTCGGGATCTACATTGTGCTTCAGGGTGACGTAGTAGCCGTACAGACCGTTGGAGCGGCTCCAGTTCTGGGTCCGGTTCATCATATAGCCCGGGTTGAACTCGTACGGGAAATCGGGGATACCTACCGTCAGCCACAGACGCGGGTCGGCTGTCTCGGTCTTGGCATCGAAATCCTGCTGGTTGAACGAACCGATATAGGGCAGACCGTTCTTGTCGGTACGGAAAGCGTTCACGAGGTTCTGGCTCGGCTTGTAGAAATCACAACCGCCTTCGATACGGGACGGTACCATCAGACCGTACGACCAGTTGCAGTTACCAAGGTTCGTGCCGTCGTTGGTCGAATACTGCATCGCCCAGAGACTCTCCTTGCCGTTTTCATATTGCGGCTCGGGACGGAAGTTATTATGGAAATCATCCTCCAGACCGTAACCGGCGGAAGTATAGATATTCTCCTCGGTATAGGTGAGCACTTTCTGCAAATCCTCTTGGCTGATCCCGGTCACGGCATGGCTTGCAGGGTCATCCTGACGGTACGCCTTGTACAGATATACCTTGGCGAGCAGACCGGCTGCCGAGGCTTGCGTAGGACGGCCTTTCTCCGCTTGGCTGACCGGCAGGGTGCTGTATGCATACTCCAGATCATCGGCTATCAGCTGCCAACCCTCGTCGTTCGTGTACTTGGTGTTGCTGAGGTTGTTATAGTCGGCTTGTTTCATGTTCGGCTCCACTACAAAGGGGATGTTCTTGTAGAGCCTTTTCAACAGGAAATGACCGTAAGCACGCAGGAACTTCATCTCGCCCAGACGCTGTGCCTTGAGCTCGTATGTGTCCGGCATGGCGTTGAGGGCGTCGATGGCGGCATTGACACGGCTCAGACAGTTGTACAGACGAACCCACATATCGTTGATGTTCCAGTTGGTGGTCATGATGCCTTGGCTGATCTCTAACTGATGGAACACATCACCGTCATTCTCGCTGATACCGCCTTTGTAGGCATCGTCAGAGCGGACATCGAAGTTCCACATCGAGAAAGAGGAGTTCACATCCTCTGCCGAGATAAACACCGCGTATGCAGAGATGCACACATTGTCTATATACAGCGGGTCGTTCACCTGATCCTCGGACAAGATACCCTGCGGAGCGTCCTGATTGAGGAAATTATCGCAAGAGGCGAGAATAAAGGTACTAAGTAACAAAGTACAAAGTACTATTTTATTAAATGCTTTCATAACTTTAAACTTTCAACTTTAAAACTTCTTTCAACTATCAACTTTCAACTATCAACTCAAAAAGTTACTTTGGTTCCTAACGTCACGGTCAGCGGGATAGGATAGCCGAAAGTCGGGTTCTCCGGATCCACACCGGTAAACGAAGCAGAATGGATGGTAAACACATTTTGTGCGGAAACGAACCATCGCCAGTTCTGCATCAGCATCTTGTCACACGCGGACTTGGGCAGGTTGTAACCTAACTGGATATTACGCAGTTTGAGGAACGAACCGTCTTCCACGAAATAGGTGCTTACGCGGGTCTCGTTATTGTTGTTGTTGGTCGAGAGGGCGGGGATGTTACTGTCGGGATTGGTGGGGCTCCATGCGTCTAATACGCGCGTTCCTTTATTCAGGTTGGCTACGTTCACACCGCTCCACAGGTCGGTCTGCTGCTTGAAATCCTTGGTGATGACCTGCTGGCCGCCTACTCCTTGGAAGAAGACTGTCAGGTCGAAACCTTTGTACTCGAAATAGAAGTTGGCACCGAAAGCCACTGCGGGAATCGGCGAGTAGATCCATGTCTGGTCTTTCTCGTTGATGACGCCGTTCCCGTCAAGGTCGCGATAGCGGATGCGTCCGAGTCCGGCACCCTCCTGATAAGCGTGGTTGTCTATCTCCTCTTGGCTCTTGAAGATACCGTCGGCGACATAACCTACCTGTGACCACATCGCGTGACCCACTACCGACTCTACGCCGTTACCGCCGTACTTACCGCTGGCGGCTACCGTCTCCGGCATGTCAATCACTTTGTTGCTGTAATGCGAGAGGTTGGCGGCGATGTCATACTTGAAGCCGCCTTTGGTCTGGTTGCGGTAGCCTAACTGCAGCTCCACTCCCATGTTGTCCACCGAACCGGCGTTCACCCATTGGACGCCGCCTTCACCCATCGCGCCGATACCTTTCATCTCCACAAGGATGTCGCGGGTCTGCTTGTAGTACCAGTCGAACGAGCCATACAGTGTCTGTTTGAAGAAGGCGAAATCCAGACCGACGTTGGTCTGCGTGGTGGTCTCCCATTTGATGTCGTCGTTACCCACTTGCAGACGGCGGAAGCCGGACGGCAGTATCTGACCGCCGTTGGTGCCGTAGATGTCGTACGACGTTCCGTAGCTCTGACCGCCGTTCTCGGTCACACCGTAGTTGGATTCATAGATGGTATAGCGTGCCGTGGCGGAGATATCCTGATTACCCGTCTGACCCCATGAGGCACGGAGCTTCAGGTCATCCAGCCATGAGGAAGCGCCGCTCATGAACTTCTCCTGACTGATACGCCAACCGGCAGATACAGAGGGGAAAGTGGCAAAACGGTTGTGCTTGCCGAAACGGCTCGAACCGTCATGACGGAGCGTGAACGAAATCAGGTAGCGGTTGTCGTACGTGTAGTTGGCTTTGCCGAAGAACGAGATGAGCGAATAGCTGCTCGCGCCGCCGTATGACTGCGCCTTGCCCGTACCGGCGGAGGGCCACATATAGGTCGGGTTCAGGACTATGAAATCCTCCTTGTATGCCGACCCCCAGTCGTCTGTCTCGCGGTTCAGCTCGGTTCCTAACAGGAAGTCTGCGCGGTGCTTGCCGATCTCCAAGTTATAGGTGATGATGGCGTTCCACATCCATTTGAGCCAGTGTTCCTGCTTGTACTCAACGGCGTTTTTGTCGTTGGCTACCACGCCTTCGGTGATGGGGTAGGTGAAGAAACGCTGTTTCTTCTGCGCATAGTCGATACCCGCCGTCGTGCGGATATTCAGACCTTTGTAGGGGTTGATGTTGAGATATGCATTTCCGAACACGCGCCAATAGGTATAACGGTTGTCCTTGTTGCGCTCCAAGATGGACATCGGGTTCTCACGTTGCGGGAAACCGCTGGATGACGGAGCCTGCGCCAGCTCGCCTTGGTCATTATACACCGGCAGTAGCGGATTGTACTGAAGAGCACTCTCGATATAATTGCCCGGAGCGGCTACCTCCGACGTACGGCTCAGAGTGAAGTTCTCGCCGATGGTCACATAGTCTTTCAGTATCTTGTAGTCGCTGTTGATACGTGCCGAGAAACGGTCGAAGTCAGTGGTCTTGATGATACCCTCGTTCTTGTAATAACCGAGCGAGAAAAACGAACTGCCCTTCTGGCTGCCGTTCGACACCGCCACATTATAATTCTGTATCACACCCGGGCGCGTGACTTCCGAGAACCAGTCGGTGTTGCCCACCGGCACCGTGCCTGCGTCGTCCAGATATTTGTTCAGCATCACATTGTTGAGAACCGGCTGTCCCTGCTCGTTATACCCCCAGTCGTAGCGGTAACCCAACACGTTGGTGTTCGGGTCGGCTATACCGTCGTTGATATATGCCTGCCACAATGCTCTGCCGTACTGCCCGGAGTTGAGCACGTGCATGCGGTTGACATAGGACTGAACAGCCACGCTGGCATCCAAGTCCACGCGGATCTTGCCCTCCGTGCCTTTCTTGGTCGTGATGACAATCACACCGTTCGCCGCACGGCTTCCGTAGATAGAAGCGGAAGCGGCGTCTTTCAACACCTGAATACTCTCGATGTCGTTGGGGTTCAGCTCATGCATACCCGAGGTCGTCGGCACACCGTCGATGATGTAGAGCGGGGCGGACGAGGAGTTGAACGAACCCACACCACGGATCTGCACACCTGTCGAACCGGAAGGATTACCGTCGGCGGTGATGTTCAGACCCGGCACTTTGCCCTGCAACGCCTTCATCGGGTTGTTCTCCTGCTGCTTCTCAAGGTCTTTGGCGGAGATGGCACTGACTGCACCTGTCAGATCCGCCTTGCGCTGCGTCGTGTAACCGGTCACGACTACTTCTTCCAGCACCTCGCTGTCTTCCGCTAACTTGACCGTCATGCCGCTTGCTGCGGACAGAGTCTGGGATTTGTAACCTACATAAGAGATAACCAACTTGGCTCCTGTAGCCACATTCAGTTGGAAATTACCATCGAAATCCGTGATGGTACCATTGGACGTTCCTTCTTCCAAGATGGACGCACCGATGACCGGTTCGCCTGTGGATGCCTCCAATACCGTACCCGTCGCAGTCACCTGCGCGTGCAGCAGAGTAAGAGAGCATAACATTACAAAGAAGGACGTTAGAACAAGTCTTTTGTTTCTCATGATAGTGATAAATTAAACAATACAACGGAACTTGGATTTTCCAAATTCCGCTGCAAAGGTACGCGCATTTTTGCACATGCACAAAAAATTATGTTGCAAAAGATGGCAGATTTGTTTCGCGTCAACAAATTTGATACACTTTTCAACAAAAACTACCGTTTGCTGGGCAGGTGTCCGAAATATTGTTTGTAGTATTTGGAGAAATACCCCGGTGAGGCGAACCGTAATTCATAGGCTACCTGTCTGACCGTCATGTCCGTACTGTTAAGCAGTTCGTCCGCCCTGATCAGCCTGCGTTCGCGGATATAGTCCAATGGACCTTTGCCGGTGATGGCCTTCAACCGCCGGAAGACCTGCGTACGGTCCAGCTGGAGCGCGGAGGACAGAAACTCCACATTCAACTCCGGGTTCGTCAGGTTATCATCCACTATCTGGCGGATGTTCTCCATGAACGCGGCATCACGGTTGCTCAGATGGATGGCTTCTTTCACCTCTTCCAACTGCGGTATGATCTCGCTCGTTATCTTCGCACGCATGTTGCGCTGAATGGCGATGACAAACACCGACACCGACAGGAACAGAAACGCCAGCACCGCGATGATACCTAACAGGAGGTGCTTGTTCCTCTTCATCTCACGCCACTGGTTTTGCGACTGCAGACGCACTAACTGCATCGTGTTCAGTTCATGCTCCATCGCCTCGAACTGACGCAGCAACGGGTATGCCAAATCGGCATCAATCAGCATCGTCTCCAAGATAGTGTCTCTGGCATATGGCTCACCCCTCAGTATCTTTGTGGCGGTATGGATGATGAGGTCGCCACGCGTTGGATACACCGCCGTACACTCCATGTCGCCGTTGACTATCGCCTGCAGACCCATACTGATGCCGTCAACGCCCATAATCGGTACGGAACCTTTGCCGTAACCCGGGGCGGCATTCACCGCCTTGGCTGACTCTATCGCCATGATGTCGTTCTGCGCCACGATGGCATCCACGCGCGCGTGCTCCTTTAAGAATACGCTCACGGCACTATAGGCGTCCTTGCATCCGGATACAGAATAGATACTTGGCATCGTTCCGGCATCGGGAAACGCCTCCGCCATACCGTCCATGAATCCCTGATGACGCAGCCGCTCCGGCACCGACTCCTCCATGCCCGTCACCTCCAATATCGTAAAATCTTTAATTCGTGATTCGTAATTCGTAATTCTTAATTCGTAATTCGTAATTCTTAATTCGTAATTTTTAATTCGTAATTCCTCCTTCACCCATTCCGCCATCAGTTGTCCCACGGCATAGTTGTCCCCGCCGATGAAAGCGGTCCATTCGTCGCCTGCCACATGGCGGTCGGCTATGATGACAGGGATACCGGCACGGTAAGCACGGCTGACTGCCGGCTGGACACGATCCGGGTCGTTCGGACTGACAATCAGCAGGTCCACTCCTTCGGCGATGAAACTGTCTATCTGCGCGCATTGCAGCTCGTTGCTCCCGTACGCGATGCGGCGCGACAGCGTCATGTCCGGATGAAGCAGCATCTCGCAGTCCATCTCGGCGTTCATCTTCTGCCTCCATGTGTCGTCCAGACACTGGCTCACGCCGATACGGTACTGCGGCGCACGGTCCGTACACCCGAACCACACCAACGGAAGGGCAAACAATAGATAAAAACTTCTTCTCAGCCTGTTCATGATACTACAGTAATTTCACCTGCAAAGGTACAACAAAAAATCGGAATATGCAAAAAAATAATTCGTAATTCGTAATTTTTAATTCGTAATTTTTAATTTTTAATTTGGATGTTTGAATTATTTTTCGTACCTTTGCACTCGTTTTCGCAGCGGTAACCATTGTTATGTTATTGGCATTTTATTGGGTTATTATTGGGTTATTATTGGGTGATTATTGGGCTGTTATTGGGTTACTCGGCTATCCACAGGCGTACCACAGTATAACCAACAGCATAGCATCCGCCACATTTGGCGGATCGGAAATGCCGCCTCTGCCGCTACATTCGTGTCCGTCCCGTCGGCATCCGTTTTTATTCTCCGGCATGCCATGCCGGTTTCTTCCTTCGTCCATTACCCCGGCATTGTATGCCGTTTTCTCCCTTCGTTCCCCCATTCGGCATTCTTGCCGCTGTTGGATTCTTTGTATTGTGCCGACTGACAGTCGGCGTTTTCTTCTTTTCCCCGACATCCGATGTCGGTCTGGGGACCCGGGATTTTATCCGCATTTCCTATCCGCAAGGTTCCGGATTAGCGAAGCGGTCTGGTATCTCCGGATTTTCCGGTCTCGTGTACAATTGCAATATGGTGGCGCCCGCGCCTTATGCATCCGCCAAGTTTGGCGGATTTTGTCAGCAAGAAGCCACAAAAAAACAGACACGCGATTGTTCGCGTGTCTGTTTTCTTGTTACGGACGGTAAGCAACAATAGACAATAAAGTCGGTTTGTTATCACTTACCAAGCTTCAGTTTCTCCCCCCGCAGAGATAGTACCTCCATTCGTAATGATGGTTCTTTGTGTAGGACTGCCGCTGCCAGCCAAAAGAGAAACAGTCATAGCGATTTGTGCTACGGATACTTGTGGTTGATTATACATGCGTTTCATAGTGTTTTTCCTTTCTATCAGCTGTTATCCATTATTTTATGATTTGTCCCTGTGCATTGTACACATGTTCGCCCTGCTTAATCAGCAATTGCCCGTCACGAACTATCTTTTTCGCTTTTGAGGACTCATTGGCGTTTGTCCCCTCAATTCCTGTAGCGGTATGCTGACTGCTAATAACATAGCGCTTTTTGCCGGGCGCAGGAGTCTTCGGATGGATAGCACTCATATCTATGTACGCGCGGTTGGAAGGAACAGTTGCAGTCTGATCTACCTGCCAAATCTGGTTCTTTGCCAAGATATAGTAGTTTTCATTTGCCGATAGTTCCAATGCTTCGGTTCCGATATATCCGACGAGTCCGTTGTCACTTTGTGCCGCTACAGGATCATTGTTATCATAGACCACATTGAGTTGCTCTGCCGTAGCCAAGAAGATATACGGAATCCCGGCTTCCATATCATCTACTTCTTCTATTACGATGTCATTGTTAGCAGTCTTGTCGGCTATTTTGAACATCTCCGCACCGGTATAGGAAACGGCACCTTTGGGCAGGCAAACAGTGTAGTAGTAATCCTGCAACAGACCGTTACGGGTGTATCCGTTGGTAACGGTAATCGTTTGGGTTGCGTGAGTCGGACTTTTCACGTTTTTCGGAATCTTATAGCCGTCACCCGTGCGTGTTGCGGTGATGGTTACTGTGCCTGCTGCTTTGAGGATCAGTTTCTTGTATTCGGGGTCACCGGGATGTTCGGGATCATCAACTATCTCCACTACATCGTTGTCACTGCTGGTCCAATGGATTTCACTGTCCTTGTGCTCCACATTCACAAACTGTTCTGTGCCTACACTTCCGTCAGCCGGTGCATTAACCCAAGTAAATAAGGGCGTTTCTTCTATATTCAGATAGTAGAGTATGTCGCGTGTGAGCGTTTTGATGGCATCCGTCGGGTTTGCCCAGTGGAATGCCGCCAGACCCATGGCTATAATCGTTCCTTCTGTGGTGTTCTGCGGGTAAAACTCTACGAATCCGACACATTCCAGTACATTATTATCATGTCCCCATGTGCCTAAAATGAGGCAGTTGTTGGCGGTCTCAAAATCATGTAGTTTTTGTGGATCCCGATTCCCTGTCCAACCTAACATATCATTATTATAGATGCAGTTGTTGTCTGTATGCCGACCTTCCGCCATAATCTCGGTATTCGTGCCTATATTGGCATACACGGCATGGGTACTATGGTCTATAAATTCGCCATCCAGATTCCAAGTGTTTCCTACACGCCATGGTCCACGGTCGCCATATCCGCCGTTTTGGTAGGCAGGATAGGAAGCGCGTCCGAGGTCACCGATAAGACGGGTCGCCTGCTTGGAGACAAACACCTTTCCGCCGTCGGCAATGAAAGAGCTGAGGTTATCGCGGAACGTATCATCGCCAAGGTCGTTGTAATACTCTTGCGAGTCTTTGCCTACATGGTCATTGTGAATCCAGAGGACTTTGATGGCGGGATTCAATGAAGCTAAATCTGACGGACGAACGAAACAGCCGTGTTTACCACCGACCTCATCTACGATAAACTGCTGGTAGAACCAAGCGGCTGCCTCAAAGTCAGGACGGAGACCTTCTTCGTTGTCATAGTTCGCCATGGTGTGCATCGAGTATGGCAATACATAGGCATATCGCGGATTGGCATCCGTACCGCCTGTAATGGTTATTTCCGGGGAGTAGATGACATATTTATTTTTTGGTAATGTCCATCCATCACCTTCAGCCTCTGCACGGAACGTTGCAGTACCAAAATAGTTAAAATAGATATTTCCGTCTGCCTCTCCGATATTAGCGATTTCAACGTCTGTATTGGGATAGTATCTTACCGTATATCCTGCGTTAGCCGAAGCGGTCATAATATGCTGCTCGTTAATCACACCGGAGGTCGGAATAGTTTCTTCGTTCCAGTGAAGATTGGGATTGGCACCTAAATATTCCAATACATTTTGTGTAATCTTTTGTGTGTTTTCCCAACCATTGCCGGCATTGTTGTTAATCCACTGATATGCTGCGAGACCAAGCATGAGAACAGTACCTTTGCGGTTGCCTGTAGGAAAGAACTCAATGACACCGCCATAGTGGCAGCCATCACCATTCGCCCAACCTCCAAGAACCTGACAGTTATTACGAGTTTCGAAAGCATGGAAACGATCTTTGTCCCAAATATCATTCATCCCCATTGTTCCAATACCGATGCCACAATTATTGTTTGTCAGTTTTCTTCCGCTTGTCCAAATCAATTCCGCTTCATTCTCATTTCTATGAGGAACATTGGCATAGATAGCATGACCTCCTCGATGTTGCCAATCATCCGGTAACTCAAATCGAAAATCTACAGCCCACGTGGCAGGTTCATTAATATTGTTATGATTGTAGTCCGGGATAATCACATTACCCGTTCCTGGCTCACTACTCTGACCATCGGTAGCTCCTACAAGGTCTTTCTCCAAACGGGTAGCCTGCTTACAGAGGAAGAGGTTACCGCCCGCATTAACGAAAGCTTGCAACTCACTAATGTGACTTGTAAACAAAGCATCAAATTGCCCTGCGTCAAAGCCAACACGGTCCACATAAATCCAGATGGCATACACATCGTTAGGCATGCTGTTTAAATCGTCCAAACAGATGAACTGACCATTGCCCGGCTCCACAAAGTTAGTGTTAAACCAATCATAGGCTCGTTTCTCCGGATCTTGTGCCGCTCCGTCTATTTCAAAAGAGGCAAGCGACTCGCGGCTTGTGTTGTTCGCCGGCACCAAGAAAGCCACTTTGGCATTCATTACTGAAACTGTCAGTAAGGCGAGAAATAAGGAAAGAATCTTTTTCATGTTATTAAATTTTGAGTTAAAAATTAATTTGCTGCGCAAAGGTAGCACTTTATGCGCACGTGCGCAAATAATTATGTTGCAAAATATACCACTAGCGTTGCAACGCAACACGAATGGCATATTTCGCAACAATTTTACCTTATCAGGGAATAGTCACTACGGTCTTCTTGCCATTGATGATATATATGCCCGAAGTCTGCGGAGCAAGCACTTTGCGTCCCAGCAGGTCATATATACCGGTCTGCATACCGGTACTCTCCACCTGATCTACTGCCGAAGGAGCAGCCTTGAAAATCTTCATCAGCTTGTATGCTGTACCCGGCATTTCGGTATAAGCGGGTATCTCTTCTGCGTTCACATAGGCGTAGCGTGGTGACAGCACGACAGGATTATGTATATCTACCATCCGCAGTGCATCATCGGCTACTACATAATTGCCTTCCTCCACGGCGTGCGTGTCCGTCTCCTCCCAGCCGATAAAGCCGATGAGACCGTTATGGCTCTTGGCTTCCTCTTTCATGCCGCTGTAACGGAGCCGGAGTTGCGAAGCCGTAGCGTAATAGATATACGGTTTGCCGGGTTCCATATGGTCTGTCTTGGTCAGAATGACAGAGTCACCCGTGGGGTCAAAGGAGAGGATTTCGTACATCTCAGCACCTTCAATCTTGTCCGCTTCCACGGCATATTCAAAACAGATAGTGCCGTATTTCTGCGTAGTCACCGGACGTGTATAGACGTTTTCTTCCGCTTTTTCGTCTGCCAGATAGCTGAGGCAGTTGGCGGTCAGTGTAGTCATGTTCCGGCGCTCCACACCGTTGTTGCTGCTGCCCCATTGGTAGGCGGCGGAACCGATGGTGAGGATACGTCCTTTCCACTCGTCCGTTGCATTGAACTCAACGATATTGCTCAGGCAATAATCACCGATGCCGCCTTGTCCTGCCAGCACGGTAGCGTGCCAGTCTGCCTCAAAATCACGCAGACGCTGCAGCAGGCAGTTGTCATAATGCGTATCCTCTTCCCCTGCACGGAGATAGTCTGTCCATGAGCAGTAATCATAGGTCTTCTTGCACTCCGGAGCCACGAAGAACATACTCTTGGTGTCCCAATAACCGAGCATGTTATTGAAGATACGGTGTGCGCTCATGTCCAGCCTTTCTTCCACTGCCACACAGTCGCTCAGACCCATCACTGTCTGGATGCTGCGGAGTTGCCCGAGGTCTTCCGTAGTATAGTCCGGCGAGGAGTTGAATGCCGGTGCATAGCCGATACGTCCCATCGTATAGGTCAGGTAGGTAGCTTGTTTGGTCAACAGCACATTACCGCCCGCTTGGATGTAGGCTTTCAGTTTGTCGGGATAGTCGAGCAGCAGTCCGTCTTCCGTAGAGATACCGATACGCTCGATGTTCACCCAGAGGGTAGTCACTCCTTGCGCGACAAGGTCCGGCAGTTCCTCCATGTTGACGAAACGTCCTTTTCCTGTCTTTACATAGGTGTCGCGGAACCATACCGCTGCATTATGCTCCGGCTGTTCGTCGCCGTACCAGCCTGCCAGCGAAGGAATGGAGGAGGGCAGCAGATACGCTACCGGTGCCTTGTCGGCATTGGCATGCAGACTCTCCAGATAGCGGAGGGTGCTACGGGTGATGACCTGTGTGTTCACCCAGCCGTTGCCGCCGTTGTTGTTAATCCACGAATAAGCTGCCAGACCCATCGTAATCACGGTACCCTTGCGGTTGGCATAGGGTTGGAACTCGATAGCTCCGCCGTAATGACATCCGTCTCCGTTAGCCCAAGAGCCGAGCACTTTACAGTGGTTGCGGTTCTGGAATGCGGTCAAACCGTTTACATCCTTCACGCTGTCCATATCCAGCGCACCGATGCCGATACCGCAGTTATGGTCGGTCAGCATGCCGCCGTTCGTCCAGATGAGCTCGGCATAGTTGTCGTCTTTGTAGGGAGCATATTTGAACATAGGATGCTCCACATTGGACCATACAACGTCATCGGGAAACTCAAAGCGGTAGTCCACACCCCATGTGGCGGCACCCTGATAGCCGCCGTCGTTGTAGTCGGGCACAATCACCTGACCGTTGGCATCGGTGGCACCCACAAGGTCTTTCTCCAGACGCGTGGCTTGTTTGCAGAGGAAGATGGAACCGCCGTTATTGACGAAAGCCTGCAACTCGCCGATATGCTCGGCAAAGAGAGCATCAAAGGCAGTGGTACCAAAATCCACACGGTCCACATAAATCCAGATGGCATGGATGTCCGAGGGGATATTCGCCAAGTCGTTGAAACAGATAAACCGTCCTTCGTCGGAAGCGACAAACCATTCGTTGAACCAGTTCCATGCGCGCCGTTCCGGGCTTTGCTCGAACTGACGGGGCACGCCATTGTCATTGGTGACATAGTGCTCATAGTGCATAGAGTTGATGTCGGTATCAGCAGCCGGCACCAGAAATGCCACTTTGGCTTGCGACATCATACAGATGCCAAGGGCAAGCAACAATAAAAAAGACTTTCTCATTGTAATTGAATTTTAAAATACTATTATGGTTTCCAGATAGTTTCCAAAGTACGCACTTTCATCTCCGTCACGATACCGTCCACGGTAATATTGCGGTATATACTGCGCGGATAGACAGTGTTGGTGAAACAGGTGCTTCCTTCTCCGGCAAACAGTTCGACACTGCTCTGGTCCACCACGATATCAAGCGTCAGATACTGTTCATTCCCTTCAATGGGTGCGCTCATGGACGGAACGGCAAAGAGGGTGCTGAAGTTGAATTCTCCCGTTCTGCCGCCACGGTCGCAATAGATGATGCGCTGCTGTGCATTCACACGGATGACATATTCGTTTCCGTATTTGTTTGACAGGGTAATAGTGGCATCGTTGGCAAGGGACAGTGTTATCTTGGCTTCCCATGCATCGGCATAGTCGCCGCCTATATTCTCCATGCCTGTAGCTGCATCATGCCACGCAGAAGCAATCTTATCCAACTCGCTGACGGGCGTAGAACATAATACCCAATGCCCTCCCATCTGTTTCAGACTCAGCTCACGCGGCAGGGTATATGCGCTCTTCCATGCCGAAGGCGGACAGGCAGGAGCGTAATCCCAGTTGTTCATCCATGCTATCATCACCTTGCGTCCGTCGGGCGCATTGTCAAACGTCACACCGGCATAGCAATCGGCTCCGTAGTCCAGCCATCGGGGATAGTCGTCGGCATCAGGGGTAAAGGTCACACCATCGAACGAGCCGACGAAATACATCGTCGATGAACCGGTGATATATCCGTTGGGATTGATGCTGACCACTGCCACCCATTTGTCCGCCTGCTCGAAATACAGCAGGTCGCAGCACTCCCACTGACTCATGTTGCAACGCTCGGTATTGACGCGGAAGATACCGTCGAAATCCCACTGCATCAGGTTATAACTGTGCCAGATTTCTATGCCGAGGTCCCAGCCTTTGGCTACCATCATGGTCCATCGTCCGCGATGGGGGTCATACACCACTTTCGGGTCGCGGAAATTGACCAGTCCTGTAGAGGGGACGATGGGATTATGCTCATATTTCCAGAATGTCTCTCCGCCATCGGTGCTGATGGCAAGACAGATGACTTGTTTTTCTCCGGAAGCGGTGTAATACGCCAGCACAGCTCCGTTACCGAACCCGGCTCGGTTATCTTTGTCCACCACGCTGCACCCCGAGTACATGGCACCCATACCGTCAGGATAGAGCACAGGACTCTTCTCCTGCCAGTGCATCAGGTCGGTGGAAGAGGCATGTCCCCAACTCATACCGCCGAAGTCGCACTCTATGCCGTTGGGGTTGAACTGATAGTACAGATTCCAGACACCGTCTTTGTAGAACAGTCCGTTCGGGTCGTTGCTCCAGTTGTGATGGGGAGTGTAATGCACCTGCGGGCGATAGAGCTCAGGACGGGTGGTGGGGGATACTACTACGGTGGCGGTATCCACACGGGTGGTATCTTCCTCTACCGGAGGGATGACCGGTTCCTCTGGTGTGACCGGTCCCGTACAAGCGGTGAACAAAGTACCCAGTACAATGTACAAGGCACAAAGTACAAATTTGTGATTATTCGTTTCCATTTCGCATATAATTGACGGCGTTGCGCGCCATAAGTAATATATTATCCTGATAGATGTTATTGTGCGGATGCACCGAGAGGTCAGCCGAGGTCTCATAAACCGGGTGTCCCTCGCCGTCCGTGCCTGTCTGACGGAAATTCTTCATGGTAAACTCGCATCCGCCGTTGCCGATACAGAGGGCTCTGCCATGATAATCGGTATTGCCGCGTTTCAACTCATATACATTCAGTTGCGAGACCCAAGATATTTGCGAATCCCATGTAGCCAGAGGGGTGATACCGTAATAATCCTTGAGCAGCGTATAGCATATCTCTGCCTGCCAACTGCGTCCTGTTATCTCGGACGGATAATTGAAGAAGACGCAGTTGTGGTCCTCCGTCCATCCCGGACCCTTCACCATGAACCCCCGGATATTGTTATCCGTATAGATTGGAATGCCCTTGAAGAGCGGATGGGTGGAATGGTCTTTTTTGAATTTTCCGCCGGGAAACAGTTGCACCGACATCAGCCAGTGCCCGAGGTCGAGATGTCCGGCGCCGCAACCGCAAGCCAAGTCATGTTTCGGGGAGGTGTAGGTGCCTTCCGGCAGTCTGCCCAATGCCTCGATATACAGTACGGCATGACCCCATAAGATGATATTGCCTCCGGCTATGTACCACTCGGTTATCTCTTCGGCTACAGCCATTGCCGGTTCTGGAATGGTGGTGACATCCTCTATCCTGCCGGTCTCCACATCCCGCAGCCAGAACAGGACACGGATAGAATCCAGCGTATGCGGTCTGATCTGCTCAAAGGGCAGGAACTGGACATCGGGGAATGTCTCGTGCATCCATATCCACGCACAAGCCTCATCATCATCGCCCTCCGCTATCAGTTGTTCTGGCGTGGAGTAGAGCGAGAGAAAAGCAATCTGATCCTCCCTTGCGACAGGTAAATCGGTAGGGTTCTCCCATATGGAATCGGTAGGCTCCGGCTTCTCCGGCTCCTCCGGGGTAACCGCCGGTTGGCAGGCACTGAAGAAGGTACAAAGGGACAATGTCCCAAGCACCATGGTGATTAGTGACAGTTTGTTGGTCATAATATCATTGCGGATTTTGTGAAATGTTGAACTGCGTTTTCTATGCTGACAAGCACATAGCCCTTGTCAGCAATGGTCATCGTCCCTGTCCCTTGCACCTGCTGTGCCTGCAGCAAACGTCCCATGTTGTCATAGACGCGGAGTATTGAGGGGTAGGCGGTGTCATAATAGACCTGTCGTCCCTTGATGACCAGAGCGGACTCGTCCTGCGGGGGCTCAACGGACTGGGCTTTGGAGTAGTGGGTTATCTCACCAAGACCGTATGCCTGCACGGAGGTTATTTTCGCCTCGCCGCCCTCCACGTAGAACTCGCAGCCGTTGGCTGAATAGTCATAGGGGAAAACGCGGATGGAAGTGGCATAGCGGTCATTGACGAAAATATCGAGAATCGAATGGTCGAAGAACACATCCAGCTTGCAGGTCTCTCCTTGTACCAACCCCGAAGGGATGATACTGCTGTAAACGCCGTCAAACACACCGATGTCATTGGCACGGCGACCGATAGAGGTCATGTCCACAACCAGTTTCTGCTCTGTCGGGTCGATATAGACGTTCATGCCGCCGTATGAGTTCTTGAGAAGTGTAAAGCCCACCTGTGCCTCACCGATTACAAAAGAGGTACAGAGTTCGACGGACCGTCCCTCTACCGGAGCCAGATTGATGACTGTATCTTCCTTGACATCCAGCGAGGATTTTACGATACGCTCCGGTGTGCGGAGCGCAAACAGCCCTTCGAACGGAGACTGGCAAAGGTTTCCTGCACCGTCCAGCCGCCACTCTCTGGGGAACGAATAGAGGTGTGCGTACCCCGCTGTATAGTTGAGCGTAGTGCTGGCTTTGTCGGGTACGATACCCAGTACTATCGTCTTGCCGTCTTTCTGAAGAATAGTAGGCGAAAGAAGACCGAAACCGTCCTTTGCCATACCCGGCAGTTCAACCGTTTGCGGTCCCTGCCATGGATTGAAATGCCCGGCACCGTCTATGCCGCCTACCCAATAGAGGCAGCGCACGCCGTATGAGGTGGACATAGGAGTGCAGGTGAAAACCCAGCGGTTGTCCCCGAAAGGAGTGACATTCGGCATCTCCCAGAAATTACCGGCATCGGCTAACGGTCCTTCGCTGAAGAATATGTCACCGTCACTGCTCCAGCGGTTGTCCCCTTCGTAGCGATGAAGCGTAGCTATGCCCAATCCGTTATTGCTGCACCCGGCAATGATGTAAGGTCTGCCGTTGGCGCGGAAGAAATAGGGGTCGCGGAAGTCCTCCCGGAATGAGCAGCATATACCGGGTTGCGCTTGTTTGTGCCAGTATTTGAGCGCTGGATCTTTCGGCGAGGCGAACATCAACTCGCAGTGACTGCCGTCGTCAGGGTTGAGAGGATTGAACGACTCCCGGTTGCCGATAGCGGAATAGAGCGCCCAAGGTTCGCCGCCTGTTATCTCGTCGTCGCGCACGATACAGCCGGACCAGCAGCCTTTGATGTCATAGTCCTGATCAGGCATCAGTGCCACCACGTCCTCATGCCAGTGGCATAAGTCCGGCGAAGAGATATGTCCCCAATGCAAACGTGCCATGTAAGGTCCATTACCGTTTTTTTGGAAGAATACATGGTATTTGCCGTCGCTGTATGCCATCCCGTGCGATTCGTTGGTCCAGCCTTGCGAGGGCATGCCATGGTAGCGTGGACGGCACAAATCCTCCGCATACGCCTCCATGGGAATATTAAAATCCACCTCATGTTGAGGTATGTTCTCGGCGATGGCACTCATTGTCCAGATACCTGTGTCAATACGCACTTCGTCTATGATACCGTTGAAATAATTGAGGTTGAACATGCCGTCCATCACCGTATCATTGACGCTCCTGCCTATCATCAGATTCTTTTCTCCGATAGTGGCATCGTACATACAGCCCGTTCCCGCTACTTCCACGCCGTTGTCATAAAAATGAATCTCCTGATTATAGCCGTCAATCGTTGCTACAAGATGGTGCCATTGGTTCCACCATAGTTTGGCGTCACCGCCATCGCACGTCACTTCCCAGCCGCTTGAATAGCAGCGGAAGCGGAACCGTCCCTGATTGCTCAGTTGAAAGGCGAAGCCGGTATGTTTCTTGTCATCAATATTGCCTAAAATATCCGTGTACAGCTGATAGGCGGGACTCATGGTACCCGTTGTCATCATCGGGTATGTCTCAATGGCGCACCAGAAACTGATGGTCAGTGTGGACACGACCGAGTCCTTCATGTTCACACCCAAGGCATTGTTTTTAATCAGGCCGTTGATAGGCATTTCGATATAACTGGAATACCCGTCCGTACGGAAGCCGTTTCCCACCGCAGCAGGGATACTGACCGGTGTGCGGCAACCGTGTACAGGAACCTGTGTCCCGCTTGTCATCTCCCGCGTCATGCCGTTCTGTATCTCAAGAGGCATATATACCTGTGCGGAAAGGTACAAAGGAACAAGAAATAAAGTACAAAGGGAAAATGCACGATGTACAAAAGGGGTATATGTCATTTTGTCGATTATCATTTACGCAATGCTTCAATAATGTTCTCTGTCAGTTTCTCTATCTGGTACTGGAAGGCGTTGCCGTCCTGCTGCGCCCATTCATAACATCCCAATCCCATCGCCACGATACGGCCTCTGTAGTCGCCTGATATGGCGAAATCAACCAGTCCGATATGGTTCAACTCGGTGTTCTGTCCCCAAGTAGCCAGCGCGGTTGATTTGGTTGCCAGCTCCCAGCCTCTGATTTTGTCGGAGCCGGAAGTAAACTTGATATCCGAGAGGTTCCATATGCAGTTGTGATCCTCGCGGACACCGGCGGAAATCATCGGGAATGAGGTGTACTCATAGTTGTTATAGACATCCAGTTTCATTCCCTCGAAGAAAGAATAACCACGACGGTCGTAACTGGGTTCCGATCCGGCACCGAGGTATGCATTCATCGTCCATACATCCGGTCCCCATCCTCCTTGACCCGTCGATACCTCATTGGGGCGTTGCGCCTCGGTGATACGCCCGATAGCCACTAACAGTTGTGTGGCATGCACGGACAGATACAGATTACCGCCTTCTGCTACATACCCTTTGAGGTTAGCAATAAAAGCGGGGTCGCTGAAACCGCCGGTGAGGTTCTGCCACCCTATCGGCATACCCTGACGGTCGATATGCACCCAAAGGCATGCCACCTCGTCCAGATTGACATTGCCTACTTCCCCGATAGGGATGAAACGACCTCTGTTCTGCTGCACATAAGTCCTGTCGAACCATTCGGCTGCCGCCCGCTCGTCATCGTCCGGCAGCTCCGCAATCGAACCTACACTCATCACATAACCCGCATAAACCGGCAAATCGTAGTTGACATGCACGCGGACAGAGACACCTTCGGAGACGATGGAGTCATTATATCGGATTTTGACCGTATAGAGGACATCCTGATTCGGAGTAACGTGTTTGACGGTATAGGACGTAATCAGGCTGTCCACATCTACCGGGTTCTCACCGTTGCGGGCAATCTGCACACCGCACATCGTGGAATCGGCATCTATGTTCCATGTCAGATGAACGGTTCTGCCTTCGTTGGTGTAACGCAGGTTATACACTTTCTTTTTATTGGCACTGGCAGACATCTCCGGCTCTATCGTATTACACGAAACCAACCATCCCGCTACCAGCGCAATCATTAATAATACATAGTTTTTCATAATAGTATCTTTTTCACCTTTCACCTTTCGACTATTTATACAATCCGTCTGCCGTCCGCACCTCGTCAATAGGTGTAGGCATATATACATTCTCAGGGGATAGTGAGGCACCGCGCAGATATGAGCGAAGCTCCGATTCGGTCCTGTAATACTCGTTCATGGTTTCTACCGCTATTCCCCATCGGCAGAGGTCAAACCAGCGGTGTCCTTCCATTGCCAGTTCCAGACGGCGTTCCATACGCACCGCTTTGCGTGCATAGTCTTGGGTCCATCCGGCGGAGAGGTATTCCCCTACTTTATAGGTGCTGATCATCGGATTGACATCTACAGGAGAGTAGTATGGATCCACCGAACGGGCGGCTTTCTCGCGAATCATGTTGATATATTGACGGGCAACATCCAGATTCTTGTTCTGCTCTATCAGTGCCTCGGCATATAGCAGGATAATATCCGCATATCGGAGGAAGATGAAATTGAGGTTGCTGGCTCCCCATGGGAAACCTCTCACCATCTGATCGTTCTCCGGCTCTACAAGCCATTTCTTGCCGCTGAACTCGCCGTAGGTGTCGTACGCACGGCACCACCTGCGGGTGTACAGATGTCCACGGAAAGGCAAGCCGAGGCGTGCCATCGTGAAATCGACACGCGGATCCATGTTGCCGCGATAACCGCCGTTCATCCGGTTGCCGTCGCCTGACGGTGCCAACGATTCATCCAGATACGGCAGACCGTTGGCGTCCGTGCGGAAGCAGTCTGCCAAGTTTTGGGAGGCAATGAAGAAATCATCTCCCGTGCCGTACAGATTGCCCTCCGAGTAAGTGGTGTTGAGCAGATTAGACCAGTTCACCTGACCGAAATCACTGGTTACCACGCATTGCAGGGCGATGATGGATTCATAGAGATTGTCATTCTCTATCTTGGACATGTCCAGATAATTCGGATACAGTTCGTAACGTCCGGATTGAATAACGATTTCTGCATATTTCTCCACATTGGGCCAGTCGCTGATTTGCGCGCTGATTTTTGCCATCAATGCAGCTGCTGTATAGCGGTTGAAACGTGCCGGCGAAAGTGACTCCTCTTCCATCGTCTCATAGGCAACCGCCAAGTCTTTCTGGAGCATGCGCATGATGCTGTCTTGGGTATAGACGTCATTTCTGACGGCACTCGGATCATCGGTATAGTGGAAATAAGGCACATGTTTGAAGATTCGCACCATGTCGAAATAGAACCACGAACGCAAAATGGTCAACTCACCCATCATTTGTTCACGATGGGAGATGTCCTCTATTTCGTCCAATGCTTTCATCGCTTTGTGCACGCGTGTGATTCCGTAGAAATCATTCTGCCATTTGTTCTCCAGACTGACGTTGTCACTATTGATGACGCCTATCTCCAGTTGGTGGATATTCGCCTCCATGGTAACAGCACCGCCGCCTTTGTAGGCGTCATCGGAACGGACATCGAAAATCCAGTTGGTACTCGGTCCGGCAAACGCCTCGTTATTGCCGAAATAGTGTGCGTTCAGACCGGCGTATGCCGCTGCCAGCAATCCCTCTACCGACTGGTCATCCAATTGGTCAGCCGTAAAAGCACCATAGGGAGCCTGATCAAGCAGATTGTCGCACGAAGTACAAAGGAGTAATGTACACAGTACAAAGGCTGTTATTTTGTTAGATTTCATAATTGATGCTATCAAATGTTAAAAACTTAAATTTAATCCAAGCATGAAATTACGGCTGCGCGGATAGGGACCGTTATCCACACGTGCGCCGTATCCTCCCAACGGAAGTTCCGGATCAAGACCTGAATAACGCGTGATGGTGAATACATTTTCTACCTGTGCAAAAATATTCATACCTTGGCAATGCCATGGTTTGAGAATTTTCTTAGGCAGGTCATAAGCCAGTTTCAGGTTCTTCAGTTTCAGATAACTGCCGTTTTCCACATAATAGGTGGACATACGCACTTCGTTGTTCACATCAGTGGCGCTGATAGCCGGAATAGTAGCATCCGGATTAGACGGAGACCATGCATTCAGGATATCCACGCTCCGGTTCGAACTACGGTCTCCATAACTCATAAACTGCAATTGGCGTTTGGTCGAGTTGATGATGTCAAATCCTAACTCCGAATAGAAGAACATGGACAAACTCAAACCTTTGTACTTGAAATCCAGATTCAAACCCATGGATACGTTGGGGTTCGGATTGCCGATGATACATTGGTCTTTCTCGTCAATAAGACCGTTGCCGTCTATATCACGGTAGCGGATACGTCCCAGACCCTTTCCTGCCTGCTCGGCATGGTTCGCAACTTCTTCCATTGTACTGAAGATCCCGTCTGCCACATAGCCGTAATATACACCCATCGGCTGACCTTCCATCAGACGGACATCACCGCCTATGGAATTGACGAAGTCGTTGAGTTTGACCACTTTGTTTTTATAGTGACCTAAATTGAAATTTCCGGACCATGAGAAGCCATGGTAATTAGGGCTGTTATAATTCACATTCACTTCAAAACCCATATTACGCATGTCACCTGTATTGGCAAGATAGGCTGCTCCTTCTCCGGCAGTGGAAAGTACTGGAGGTGCCGTAATCATGTCTTTGGTGTCTTTCAGATACCAGTCTAGATTGATTGTCAGTGAGTTGTTGAACAAACCTAAATCCAACCCCACATTGGTTTGTGAGGTGGTTTCCCACCGCAGGTTCTTATTTCCTGTCGAAGCCAAGGCGATACCGGCTATGGGAGTCCCGTTGCTGCCGCTCAGGTCATAGTATGCGTTGCCCGCATATACGTATGTACTATATGAAGCATAGTTATTACTGATAGCGGCATTACCGTTCTGACCCCAACTGACACGGATTTTTGCATCTGTCACCCATTCGTTTTCAGGGAAGAACGGTTCCGCTGTCATACGCCATGCCGCCGATACGGCAGGGAAGATGCCGGCATTGTTTTCTTTGGCGAGACGGGAGGTGGCGTCACGGCGGAGTGTTGCACTGATTAGATAGCGGTCCGCATAGTTGTAATCCGCTTTGGCAAAGATGGAGAACAGTGCCCATGTCTGTTTGGCACCTCCGTTGGTCGCCGTGGAACGGTCCCCGGCATCAAGAGTCATGAAATGCTCCGTCTCAAATATATAGGATTGACGTGAGGCACCTATTGACTGGTACTTGTACCCGATAGCCTCCGTTCCGAACAATGCACCGACATGATGTTTGTCCTTGAATACATTGTTATAGTTGATGGTGTTGGTCCATGTCCATGTGTCTCCCGTTCCGTAATCCCTTCCTACGGATGCTACATCCGAAGCGTTCAGACGCCGGTTGAGATTGTCATTGAAGTACTGGATATGCTCGATACCGATATTAGTCTTCACTGTCAGACCTTTCACCCACGGATTAATCTCCAGATATGCATTGCCGAAGATACGCCATGAGTCGGATGTGTTGTCCTTTCCGTTCGACAATACGTGTACCGGATTGGCGATATCCGAATTGGCAAGCAGCAGCGGACTCGTGAAATGGCCCTCACTGTCATATACGGGAATTGCCGGATGTTGGCGCATGGCGGTAAAGGGGATGCCGCCGTCTGAATTGGTACCGAAACCGTTGCTCTTCCATTTAGCTACCATCAGGTTTTCGCCTACTTTGACCCATTTGCCGATATTGAAATTCGAATTCAAACGTGCCGAATATCGCTCATAGTATGTCTGTTTGATGGATCCTTGCTGGTTCATGTAGTTACCGGAGAAAAGTACACCGCCCGATTTGGTGTTCAGAGACACATTCGCATTCACGTTATGCGTCCATGCCGTACGATAAACCTCGTCCTGCCAGTCCGTATTGGCTGCATGCACTTTGCCCTCATCATCCAGATAGGGCAACAGACTGACTTTTCCGTTGTATTCGGAATAGAAAGGATGAGACGGCACCATTCCTGCATTCTGATAGGCTTGCCAATATGCCTCGCCCCATTGCTCGGCACTGAGCATCTTGTATGTACGGGCTATGGTCTGAGCCGTGGCGGAATAACCTATATTCACATTGAGTTTCTCTCCTTTTGCGTTCTTGGTAGTGATGATGACTACGCCATTGGCGGCGCGGGAACCATAGATAGAAGCCGAAGCCGCATCCTTCAGTACTTGGATGGACTCAATATCCGCAGGGTTCAGCGAGTTCAGGTTCTCTTGGGATGGGACTCCGTCGATGATATATAACGGCTCGCATGAGTTCATTGTACCCATACCACGGATTCGGATAGCTGCTCCGCCTGCTCCGGGAGCTGCATCAGTAATGATTTGTACGCCCGGCAGACGTCCCTGCAGCGATTGCACCATATTTGCGTTGCTCTCTGTGGACACCTTGGACATGTCCAAGACGGCAACAGCTCCTGTCAAATCTGCTTTGCGTTGAGCCGTATAACCGGTCACAACCACTTCTTCCAATACCTCACTGTCTTCCGCTAATTTTACAATCATACCGGCGGAAGGAGCCAGCTGCTGCGGCTTGTATCCAACGTAAGAAATAACCAGCCGTGCATCTGGAGACACCGTTAATTGGAAATGGCCGTCGTAATCCGTAATGGTACCATTCGTCGTACCTTCTTCCAGCACTGATGCACCGATGACCGGTTCGCCGGTTGAGGACTCAACCACCGTACCGGACGCTGTAATTTGTGCATGCAGTGTTGTCGCGGAGAATAACATCACTAAAAAAGACGTCAGAATATGTCTCTTGTTTCTCATGGTAATTTTATGAATTGAACAATACAATGGAACTTGGAGTTTCCAAATCCCGCTGCAAAGGTACGCGCATTTTTGCACATCCGCAAAAAAAGATGTTGCAAAATATACTACTGATGTTTCACTGCAACAAATGGTACATATTTCGCAACATTTTTATTATTCACTCATGTTTCATCTCAGCGCACACTGGGCAGATGACCGAAGTAATCTTTATAACATTTGGTGAAATATCCGGGGCTGGAGAAACATAGTTCCAGCGAGACTTGCTGGACGGTCATGTCGGTGGTGTGCAGCAGCTGGTCGGCGCGTATCAGACGGCGTTCGCGGATATAATCCAGCGGTCCTTTGCCCGTTACGGCTTTCACGCGGCGGAAGAGCTGCGTGCGGCTCAGTTGCAGCATACTGCTCAGATATTCCACATTCAGGTTCGGGTCGCTCAGGTGCGCTTCCACCACTTGTCTAAGGCGTTGCGCAAACGCCTCGTCCTTGCGGCTCAGCAGAATAGCCTCCTGCATGTCCTCCAGCTGCGGTAATATCTCATTGCTGATCTCACGCTGCAAGTTCCGCTGGCGGAAAATGATGTAAGTCAGCGCAAGTAGGAAAAGACAGAAGAACACCGCTATTCCTGCTACTAAAAGAATCCTGCCTGTCCGCAGTTGTTTCCATTTGCTTTCCGTTTGTGTCTTGACAATATGGAGCGTCTCAAGGTCACGCATGATGGCATCGTACTGCCCGAGCATCGGGTACGCCGCGGTAGCATCAATCATCGTCGTCTCCAGTACCGTATCCCGTTTGTACGGCTCGCCATGCAGAATCTGCGCCGCAGTAGCTATCACCATGTCTCCGTGCGAGGAGTAGGTGGCAGAGCAGTCGATTTTGCCTTCCACGATAGCCTGCAGCCCGGGCTTGATACCGTCCACACCCATGATGGGGATATGCCGTCCCTGATAACTGGCACTCTTGCTGACCGCCTCTGCAGCTCCGATAGCCATCAGGTCGTTATGAGCCACGATGACATCTACGTCGCCGTGGTCTTCCAAGTACTCTGACACCACCGTGAAGGCGTTTTCCCGGAACCAGCTGCCCATGACCGTCTTTACCGTTATATCATCCCTCATCCCTTCTCCATAGCCAAGTCCTTCCATCATCCCCTTGTGGCGCAGCGTGGCAGGCGTCGAACCCGGCAAACCGGCTACCTCCAGTACCGTGAAGACCGTTGTCCTTTGTCCTTTGTCCCTTTGTCCTTTAATCCATTCCGCCATCAGTTGCCCTACTTTGTAGTTGTCGCCTCCGATGAAAGCGGTCCATTCGTCGCCGGTCACGCGGCGGTCGGCTACGATGACGGGGATACCGGCGCGGTACGCACGCGTCACTGCCGGCTTGACATTTTCCGCCTCGTTGGGGCTGACTATCAGCAAATCAACCCGCTCGAGGATGAAACTGTCTATCTGCGCGCATTGCAGCTCGTTGCTCCCGTAGGCAATGCGCGTATTGAGCGACATCTCCGGATGAAGCAGCAATTCGCGCTCCATCTCGTAATTCATCTTCTGGCGCCACGCATCATCCAGACACTGGCTCACACCGATGCGGTATTGAGGCTCGCGATGAATACAGCCCGACCATAGAAAAAGAAGGGCGAGGAATAGAAAAAATGTTCTTCTCTGTGTGTTCATGATACCTGTAATAATTCCGCCTGCAAAGGTACAACAAAAAAATGACATACACAAGAAAAAACGTCCTTCGGGCGTTTTTTGTTACAGACTCTCGGACCAGACGACGGAGTGCGACTCCTCTTTTTTTCGGGCAGGGGTATCTTATAATTCCCTCCCCTCCCCCTTCCATCCCGCCGGGAATACATCTCGTTCGCACTGCGTACGTCACCGTACCCTCGCTTTACTATTTTTGGACAAATTAACCTCGAACCCTGCGTAGTGGTAATGCAATGGTATCGGAATAGTATTTCAGGAGGAGGGTATCACCACGGAGTCAGGAAATAATTAAAAATTAAAAATTAACTGCCGTGTATCACGAGATCGTTTACACTTTTGTATCACGAGATCGTTTACACTTTTGAGTTGTTAAACGTTTAAAATTTTTATTATACATTTGGTTCTTTGACATATTTTTTGTACATTTGTTTGCCGT
>JAFSLP010000046.1 GCA_017448345.1 Paludibacteraceae bacterium | reverse complement strand
TGTTTATTGCTGTTTTTTGGCGAAGGAGGGCTTGGATGAATGTGTCGAGTTTGGAGTACTGCTTCCGGTAGAGTTTGGATGCTCCGGGACGCAGTTTTTTCTCGAAAGGTGCTTCCGGGTCGGGTTTCTTGAACTGGGCATAGAAACGGGTACGATAGTTCTCCAGCCGGAGGCGGAGTTCGGCTATATGCGCGCGCTCTTCGGGTGTCATTGTGGCGAGTTCTTCGGCGGTATAGCGCTCGGAACGGATGATTTCGGTTGTCATCCGGCTGACTTCGCCAAAAGAGCGCATATTGGCAAGTTCGGCGCCTTTCGCGGGTGTTCTGTCAAAATCGCGCGGATAGGCTACTTTGTAGGACTCCTGAACGCCGACTTTGAGGACCGCGCCGTTGGGTGCGCGATACTTCTTTTGGCGCATGATAATTCCGCTATTTTTCTCAAATTCTCCGTGCATTTCTGCCACGGGTGCATGTAACTTAACTTTTGTCATAGAATGGCACAGTTTTTGTAGTATAATATATGGGTTTGATTCGCCAAACTTGGCGGATACTTTCAGGCCCTCTTCCTCTCGTTTATGTTATACGAACGACGTGCTAATGACGCGGTAACCACCAGGTTATCACGCGCTAATCACGCGCTTTTGGATGCTATTAGGTCTTATAAAACCTCGATTTTAGGTCGAGGCGGTAGCGGGGCGGAGTGGTCTGTTGTAGGACATTGGAATGTACGGCCACAAGCGGTTGCTCCAAACGGGAAAAAGAACACTTTTGAAATCGAGTGCAAAGATACGCATTTTTTTTGATATATGCAAATTTTCTTACATAAATTTGCCATTTGCAGGATTTATAACGTACCTTCGAAGGGGGTCACATTAAAATCTTTCACCCGCGTTAGGATTTGGAAGGGCTACGGTATTGTGTAACAATGCGGAACTTGTGAACCCCTGCAAAGCCGGACGCCCGCAGAGTGCAGATGTCAGCCGATACAGCAAAGGGCTGTAGTCACCCACCGGAGGTAGATGCAGCCACCGGCAGGTAGAGTGTAGGGCGCAGCTGCATGGTCAGGGCGAACAAACGTGGCAGAAAATCGGCAGACCGTAGGTAAGTATAAAAGAAAAAACCGCCAGTGTCTTTACGACCTGACGGCTTGTCGGACTTACTCCGTATGTTATATCTTGATGTGTTTGCGGTATATTTGATTGGTGTACTCCTCTTTATCCGTGCTAAACTCCGGCACTTTTCCTTCTCCTACAAACTCAAAACCATGTTTTGGATAGTACTGCCAATTACATGAGCTGTCTGTCCAGAGATATAGCCACTCTATGCCACGTTTCCGTAATCGCTCTATTAGTGCGTTTAACACAGGCGTACCATAACCCTTTTTTTTGCTGATGAAGAAAGAGAGCTTTGCCGAGTTGGGCAGCATCTTTGACAGAAGTTCTTCATCAGTCCGCATTAGGTATCGCTCGTTGGTTAGAAGTTTCTGTTGCTCATCATCTGTCACGGCAGGCAGTTGGTTTCTAAGCCACGTGGCAGCACTGTTCGTCTCACCGGGCAGCCATGCAAAAGCGATGGCTTGTATACCATCTTCGTCCTCTGCCTGCAGAGCAAGGTCAGCAGAATACAGGTAGTATCTTGTCAGATGTTGACAAAAGATACGGGCGACTGCTGAACCGTGCGCACCTTGATTTTTTCCCCACACGCCCTCTGCCATCTCAGCAACGAGGTCTATATTACCTTGATTAAATGGTTTGATTTCCATAATACGTATATCTCCTTGAAAACGACCGCAAAATTACTAAAAATTTTGCACATATGCAAATAAATCGCTCATATTCTAATCAAAACACACCATTTTCCCAAATAAATGCCTTCTGGACAGCATAGCACCGGGCGCACCTGCTTGGTCAGGGCGCACAAACGACGAAGAAAAATGGCAGACCGTAGGTGGATATAAAAGAAAAGCCACCGGCTCTGCAAGAGTCAGTGGCTAATAAATTCTGCAAGAAACAGTTATTTCTTCTCCGGCAGTTGGAGATATTGCACCAATCCACGGATGGAGAAATACAGACAGACCACACCCATGATATAATACCACGGGTTCGCTTCAAGCGAGAAGAAATCCGGAGCGATAGCCAGCCACATGTTGCACCACGGGTTGAAGGAAACCAATGCCACGCAGATCAGAACGATATGCAGCCAAAGGCTATAACCTTTGCGCGTATGGCGTGCTTCCATCACCAGACCGGGAACGATTGTGATAAGAACCTGGGTGAAGATCCAGAATTTCCACATTGTGCTATCGTGCAACTCAAAACGCAGGAGGTTAAGACCCACATAGAAACAGATGAGTTGGATGCAGATGGTTTTGAGCATATCCTTGGTTGTGGCACCCGGCTTGAAGTTGATGTCTTTCTCATAGGTGCAAGCACGTTGCAGGCAGAAAATCTCCATGCCTACCCAAATGGCTTCGCCGATGGATAGCAAGAGGAACAAAGGGAAATGGTCGTATTTTAGCCATGCGTCCAAGAACACCCAAATACCCATGAAATCAGCGGCGCAATAGAACGTGTGCAGCCAAAGCGGATACGGACCGACTTTGTCTTTTTCGGTCAGATAGATAGGAATGATATAGACCAACATTCCGAAGATGACAGCCAAGCCGACTGCCACCCATGCGCCAATCCATCCGTCAGTGCCGATGGAAAGATGGTCAATAAAATCTTGGGGAGACACGTCCCCTTGCGGATAACCCGAAGTTAATCTTTCAAAAATGTTCATGATAATATAAATTTAGTTATTGTTTTTTGTAGTACTTGCTATGCTGATATTGCCCGTGGCGGAGAAATAATATATCACGGTTGTTTATTTATATTTCACACTGTTCATTGGGACCGCCGGCATTTCCGCCGCGCCCATCTTCTGAGCCATTATTTGATTTCCTCCAATGCGCCGGTGACGGAGTCGATGATGAACCCGCGGACGGTGACATCTTTCGGGATGAGCGGGTGCGTCTGAATGGTCTTGACGGTCTTGCGGACGGAGGTCTCCGTGTCGCGGAATCCTTCGAGCCAATGGTTGAGGTCGATGCCGCATTCGCGGATGACATTGAGCGTCTCATCCTTGATACCGCGCGCTTTCATCACGTGGTGGAAATGGCTGTAGCTCATGTGACACGCACCGCACTGGGAATGTGCCACCACCATAATCTCCTCTACGCCCAATTCATAAATTGCCACTATGAGGCTGCGCATAGCCGAGTCAAAGGGCGTGATGATCAGTCCGCCTGCGTTCTTGATAATCTTCGCATCGCCGTTCTTCAAACCAAGTGCCGCCGTAAGCAACTCCGTCAGACGCGTGTCCATGCACGTCAGAACGGCTAATTTCTTGTCCGGATACTTGTCGGTAATGAACGGCTCGTAGCCTTTCCGCTCTACAAATGAGCGGTTGTAATCAATAATCTGGTTAATCATATCAGTTCTTTTAACTTATCCATTTTATTTTAAAAGTTATATCAAATTTAATCCGGCTGCTGACCGTCATGGGCTTGCCACGCACAAGCGGTAATCCTCATATCTGAGAACAGAGCCGTGAACGATGACTCTTCCGGCGATCAGGCATAGAGCTCGCGGGTCCACTGCATCTGATTATATATCTGTTCGAAAGTCATAATATCTGTTTTGCTATTACCGCACATGCCTCGGCATCGGCGAGGGCATGGTGGTGGTTCGTCATTTCGTAGCCGCAGTAACCGGCAATGATATCCAAGTTATGATGTCCTTCCGGCCAGACCTTGCGAGAACGGAGCAAGGTACATTCAAACTCATAGTCCGGATAAGCAATCTCATACGCACGGAACACTGCCTTTAGGCAGTTCTCGTCAAACGCTTTGTTGTGCGCCACGAACGGCACTTCTCCGTCCTCGATATATGGGAAATACTCATGCACCTTACGCACCGCCTCAGACCATACATCCGGGAACTCGGGCGCATCGTTGGTG
>JAFSLP010000045.1 GCA_017448345.1 Paludibacteraceae bacterium | reverse complement strand
CGAATCATTCAATTCAAAGATCAAAGCGTTTCGAGCGCAATTAAGAGGAGTGGTTGATATTCCGTTCTTCTTATATCGTCTCGTTACTATTTTTGCATAACTTATCCACAGGTTTTCCCCAGTGAGCCAATTTTTGACTAATAAAAATAAAATTATGGACTATCCTTTATATGACGTGCCGTACTTGGTGCGGGACCCGAATGAGTACCGCATGTCGGAGAAACGGCATCAGACAGAAGTACGGAATCAGGCGGTGGTGGATGACTACTTTATCGCGAGAGACAAAGGTGCTTCGGCACATGAGGCGCGAGAGGTCGTGGCGGAGAAACACGGGATAACACCCGAAAAGTATATGGTTGCCTTGTTTGGTACTTTCAAGAAGCCAAAAGAAGACATATCCCCATTCCTGATTGGTAACAAAAAACAATTTTTTTTCACTTTTGTGGAACACATTGTTTAATCAGACACTATCTTTGCACCGGATTTTTGAGAGTAGCAATCGTTTGAGCGGTTAAGCGAAATCAGAAGTCCGGTGTTTTTGATGTCGCTATCGTCTCGTATGTCTCTCGTAAGCGGCTCGTGTTTTTGCATGAGCAAAACCGGAATAAAATTCCGGGCTAATAGACGGAGAAAAGCCCGCATACAATGCGGGGAAATGAACATACATTATTAACCAGATCGCCCATATATGGTCGATACGAAAGTAGCGGACATATGGGCGGTCGCAAAACAAATCTTAACTATGAGTAAAATCAATTTGGAAGCGCCGTTTACGGCTTTTCGAGGCAAGATCTGCAAGCACTCGAAAATCATCTTTGCCCAGCGAAAGGGCACACAGTACACCAGCCAGATTTGCAACCCGCGAACCAAGGCTTACAGCGAGGAGGAACTGGCGCGTCAGGGTAAGTTCAAACAGGCGGTGGTCAATGCTAATGCGGCTTTGGCAGACGCTACGCAGAAAGCTGCTTACGAGGAGGCGTTCGGGAAACAGAGCAGACACAAGACGCTGAGAGGGTACGTGATTGCGAAGGAGTATGAGAAACTGGCGTAAGGCGGAGGCGGCGGCTGGAGAATCCGGATAATCCAGACCGCTATCGCTCATCCGGATGCTAACTCGCGCTCAAAAAGCGCGAGCACAGGACCAGAAAAAAATGGAACTCGCGGAAACAGCCGCGAGGACTAGACAGAAAACAGAGGCTCGCGGTACTACCCGCGAGAGCAGAACCTAAGGGAGAAAAAAGAAAGAAGCGGGATGGCATCCCGCGCAAAAAAGAAGAATTATTAACCTAAACTTTAACTATTTTTATTATGGCACAAGTTGTTTATTTAGACCCGATTGACCATGTATCGGGCAAGATTTCCAAGAAGTACCGCACGGTGTATAACTACCGGAAGGCATCCAAACGCAAGTTCACCCAAGTGCGTGACGCACGCAGCACGCCGCCGACCTCGAAGGAGATGGCGCTGCACACCAAGTTCCGCACGGTGCGTCTGGCGGCGCTGGAGCGTGCACAGGACCTGATGCACATGACGCAGGACCAAGCGTCCTACAACGAGGCAAAGAAAGCGGCTGGATTCAAGTACACCACCTTCAACGGCTGGCTGTTCGCCAAAGGATGGGAGAACTACAAGGAGGAGTCGCACTCCGTGGTATGGCCGGAGGTGCTTTAAGAAAGCGCGCCCAAGGCGCACTTTCTTAAATTAAAAATTAAAAATTACGAATTACGAATTATGAAACGCATAATGATTATAACCGCTCTCACGGCATTGGCGGCAGGGCTGGGACTGACGTCCTGCAACGTGACGCGGACGGTGACGACCCGCTCGGAGGCATGGCAGAAAGGTGACACCTCGGTGGTCATCCAGACAAAGACCATCGAGACGTATGATGCAAGCAAGAAATTGTAAACGCCAAGAAAACGCCAAGAAAAAACGTCCTTCGGGGCGTTTTTTTTCGCTTTCTCTTGCATATGTCGATTTTTTTGTGTACCTTTGTAGCCAAATTCGATTTATCGCAAGGAAATGAAACGGAAGATAGCAATCATAGCCGGAGGAGACAGCAGCGAGCATGAGGTGTCGCTGCGTTCGGCGGCGGGTCTGTATTCGTTTATGGACAAAGAGCGGTACGAGGTGACAGTCGTAGTGCTGAAGGGTAAGGAATGGGTGGCCGTTCCGGATGATGTATTGAGCCGCTCGCAAAGCGAGCTGAATGATGAATTGATGACTCAGGCCTGTCCCATCGACAAGAATGATTTTTCTTATACGCGCGAGGGCGCGCGTTACACGTTCGATTTCGCGTACATCACCATCCACGGCACGCCGGGCGAGAACGGTGTCTTGCAGGGCTATCTGGACATGATAGGTCTGCCGTATTCGTGCTGCGGTGTGCTGGCAGCTGCGCTGACGTTCAACAAATACGCCTGCAACCACTACCTCTCCTATTTCGGCTTCCATATCTCCAAGAGCATGATGCTCCGTGCGGGTCAGAAACTGCCCAACGCGCCGAAGATAGCCGAGACCTTGGGTCTGCCGTGTTTCATCAAGAGCAACGTGGGCGGTTCGTCGTTCGGCTGCACGAAGGTGAAGAGCGTGGAAGAGGTCTATCCCGCCATCGAACGCGCTTTCAAGGAGGGCGACGAGGTCATCTGCGAGGCTTACATGAAAGGGACGGAGGTCACCTGCGGCGTGTACAAGACCAAAGACAAAGCCGTGGCATTCCCCATAACGGAGGTGGTGACACACAATGAGTTTTTCGACTACGACGCGAAATACAAGGGCGAAGTCGATGAGATAACCCCTGCACGCATCCCCGACGAGCTGCGCGACAAGATACAAGCCGAGACCCTGAGGCTGTACGACATCCTCGGCGCACAGGGTATCATCCGCGTGGACTGGATAATAACCGGTAATCAGATTAATCTCCTTGAGGTGAACACCACGCCGGGAATGACGCCGACCAGCTTCATCCCGCAGCAGGTACGCGCAGCAGGGCTGGACATCAAAGACGTGCTGACAGATATAATAGAGAACAAGTTTAATTAAGGTGCCATTGGGTCATTTACCATTTTGTCATTTACCATTTTGTCATTTACAATTTGGTCATTTATTGGGACATTTAGTCATTAAGTGACTTGGCAGTCCAACGAAAAAGACAAATGGTACATGGTACATGAACAAACCGTAAAGAATATGCTTGATATCAACAAAGCCATCGAGTCGCTGGACTGGAAGAAAGAGCCGCAAGGTCTGTATGAACCCATCGCCTATACGCTGTCGTCGGGCGGCAAGCGTCTGCGTCCCACCTTGGCGCTCACCGCAGCGGAGTGCGTGCTGAACGGCGGACTGCTGAGCGGCGACGTGCCGGAGAACGTGCTGCCTGCCGCAATGGCACTGGAGGTGTTCCATAACTTCACCCTGCTGCACGACGATGTGATGGACCGTGCGGAGGTGCGCAGAGGACGTCCGACCGTGCATGCCAAATGGGACGACAACACCGCTATCCTCTCCGGCGACCAGATGCTCATCGAGGCATACAAACTGATTGCCAAGGTACCAAGTGACAAAGTACAAAAGACCTTGGAACTGTTCAACGAGATGGCAACGGGCGTGTGCGAGGGACAGCAGTACGACATCGACTTCGAGAAGAGGAGTCAGGTGACCATCGGCGACTACATGATGATGATAGAGAAGAAGACCTCTCTGCTGCTGGCATACGCCATGCGTATCGGCGGCTATATCGCCGGTGCCACCGCACAGCAGCAGCAGGCGCTCTACCAATACGGCCTGCACATAGGTCTCGCCTTCCAGATACAGGATGACATCCTTGATGTCTATGGCGACCCGAAGACGTTCGGCAAAGCCATCGGCGGCGACATATGCAGCAACAAGAAGACCCTCCTTCTCCTTACCGCCCTTGAGAACGCCGACGCGGAGAGCATGGCGGAACTGCAGAGGTGGATGACGGAGGACAGGCAGGGAGCCAAGGAAAAGATAGAAGCAGTGACAGCCATCTACGACCGCCTGCATGTCCGCCAGAAATGCGAGGCAGTGATGGAGGAACATACGGCGCTGGCTCTGGCGCAACTGGACCTGCTCCCGCAGAACGAAGCCACTGAGCGGCTGCGTGACTTGGCGGAGAGACTGGCGGTACGGAGGAGTTAGTCGAGAGTTGAGAGTAGTTGAGAGTTGAGAGTAGTTGATAGTTGAAAGAAATTAATAAATAGTAAACCGTAAACAAGATGCCATACAGACGATTACCCAATACGGACCTCGCACGTTTGCACGCCCTGCAGACGGCTGTACAGCGCGCGCAATCAGCCGATTATACGGAGCAGGTGATTCCCTACAAAGTGCTGAGCGAGGCACAGCGTTTCTTGGTGTCCTTTGAGAATACAGTGATGCAGTCGAAGGACAACTACCAGTCCACTGTCAATGCCAACAAACAGTACCGGCATATCGTTCAGAACGCACGCATGTATATCTCGCATTTCATCCAAGTGCTGAACCTGTCCGTCATCCGCGGAGAAATCAAGAAAGAGCAGAAACTGCTCTACGGTCTTGACCCGCACCAGCATATCGTGCCCGACCTGACGACCGAGGAAAACCTGCTGCTCTGGGGCAAGAATATCATCGAGGGCGAACAGAAACGTATGGCAAACGGCGGTTTCCCGATTTACAACCCGGCGATAAACAAGGTGAAGGTGCATTATGACATCTTCTGCGAACACCAGCGCCAGCATACGTTCCACCTGCAGAACACCGAACGCGTGCACGGCGACCTTGAGCCTCAACGCGCGCAGGCGGACGCTCTGATACTGAATATATGGAACTTGGTGGAGGATTACTATAAAGACCTGCTGCCCTATGCCCGGCTGATGAAATGCCAGATGTACGGCGTCATCTATTACTACCGCAAGGGCGAAAGAAAACTCTCCGCCGAGAGCGACAGAGAGTTACAACGCATCCGTGACAGCCAACCGACTATCCAATGGTCGTTTGAGGAGTGACGATACGGTCCATCTTGTGGTCGCGCCATGTGTGAGGCACGTTATGCTTCTTGAGCTGGAAGGTATAGCACACGCCGATTTTCTTGGTATAAGGGTGCTTGCGGAGGAACTTGTCGTAGTATCCGCCTCCGCGTCCGATACGATGGCAATGCTGGTCAAAGACCACACCGGGGACAAGAATGAGGTCAATAGGACCGTCATAGGTAGGCGTCTGGGGTTCAGGCACACCCAACCGGCCTTTGCGCATCATGTCCTCTCCGTCATAGGGACGAACCTCCATCGAGCGGCGATGGGTGACAGGCAAGAGAAAGGTTTTCTGCCCCTCATACTTGGTGAGCAGCGGACGCAGGTCCACCTCATTGTGTACAGGGTAATAGAGCATGACCACTTTCGCTTCGCGGAAAGCAGACATCTGCTCAATCTGGGCGATGATAAGTGCGCTGTCAGCCGCCACCTGCTCCGGAGACAGCATCCGCCGGCGCTGCTCCACTATCGCACGCAGAGCCGACTGCTCACGGCGCGCACGGAGCCACGGGAGCCACATTTTGATATCATGTATCTGAGCATCAAATAACATAAAACAGTAAGAATTTTGGTTTTGGACTGCAAAGGTACAACAATTTATCCGAATACGCAAATAAAAAGCGTGAAATAGTATAATTTTATGTGCATAAACAATAAAATGAAGAAAATAATACCAATAATAGCCGGTATATGTCTGGTTCTTCTCTCCGCCTGCGAGAGCCAGACCACCACAGCCACCACCTCCTCCGTCGCCAAACTGTCGGCGTTCTCGTTTGCGAAAAACGACTCTATGCCGGGTCTGGCAAGCGCCGTCTTCACTATCGACGAGAGGCTGGACACGGGTCTTGTGTGGAACAAGGACTCCATGCTTTTCGGTACGCGGCTGGACAAAGTGGTGCCGAAGTTCACCTTTGCCGCCACACCCGCTTCCGCCTTCCTCACCCTGCCGGACACCACCTGTCCTGTCACGGGTTTCGACACGCTGGATTTCACACGGCTGCCGATATATATCACTATCCGTTCTTCGGACAGGACGACCACCAAGGTCTATGAGATAAAACCGACCGTGCATCAGGTCAACCCCGACCTGTATGAGTGGACGCGCCTGACCTCAGCCGTCTATCCGTCAGATGACAGCGAACAGCGGGTAGTGGAGCACGGAGACGATTTCGTGATGCTGGTCTCCAACGGCTTCGAGCTGCATGTCTATCGCTCGGCGGACGGCATCACATGGACGGATGAAGGCGAACCGGCAGGACTGCCTGCGGGCACCAAAGTGCGCCAGATAATCAGCGATGGCACCACGCTCTATTATGCGCAGGAGAACACGGTCTATACCAGCACGGACGCCACTTCATGGGTTGCCCTTCCTGCCGGTTACCCGGTAGTGACGATGCTTCTCTACTGGAACGGCGAGGTGTGGGCGCTGGTGGAGAACGACGGCTACGAGCTGGCGGTGTGGAACGGTCTGTCCCTTGAACTGACAGGTCTGCGCCCGTCAGGCGAGTTCCCCGTAAGCGACTTTGCCTCCGTATGCTTCCACAGCGCCAGCGGACGCGAAAGGGCGATGATTATCGGCGGCTTTGCCCGGAACGGCAGGTCGCTCAACACGCGGTGGAACTTCGAATATACGGAATATCTCGACCCCGGCAAAGGCGAATACCGGATAGAGGAGTTCTCAATCGACCGTCCGCAGTTCACCTCCCTGACAGGAATCTCTGTCATCTCCTACAACGACCAGTTGCAGCTCTTCGGCGGCGTGGATGCAGACATGCATTATTTCGGGCGTGACATACTTCTCTCGGACAACGAGGGGCTGACATGGGCACCGGCTGACACCGCCTTCAACCGCTTGCCGGAAGCGTATCAGGCAAGGCAGAAACAGACCGCAATCGTACGCGACAACTATATATACCTCTTCGGCGGTCAGGACCGCACGCACACCTACAGCGACGTCTATCGCGGCAAACTCAATTCGATAGACTGGGTGAAGTAGAAAGACAACAACAAACTTAAAAAACAATATAGTATGACAATTAAAGATTTTGATTTCGCCGGAAAGAAGGCGATTGTCCGTGTGGATTTCAATGTGCCCTTGGACGAGAACGGAAAGATTACAGACGACACCCGTATCCGCGGAGCGTTACCCACGTTGAAGCACATCCTTGATTGCGGAGGTGCGCTGATTATCATGAGCCATATGGGCAAACCCAAAGGCAAACCGGCAGCCAAATACAGCCTCTCGCAGATTGTTGACGCCGTAGCCGCCGCTCTGGGCCGTCCCGTACAGTTTGCCGAGGACTGCGCCAAGGCACAGGCACAAGCTGCAGCTCTCAAAGCCGGCGAGGTGCTTCTGCTGGAGAACCTGCGCTTCTATCCGGAGGAGGAAGGCAAGCCTGTAGGCATCGAGAAAGAGGACCCGGCTTATGAACCCGCCAAGAAAGAGATGAAAGCCCGCCAGAAAGAGTTCGCCAAGACACTGGCTTCCTATGCAGACTGCTATGTGATGGACGCTTTCGGCACCGCTCACCGCAAGCACGCTTCTACCGCTGTCATCGCAGACTATTTCGATGCAGACCATAAGATGCTCGGATTCCTGATGGAGAAAGAGGTAGCGGCTGTTGACGCCGTATTAGGCGATATCAAACGTCCGTTCGTGGCTATCATGGGCGGCTCGAAAGTAAGTTCCAAAATCGGAATCATCGAGAACCTCTTAGGCAAGGTGGACAAACTCATCCTCTGCGGCGGAATGACCTATACCTTCGCCAAAGCACACGGCGGCGAGATAGGCGGTTCCATCGTCGAGCTGGACAAG
The DNA here is from genome assembly GCA_017448345.1 of Paludibacteraceae bacterium. Lineage (GTDB taxonomy): Bacteria > Bacteroidota > Bacteroidia > Bacteroidales > Paludibacteraceae > Colicola. Next base: position 11,211 of record JAFSLP010000045.1, on the reverse strand, counting down.
CTGGATGTAGCGCTTGGCGTTGAGGAGTTGGCAAAGAAGAACGGCGTGGAGTTGGTGCTCGCTCCGGATGCTATTTGCGCAGATGACTTCAAGAACGACGCAAACCGGAAGATCTTCCCGTCCGACGCAATACCCGCAGGATGGCAGGGAATGGATGCCGGTCCCGAGGCACAGAAACGCTTTGCTGCGGCTATCAAAGGCGCCAAGACCATCCTGTGGAACGGTCCTGCAGGCGTGTTCGAGTTCGATAACTTCTGCGACGGAAGCCGTGCTATCGGCGAGGCTATCGCTGAGGCTACAGCCAACGGCGCTTTCTCGCTTATCGGCGGCGGCGACTCCGTGGCTTGCGTCAACAAGTTCGGTCTCGCAGACAAGGTATCTTATATCTCCACCGGAGGCGGTGCCCTGCTTGAGGCTATCGAGGGTAAGGTTCTGCCGGGCGTAGCAGCCATCAAAGGAGAGTAGTGTTTAGTGTTTAGTGTTTAGTGATTAGAGAATTATGGAAGTAGTAGGTAAGATTATACAAGTGCTGCCGGAACAGAGCGGCGTAGGCAGAAACGGCAACCCGTGGAAAGTGCAGCCGTATGTGCTGGAGACGCTGGACCAGTATCCCCGCAAAGTGCATTTCGAGGTCTTTGGCGAAGAGCGTATCAAACAGAACCCCTGCGCTATTGACGAACTGGTGACGGTGAGTTTCGACATAGAGAGCCGTGAGTTCAACGGCCGTTGGTACACGTCTATCCGTGCATGGCGTATCCAGCAGGGCGACACCACGCAACCGGCAGCACAGCCAGCCGTTGCTCCGGCTGCAGCACCGGCTGCCGCTCCTGCGGCTCAGCCGATGGCAAACAGCCAAGAGTCAATGGCAGCAGCCAATGTGGACCCCTTTGACGCTTCTGCCGGAGACGGCACCAGCGATCTGCCATTCTGATGCGCAGAGGGCTCAAAATAGTATTCTGGATCATCCTGTTAGCGGCGGGCGTACTGGTTTGCGCCCTCCGCTGGCAGGCGTGGTTCGGCACTCCCGCCGAGCCGAGATGGACGGGTGACACACTCGTCTATGTCTTCCCCCCTTTCGAGCAGGACACCACGCCCCAGTCGCTGGATATACTGGTGCTGGGCGATGTGCATAACCGTTTGACGCACGCCGATTACGACACCCTCGCATCGCGTGTTCCGCAAGCTGATATAGTGCTGCAGACCGGTGACTGGATGGAGAGAGGACAGAGTTATTACTACCAGTCCCTGCTCCGTGAATGGACACAGAGCGGACTATACGGGCTGCCGGTCATCGCATGTCCGGGAAACCACGAGTATTCAAAAGGCTTGGGGAAAACGCTCTCGCCCATTTGGGAAGAAGCGTTCAGTTATCCGCATAACGGACCTGCCGAGGTACCGGGTGCACATTATTTCGTGGACCTGCCGTCCATGCGCGTCATCGTCATCGACACCAACCCGCTGGTGCGCGCCGTATATGTCACTCGCACGCTTACATGGCTGCGCAGGGTGATGAAAGAGGCAGGAGACCGCTATGTGGTGGTGATGATGCATCACCCTGTGCTCTCGCCCGCCAAAGGGCGCTTCAACGCAGAGATATATGCCGCCTTCCGCCGTGTGTTAGGTGAGGCGGACCTTGTACTTGCCGGACATGACCACAGTTATATGCGCCGCACACCTTTTGTGGTGCTCAATACGGCAGGCAAACCCAAACCTCAACGGGAACGGCTTATTGCCGACAAGACGGATTCGATACCTGTCTATGGTGTGCTGAGTGTCGGCAACCCGCAATCCTCCAACCATCAACCCTCAATGGAGTTCCGCATCTTCTCTCTGCAAAGCGGCGAACTCTTGGATTCCCTCTATGTACACCACGACTGATGCGATAGTGCTGTCGCTTCAGCCGCAGTCGGACAAAGCGCACATCCTTCATGCCTATACGCGCGCGTACGGGCGCGTTTCTTATAAGGTGTACGGTCTCGGTCGCAAGCACGCTATCGGTCTCTATTCTCCGCTCTCCCTGCTGCAGATTACTGCCAGTTACCCTGCCTCCAGACCGGCGGTCATCAAAGAGGCGGCACGCCTTCCCTACAGCGGGACTCTGAGCAGTGCAGCCATCTATAAGCAGACAGTCAGTCTGTTTGTCAGCGAGGTGATTTTCCATACGCTCCGTTACCCGATGAGCGATGAGCCGATGTTTGATTTTCTGGCTCAGTCAGTGCGTGCCCTTGAGACAACGGAGGAGCCGCAGAATTTCCATCTGTATTTTCTGGCAGGCTTTGCCGCACGCTTGGGTTTTGCCATAGAGGAGGGCAGCAGCCTTGCCGCCTCTCTGGAGAAAGTACCCGGAGGGCTCACGCGTCAGGAGCGCCGGCAGCTTCTTAACCGGCTCTGTGATTATTTTGCCGCGCATGTGGACACATGGCAACCACCCCGTTCTCTGGAGGTGCTGACAGAGGTCTTTGACTGACTGAATGTATCGGTAAGGCGCCTTTCTTACAGTTTGAGAGCTACGGAGGCGAAATAGGTGCGTGGGACGGACGGACCGTAGATGTAACTGGCATCACGGTTTTCACCCCGGTCTATGTCACGCTGGAACTGGTCGAGGATATTCTTCACGCCGCAGGCGATTTCCAAACAATAGTGCTTGTACAGATGCACGTCATACGCCAGCCGTATGCCGAGGTCCCAGAAAGGCGGGACTGTCACTTCCTCGTCCTGCGGAATGAAACCTGCGAGGTGAGGCACTAACATCGAACCCGTGGCTTTGGTGTTGACAGAGATGGTGAAATCGCGCAAGGGGTGCATGTCCAGCAGAATATATCCGTAGTTGTCCGGCGTGCGGAGCATGCGCTGTTGCGGAGCCACGGAAGCACTCCACTGCTGCGGGGTGGTATAACGGCTCTGCTGGAAGGTATAACCGGCGGAAAACTCGAAACTGAAGGACGGGAAGCGGCAGTTCAGTTTGCCCTCAAGATTCAGACCTCCAACCCATGCTCCCGGGGCGTTGGTACGTGTGAAGAGCAGGTTGCCGGCTGCATCCAGACCATCCTCGCGGAGAAAGAACACATCCTGCAGGTAGGTGTAGAACCCTTCCGCCGTCAGGTTCAGCTCGCATGGACCGAAAGTCCGCAGCCAGTCTGCACTGAGTGTGGCGGAGTGGGAGTATTCGGGGCGGAGATTAGGGTCCAGCGTGATGAGCGAAACAGTACCTCCGACAGCCGCTACATGCAAGTCCTCGTCATACGCCTGCGGAGCGCGGTAACCGCTGCTGTACCCTGCGCGGAGGACCAGCCCCTCAACCGGCGTATAACGGAATGTGGCACGCGGGTTGGCTACCACTTGGCGGAGCATGTTATGCTTTTCTACACGTGCACCGAGGAGCACGCTCCAACTCTCGTTTTTCCATTCGTTCTGCGCATAAGCACCCGCCACGTGGACATTCTGTTTCATGTCGCGGTTGTAACCCAGCATGCGGTCATGCAAGCCGTTGTAGTTATACTCGGCTCCTACGGTAAGGTCGCCGTTCATCCGTCCGCAGGGATAAGAGAACCGGTACTGGAGACCGACGTTGGCGGTGAGGTCTTTGCTGCGTCCGTAGGCGGCAGTGTCACGCGCTGTGCCGAAATAGCTCTCACGCCCGATATGCTGGATTGCCGAATAGGCGGAGACGAAATGGCGGTTGTCGGTAGAGAACCAGTCGAACGCCAGTGAACCGGCGTCAATGTTATGGCGCAGCTGCTCGGCTATGTCCGCCTTGTGGGGTTCCTCGTCGCGCCTGTTTCCTCCCCTGCGGTAGTCGGTGGTGTGGTGGTATTCGGCAGTAATCTTGCTGTAAGCGGAGGTCTTGAAGAAGACACGTGCACCTGCTGTAGTGGACCGTATCTGCGGCACCTCGCTGAAACCGTCGTTGTCGCGGTCGTACGCGCTGCGTGTACGGTGGGAGGCAAAGAGGTACGCGCCTATCTTGCGGTTCTCGGAGAGCACAGAGGCGTTGAGGTCCGTGTTGATGTCATAGCCAGCGTGTTCGTTGATATGTGAGGTGTTGGCGATGTTTACGAAGTTGCGCACGGGCTCTTTGGTGATGATGTTGACCACACCGCCAATGGCGTTGGCTCCGTACATGGCTGACCCGCCTCCGCGCACCACTTCGATGCGGTCAATCATGGCAGCAGGCACCTGCTCCAGTCCATAGACGGATGCCAGCGAGGAGAAGACAGGACGCGAGTCCATGAGGATTTGGGTATATTGCCCTTGCAGACCATTGATGCGCAACTCGGTCTTGCCGCAGTTGGAGCAGGTGTTATCCACACGCAGGCCGGGTTGGAAATTCAGTGCGTCAGCCACGCAGGCTACGGCTGTGGTCTCGAAGAGTTGCGGCGAGAGGACGTTGACGATAGTCGCCGCCTCCTGTTTCTTGGTGGCATAGCGGTTGGCGGTCACCACCACGCTGTTGAGACTCTGGGAGACCTCATGTATAGTGGCTTTCAGTTCGATGGTCTTGTCCTCCACCACCGTCACCGGCAGTTCAAGAGTCTCGTAGCCTACATAACTGAAGACGACGGTTTGGTGACCGACAGGTACATCTTTCATAAAATAGTGTCCTGACTCGTCTGTGACGGTTCCGATGTTCGTTCCTTTGATTTGTACGTTGACGAAAGGCAAATGTTCGCCGGTGCTCTCGTCCAGCACATGGCCGGTGAGGTGGGCGTCATATTGCGCAAAAAGTGGCAGGAATGTGCCTGCCAAAAGAATAACTAATACCTTGATTCTATGATTCATATGTTTTTTATGAGTTTATCTGTTTCGCTGTCTAGTAAGTTTGGCACGGTATTTGTTTAATGGATTATAGAAGTCAAAAATCGAACCTTCGAAACTCAATATTCTTCATACCTTTCGATTAGTGGCTTTATAGAGATTGTTTGTTATATATGGGAAAACGGTCGTCGGGATGACGGCTGTTTTTTATTCTTTCACCTTTCTGTATTTGCCTTCGATGAGCAGCATTCCCGGCAGTATCTCTCCGCCGGACACTTTGGTGAAAGTGGTGTAGGGAAGGGTCGCACCGTCCGCCTGCTCCAGCACCGCGTTATAGCGGTTGTCCCAGATAGCGCCTTTCTTGGCTTTGACGGTAGCTACATACTTATAGGTGGACTTGCCTGTCTCGGGGTCCTGCAGGCGTTGCACCACTTGGAACTTCGAGCCCTCGCTGATGCCTTCCTTCATCCCGATTTTGGCGGCATAGCCTTCTGTCTTGCCCCGCTGGTCTGTCAGCACCTGATAGACGGGAGTCTTGACTTTGAAATCCTCATACTGCTTGGCAAGCGCCACGATGTTCTTATCCATCGAGCGTGCGCAGATGGTACGCACAAGTTCGGTGCGCGAGTACTTGCCTTTGAGCACGGATTTCTTGTCAAACTCATATTCATGCGCCACATATTTGAGGCGGTAGGAGGTCTTGTCATCGAGGAACGCCTGTATCTTCTTCGGGTCCGGTTTAGCGGTGTAATGTTGTTGGTAGAAGATGGCGGCGATGGAGTCGTTCCACTCCAGCTGGTAGAGGTAGGAATGGGTCTTGACTTTGAATCCCGTGAAACTGTCGGCTATCGCACCTCCGAGGTTAGCGACATCTTTGCCTACCGTGCTGCCGCTGCCGAGAAGGGCGTCAGCAATGCCTCCGAGGATGTTCATCGCTGTCTTGGCGGCAGCGGCTTCCTGCTCTGCTGTCACATAGGTGATGTCGTTGACGAGCAGGTAGGTGTTCATCAGCAGTTCTTCGCCGGCATCGGAGAGGGTAGCCAGTCCGCGTGTGGTCTGGAGAGCAAGAGCCACATCGACATCCGAGGCATTGTATTGTCCTCGCTGTTGTATCAGGTCGGTGTTGAAGACGGCATCTTCCGGCGACGAGCCCTGCATGCCGAACCATTTGGCAACCATCTCTTTGGCTACATCGGCATCGTTGAGCAGCTGCTCTGTGCGCAAGGCGTTGGCACGCAGTTCTGAGGGCGTGAGCGCATGACCGTAGGTGGCTTTAAAATAACCGGAGTCCTTGCGCTGCACTCCCCATATCTGGCTGTTGTCAATCACGCGCCAGCCGATGTTATGGTCATCGTATTTGTCGGGCACGGGCAGCGAGTCAAAGGCTTTGTATATCTCCTCTCCGAACTCGTCCTCCGGGTGGTACACCAGCATCATCGCCAAGGAGTTACGGCGATAGTCCATATTGCTCTGCGACTGCGCAAAGCATATGGCAAACGGACAACTGAGAACAGAAAGGAGTATCAGCCCTATGATTTTTCCGCTTTTCATTTCCTTATAAGATAGATCGGAGGAACTCGATGGTGGTCGTTTGCGAAGGCTGGTGGTTGCCATACGCCACGCCTACCTGACGCATCGCGTCGATACGCTGGCTCTCAAGGTCCACGCCATCCTGATATTTCTTCATCTCAAACTTCCAGTCGTCCAGCACTTTGCCTTTGATCTCCTGATAGAGAGCCATCGCATCGTCGTAACATCCGGCATCCGGCAGAATGAGTGACAGGTACTCTCCTGCTGCCGTTGCGCCTTTCGAGTTCTGCTCGGCTGCCCAAGCGGCGCGTGCCTGTGCAAGGTTCATCGCACACTCGTTATCCAGATATTGCTGGTATATCTCCAGTCCGGCAGCGAGAGCGGCGTCATACTGCTTGCATTGCTGCGGGATGAGCGAGACGTAGAAGATAGCCTCGTCATATTTCTTCTGTTTGGCAAGGAACTGTGCTTTCTTAATCAGCGCACCTGCCTCATGGTCGTAGTAGTCGATGATTTTCTGCTTGCCTTCGTTGATGAATTTCGTCATCTGGGGTGTCTGCAAAGGGATACGGCTGATGGCGTTGAGGTAGCATTTGGTCTCCGTCTCGCCCAGTCCTCTTACGGTGAGATTAGTGGAGGAGAAGATAGTCTTGGCATATGAATCCACGATGTAGAGGTTCATCTCCATCTTCTCGGAAATCTTCATCGGCGGTCCGGCGATGATGTCCTTGTCAATCGGGGTGGTGGTGACGGTGAGCACAAACTGCCCTAAATAGTCCATTCCGGCAATGCCGTTGCGGGTCAGCAGTTGTGTCAGTTTGTTCTCCACCATCGCTTTGGCTCCTTCCGGGAACGGCTCTTGGTCGGGGAGGGCATATACGGATATAGGCAGAAACTCGGTCTCTGCGGCAAACATAACAACGCTCATCAGCGCGGCTATGCATATAGAAAAAATCTTTTTCATAACAATCTAAATGGTAAATGGTACATGACCAAATGGTAAATGCTTTTATTTCTCGCCGAGGATGATGACTGCTCTTCCCAGACCCTTGACCAGCACCTTCGATGGGATGTTGTACGGTTCTTTCTTGAGCATCTTGCTCAGCTGTTTGGCGAATCCGTTGGCGTCGATAGCGCGTCCGCGTTCATCATAAACGGGAATGCGCACCTGCGTGAAGTTGGCTGTGTTCTCGCTGGCGTACGGCATAGAGAAACGGCCCTGCACGGTGTTGAGCTGCAGCCAGTTGTTGATGATGTCAATCAACTCGTCATCGCCGTATTCGGTCTCCAAGTCAATGCCGGCGGCGTTGTTGGCAAACACTTTGACATCCAGCGTTATCTCACGGCCGATGGTCTGCATCTCTGTGAAATGGTCCAACAGACGGTTGTTGAAATTATCCATATTGGCAACGATGGCTTCCTCCAACAGCACATCCACGTCAGCGGTGAGAGACGGAGCGCCGGTACCGGAAGCGGCTCCGATGGCTTTGCCTGTATAGGCATCGCGGCCCTCAAGAATATAACTGAGCGAGTGTTTCGGACCGAAGTCTTTCATCTCCCAGCTCAACTCAAGGATAATGTCGCACTTAGCGGTACGCGCCACCTCGTCTAACGGGCTCTCCGCCAGCTCGTTGCCTGCCTTGCTCAGTGTCAGGTTGTCCTCCATCCGGCGCTGCTCAAGATTCTTGATGGTCTGCTCCAGACTCTGCAGAGGAAACTGGCGCTCCGCCATCAGGTCGTTGAGCTTGGCGATAGCCAGTTTGAGTTCCATGCTCTCCTGCAGGGCTTGTTTGTAATTGGGAACCTTGACAGTCATTCCCATGTTCTCTATCTCGGTGTAGAAACCATTGGAGATACACCATACATCAGACGGGATGACCATCAACTCCGGTTTCTTGATTTGTGCACTCGCTACCAGTGCCACCAGCCCCAGAGCGAGAGTAAAAATATACTTTTTCATAATTCTCTAAATGATTAAATAAATGTCCAAATGGTAAATGTCCAAATGGTAAATGTCCAAATGGTAAATGTCCAAATGGTAAATGTCTTAGTATCTTCCTTCTTTCGGGATGATTCCATCCTCTTGGAGTTTCTTTTTGATACCAGCGCGGTTGACAGTCACTGTTCCGGTCTCCACCATCAGCCTTCCGTCCCGCTCGTAGCGTGTGGAAGTGGCACGGCGGTCTTTGTAACTGGTGAACTGTTTCCACGGTCCTTCGTCGCTGAAGAATGCATTCCAGTAGTCCTCGTATTTCTCGCGTGCATTCATGTCGAAACATAAGGGTTTGAGGTCGTTTATACCGCTGTTGGCGGATTTGACACCGTCAAAGATGACCTCTTTCACCACTTTGCGTTGTGCTTCTTTGAACGCCACTACGGCATCCTTGGCGCGCACTTGCACGCGGATGATATAGGTGCCCTCGGCGGTGGCACTCATCACTTGGCTCGGCTGGTCATAATATGCCTGCGAACGCTTTGGTCCGCATCCTGACAGACAAATCAGTGCGAAGATGGCTATAATGTAAGATAACTTTTTCATTGTAATGATGTTTTTTCGATTTATCGGTATATCGGGATTTCGGTATATCGGGGTTAATAGTTAAAATCCGCTGTTCAGCCCGCGAATGATGCCGGCTGCTTCCAGTGCTTTGCGCAAATCATCCTTGCGGACGCTGACTACGCAGCCCACTTTGTATTCTCTGCCTACTTTGACCGTCTCGGTGGTGCCCTCCATCACCGAAGCATATTTCTGGAACTCGCCGCCGTTGGCGAAGAAGCTGTCGAAATACTCTTTGTACTGTGCCTCCACGCCCGGTTGGTTTGCCAAAGGACGCTGGCTGACACACCCCTGACCGCCTCCGTAACCCTTGAAGATAACTCCGTGTACGGCATTCTTGCGGCATTGGTTCTCTGCCACAGAGGCTTTCTTGCTGTAACTCCAGACCTTGACCAGATAGGTGCCTTGAATGGCATTACCGGCACACTCAATCTCATAACGGAACTGGTCGGTGTCTTTGTCCGCCTTCTTCTGACGGATTCCTGCCCATACGGGAACCGTGAATGCTACAACGAGTAGCGACAAAAGTAATTTTCTCATATGCATTTAGTTTTGTTAATGATTGTACATAATTTGTGCACAAAGGTACGACTTTTTTTTTACATACACAAATTATTTGTGTGTTTTGTGTTGTCAAACAATAAAAAAACGCACATATCAACTGACATGTGTGTTTTCGAACAGATAAATGTTCTGTTTGGTTGCCTGACGGATAGTCCGCAGGATTAGAATTTGTAGCGGACACCGAGGGTGATGCCGTCATACAGACCGGCGGTGTTGAAGCCGAAACCGCCGCCATTGTCTCCGTGATAACCCACTACACCGATTGTCGGACGCCAGTCCAGAGACAGCTGGAACGGGAACCAGAAGTCATACTCGATACCGATATGTCCGGCTACACCGGCGTACCAGTTCGGAGCCTTGAAGCCATAGATACCGGCAGAACCGCCGACACCCATATACCAGTGCCATTCGCCTTTCTCATTCCAAGGTACTGGAGCGTTGAACGGGTCAATCCAGTCGTAAGTGACCTTACCGCCGATACCATTGAAGAACGGAACCTGAGCTGCTACATCCAGCATGTTGGACTCGCCGAAACCATGCTGGTAGCTGAAACCTACGCCATAACCGAGGTTTACACCGATTGCACGGGGTTGTGCATACGCTGCTATGCTGGCTACTGCCAGAGCAGCAATCAAAAGATATTTCTTCATGTTGTTTTAAATAAATTTGGTTTATATTCCACTATGAAGGGCTACCATTTAGCAGCCTTTCATAGAACCTCTTGGGGAGAGGTGTTTTACTTGTTCAGCGCCAGCGCTACATTGACCGCGCAAGCAACGGTGCATCCTACCATCGGGTTGTTACCGATGCCGAGGAAGCCCATCATCTCTACGTGTGCGGGAACGGAACTGGAGCCTGCGAACTGTGCATCGCTGTGCATACGTCCGAGGGTATCGGTCATACCATACGAAGCAGGACCTGCCGCCATGTTATCCGGGTGCAAGGTACGACCTGTACCGCCGCCCGAAGCAACCGAGAAGTACGGTTTGCCGGCGAGGATACGCTCTTTCTTGTACGTACCTGCTACCGGGTGCTGGAAGCGCGTCGGGTTGGTGGAGTTACCGGTGATGCTGACATCCACGTTCTCGTGCCAGAGGATAGCCACGCCCTCGCGAACATCGTCTGCACCATAGCAGTTCACCTTTGCACGCGGACCGTCGCTGTACGCTTTCTTGCGCACGATCTTCAGTTCGCCCGTGAAATAGTCGAACTCGGTCTGTACATACGTAAATCCGTTGATACGGCTGATGATCATCGCAGCGTCTTTGCCGAGGCCGTTCAATATGCAGCGGAGCGGGTTCTTACGAACCTTGTTTGCCATCTCGGCAATCTTGATTGCTCCCTCAGCGGCTGCGAAAGACTCGTGGCCCGCGAGGAAAGCGAAGCACTGGGTCTCCTCACGGAGCAGACGGGCAGCCAGATTACCATGACCGATACCGACCTTACGGTCGTCAGCTACGGAACCCGGAATACAGAATGCCTGCAGACCGATACCGATAGCCTCGGCAGCGTCAGCAGCGTTCTTGCAGCCTTTCTTCAGCGCGATAGCGGTGCCTACCACGTATGCCCACTTCGCGTTCTCAAAACAAATACGTTGGGTCTCCTCGCAGGTCAGATAAGGATCGAGGCCGTATTGTTCGCAAATCTGGTTGGCCTCCTCGATGGAAGCGATACCGTTAGCGTTCAGAGCGGCGAGAATCTGTTTCTCGCGGCGGTCTTGCGACTCAAATTTTACTTCACGAATCATAGTGTCTCCTCCTTAGTTTTTGCGTGGATCAATCGATTTAACTGCACCTTGCTCTTTG
>JAFSLP010000044.1 GCA_017448345.1 Paludibacteraceae bacterium | reverse complement strand
TTTGTGGTTATTAGACTGTAAAGTTACTAAAAATCAACGAGATATGCAAGTTTTTGAGCAACTATTTTTAATAAAAATAACACATAAAATTAACTTAAAAGCGAAGACTGTTTGAGGTTGTCTCAACTGCTGATTCGCATAATTAACAATTAATAATTAATATCTCGTGAGGCGTCTCATGGACGGCATAAGGGTATACGGAACACAGCCGGTTTGACGGAAGAAAAACAGATGACGAAAATACGGGACATAATACGGGACATAGTAGTGGTGTGGATGATGCTGTGCTTGGGTACGGCATCAGGATATGCGCGCACCGCACGCGTCTATGGATACGTCGTCGATCAGGACAACATCGGCATCGAGCTGGCGAACGTGGCGGCTTGGAGAATGAACCATGGACAAGAGACGATGGACGATGCACAAGGAACGGAAGACAAGGAACGGGAGTTATTAGGCGGCACAGCGACCAACAAGAACGGATACTATGAACTGCTGTTAGACGAAGCCGACACGGTGGTGCTGACCTACTCCATGATCGGCTACACCACTGTCCAACAACGAATCATCGACCTGCGGGACGTGCTGAACATCAACGTGCAGATGCTGACAGACGAACAGCTGCTGACGGAGATAGAGGTACGCGGTATCAAACATACGCAGGGCACAATGGACCATATCGATGCAGCCACAACACGTGTGATGCCGGACGCCACAGGAGGGTCCATAGAGAGCCTGCTGATCACCTTCGCAGGTGTGAGCCAGAACAACGAGTTGAGCAGCCAGTACAACGTGCGCGGCGGTTCGTTTGACGAGAACTCGGTATATGTCAACGGCATCGAGGTACACCGTCCCCTGCTCATCCGCAGCGGGCAGCAGGAGGGACTGAGTTTCGTCAACCCCGAGATGGTGGAGAACGTGCATTTCTCGGCAGGCGGCTACGGCGCACAGTACGGGGACAAGATGTCGTCCGTGCTCGACATCCGCTACAAGCGTCCCACCGCCTTCGAGGCGAGTATCAGCGCAAGTCTGTTGGGCGCACAGCTGTATGTGGGGCACGGCGACAGCACGTACAGCCAGATGCACGGCTTACGCTACAAGACCAGCAAATACATGCTCGGCGGTCTCGCTACGGCAGGCAACTACCAGCCTTCGTATGTGGATTATCAGACCTACATCACTTGGGGAGTCAAAAGCCGGAAGCCGAAAGGTGCTTACGAGCACTCCGATACAAGCCCGAAGTGGACGATGTCATTCTTGGGGAACGTGAGCCAGAACGACTACCGTTTCGTGCCGGACTCGCTGAGCGAGAGCTGGGGCGGACTGAGCGACCCGAAGCACCTAAGTATCTATTACGAGGGACAGGAGAAAGACCGTTTTCTCACGGCTTTTGCCGCGCTGAGCGCGAAAGGGAAATATATGGTCGATAGTCGAAAGTCGTTAGCAGAAAGTCCGGACGAGGTGGAGGTGGGGTTTGACCTGAGCGGCTACTACACCAACGAACGCGAGACATTCGACATCACCGGCGAATATGTGCTGAGCAACGCTTCGATGGACGGTTCGACACCGGGCAACACCCGTTCGGCGGAGATTGACCCGTCGGAGGGTCAGAGCCAAGTGTTAGGCACGGGTCTGTTCCACCAGCACGCGCGTAACAGTCTGCAGGCAGGTATCATCACGGCTGCTCACACAGGGGCGTGGGCTCATGGGAGCAACAGGCTCTCATGGGGTGTGAGCGGCCGTTTTGAGACCATCCGGGACTACATCAACGAATGGGAATGGCGCGACTCGGCAGGCTATTCAATGCCCAATGACGGACACAGCATGGAACTGTACTACGCCATGCGCGGCGACAGTGCGATGCAGTCTGCACGGCTACAGGCATACGTGCAGAACGAACACCGCTGGCATACGCCTTCCGGACAATGGATACTGAGCGTCGGCGGCAGGTTGCAGTGGTGGAGCTGGAACAACGAAGTGCTGCCCTCGCCGCGTGCGTCCGTGGAATGGATACCGGGCTGGAAACGCGACTTCTGTTTCCGCCTCGCCACAGGACTCTACTATCAGGCTCCGTTCTACAAAGAGCTGCGCGACACGGTGACCGATGCGTTAGGCGTGACACGGTTCAAGTTGAACAGAGACCTGAAAGCACAACAATCCGTGCATGTGGTACTCGGCGGAGACTATTATTTCCGCGCATGGGGAAGGCCGTTCAAATTCACAGCGGAAGCGTATGGCAAATATATCGACCGCATGGAGAGTTACACAGTGGATAACGTCCGCGTCCGCTACTCCGGCAAGAATGACTCGGAGGGTTTTGCAGCAGGCTTGGACCTGAAGCTGTACGGTGAGTTAGTTCCGGGAGCCGACAGCTGGATATCCTTCTCCACGATGGCGGCAAGGCAGAGGAATATACTGCCGTCTGACGGCAGCGGTCAGCCCTCAGGATGGATGCCGAGCCCGAACGAACAGCGGTATAACTTCTCCATGCTGTTCCAAGACTACCTGCCGCAGCTGCCGCAGCTCAAGTTCCACCTGAAGATGCAGTTCGCAGACGGACAGGTTTACTATGCAGCACGCGGGAATGACCGCCGCCGTATGCCCGGATACAAACGTATCGACCTCGGTGCGACCTATGTGTTCAACGCACAGACCGCCAAGTTCATGCGCGCGCCGTCCGCCAAGCATGTCAAACAATGGGCGATACAATTCGAGGTGTTCAACCTCGTGGGATGGCGGAATGTCAACTCCTATTTTTATATAGAAGACGCGTACGGGGTGCCCTACGCCAGCCCCAGTTACCTCACCGGCAGACGGTATAACCTCAAAATAACCGTTGACCTGCGGTAACAAAGATTTTTTACAGCAAACATTTGCACATATAAAAAAATTGTTGTATCTTTGCAGCAGAAATGGAAAGGAACAGATTTATGCGACACAGTATGCGAGTTCTCCTACTTTTCATGGCGATGAGCACCTTGCTCCCCATGGCAGCCCAGCAGAGCAGTTTCAAACAGTTCCGTGAACAGCAGAACGCCAAGTTCAACCAGTTCAAAGCGGACCAGCAAGCCAAATATGACGCGTTCCGCAAACGCGTGAACGAAGAATATGCGCAGTTCATGCGTCAGGCATGGGGCGAACATGAGGAACATGAAGCGGATACCGCCGTGACGGAGGAGACCGTGCCGCCGTATATCTACGAGGAGAACGAGGTGTCTGCTGCTCCTGAGACCGGTGCCGCCGAGGAACAAGCGGAACAAGTGGAGGACAGCGTGAAAGAAGAGGTCATCATCCGTGAGAAGATATGGCCGCTGCCGACTCCCAAGTCCTCACTGGCAACGCAGCCGATGCAGCTTCCCACGCGTCCGGGTGTGACAGTGCTGCCGCAACCGGAGTCTGCGCCCGAGCCGATAGCCCCTGTAGCTCCCAAAGCCATAGCCTACAAACGTGTGTCGATAGCCTATTACGGCACCATCGTCACTATTCCCTTCCCGGAGCACGACAAGCTGAAAATCAGCACGTTGAGCGAGAACGGCATCGCCGACGCATGGCTGACGCTCTCCGACAGCATCTACGACAACACCATCAAGGCGGCATTGGACACCCGCAAAGCCAACGCGCTGTGCGACTGGGCGTATATGGACATGCTGCGCGAGGTGACGGAGAAACAGTACGGCAAGAGCAACGAGGCGGTGCTGGCACAGGCGTTTATCATGGCGCAGTCCGGCTATCGCATCCGCTTGGGCAGAAACGACACCAAGCTGTACCTGCTCTCCGCCAGCCAGTATGACATCTTCGACCTGCGCTATTACATGATTGACGGCTCGAAATTCTATATCGTCAACGGCGAGAAGAACGCGAAGATGTATATCTGCGAGGCTAAGTTCGGCAAAGAGAAACCGCTGTCGCTTCAGATGACGCGGCTGCCGCGACTGGGCGAGGAAGAGACCCCTAAACGGACACTGAGTTCGCGCAAGGGTCTGACCACGGCAGCCAGCGTGAACAAGAACCTGATTGATTTCTTCAACCATTATCCGCAGGCGTGTTTCAAGGGCGACCAGACGACCCGATGGGTGGCATACGCCAACACACCGATAGAGAAAAGCGTGACCGACATGCTGTACCCGCCACTCAGGAACGCCATCAACGGACTGGGACAGAAAGAGGCGGTGAGCCTGCTGCTGAACTGGGTGCAGACGGCTTTCGCCTATGAGTATGACGATAAAGTATGGGGTGGCGACCGTGCGTTTTTCGCCCAAGAGACACTCTTCTATCCCTATTGCGACTGCGAGGACCGTTCCATCCTCTTCTCGCGCATCGTGCGCGACCTGACGGGGCTGGATGTCGTCTTCCTGTACTATCCGGGGCACTTGGCAACAGCGGTGGGGTTTACCGAGGATGTCAACGGAGACTGGGTAACTTATAACGGCAAGAAATACGTGGTCTGCGACCCGACGTATATCAACGCAGGAGTGGGACGGACGATGCCGGGGATGAACAACCAAGCAGCGCAGATAGTGGCACTCAAATAAGGCAGAGATGAAAGACAAAACACTGACAATCATATTACTATGCGTAGTGGCATGCACACTTGCCGCTGCTTTTCTGGGCGGTTTTCGTGCGGGAAAGACCGCTCACGGCGAAGTCATCACCAATGACCATCCGACAGAAGGCGCCATCTATTTTGAGGACGAGGTACCGCCTGCCGACCCGCTGATAGTAGGCAGATGGAGTTGTATCGACAAGCCGCAGTGGCACAAGGTGTATTACGATGATTTTGACGAGGAGGAACGCCTGTACTGGGGCAAAGAATGGGACGAAGGGGAAGATGTGTTCGAGGAGGACCTTGACTACCACGGCAACGGCTGGTTCCGATGGGAGAAGAAAGGCGAACAGCTGCACGAATACGCCACGATGAGCATCCGCAGCGTGCCTATCCATCATGCATATGACATACTGGTATCTACCACAGACTCACTGATTTACAGAGAACCGGACTACAAGAAAAACGAGTACCGGTTCGCCAAGTAAAATCAGAGTTACAATTAATAACCTTCAATAAATTCAAGAACTATGACAAAGAAATTTATCTGCCCTATCTGTGGCTATGTACACGAGGGGACCGAGGCACCGGAGCGCTGCCCGCAATGCAAACAAATCGTAACATGGAAAGTGGCAGACGAGAATGCCGAGATACAATGGGCATGCGAGCATGTGTTAGGCGTAGCGAAGGACGTAAAAGACGAAGTAATCATGAACGGTCTGCGCAGCCATTTCATGGGCGAGGCTACCGAAGTAGGCATGTATCTGGCTATGGGCCGTCAGGCTGACCGCGAGGGCTATCCCGAGATCGCAGCCGCTTTCCGCCAGTACGCATGGGAAGAGGCTGAGCACTGCGCCAAGTTTGCAGAACTCCTCGGCGAGTGCGTATGGGACACCAAGACCAATCTGGAGAAACGTATGCTGGCAGAGGCAGGCGCTTGCGAGGAGAAGCTGATGATTGCCAAACGCGCCAAAGCACAGGACCTCGACGCTATCCATGACACCGTACACGAGATGGCGAAAGACGAAGCCCGCCACGGAGCCGGTTTCCAAGGACTGTACAACCGTTACTTCAAGAAATAACGCGTTAAATAATTAAGATGGTTTTCTATCCAAGAAAACGTTGAACTATCAGACTATTATCCCACCTCCGACGACCAGATTATCCTGATAGAGGACGACAGACTGACCCGGAGTGACACCCCAGACAGGTTGGCTGAAAGACAGCGAACCTGTCTTTTCTGATACGGTAGCCTGCACAGCTTGGGAGCGGTAGCGCACCTTGGCTGTTAGGGGCGAACCGTCCTTCAGGAGCCGCAGCGGATTGACGGCACGGAAAGTCAGCGACGAGACATAGAGGTCTTCGTTGGTGCCCAGCGTCACGCGGTTGGTCTCTGCATCGATATGTGTCACATAGGCTGGATGCCCGAGGGCGATGCCGAGTCCTTTGCGCTGACCGATGGTATAGTTGGCATATCCCTCATGCATGCCCAGCACACGTCCTTGCGCATCCACGTACTCGCCTGCGCGCACGCGTTCATTATAATCGGGCACGTTCGCGCGCAGGAAAGACCGGTAATCATTGTCCGTCACAAAACATATCTCCTGACTCTCCTTCTTCTCCGCCAGTTTCACGTATCCGTGCGCACGGGCAATCTCGCGCACATGGTCTTTGGTCAGCCCGCCCAAAGGGAAGAACGTCCGGCTCAACTGTTCCTCTGTCAGCATCCAGAGGAAATAGGTCTGGTCCTTGTGCGTGTCTGCCGCTGCTGCGAGATAGTGGTGTCCGTCGCGCTGCACGATACGGGCATAATGTCCCGTGGCGATATAGTCACAGCCCAACTCGTCGGCAAGGCGCAGCATCTCTCCCCATTTGATGGTGCTGTTGCATAGCACACAGGGGTTCGGCGTTCTGCCGGACATATATTCGTCGATGAAATTCTGAATGACGCAGCGGCGGAAGATGTCGCGGAAATCCACGATATGGTGTTCAAAACCCATCCGCTCTGCGTTATGCTTCGCCTCCATGATAGACTCGATGGAACAGCACCCTTTCTCGCGTGCCAAGCATGACTCTTTCATGCTGTCAAAGGTGCGGAAAGTGCAGCCCACCACCTCATAACCCTGCTCCAGCAGAAGCATGGCGCTGACGGTCGAGTCTATGCCGCCGGACATACCAAGCAGCACTCTGTGCTGCGGTTTACTATTTAACGATTTAGCATTTGCCATTTCATTGCTGCATATCCACAAGTCTGGTATAATAGCCCCCGAGGGCATAAAGGTCTTCATGCGTGCCGCGTTCGACAATACGTCCCTCATGCAGCACACAAATCATGTCGGCATGCCGGATGGTGGACAAGCGGTGTGCCACGACCAGCGTCGTCCTGTCTTTCATAAGCAGCTCCAGCGCCTCCTGCACCAGCCGTTCGGACTCGCTGTCCAGCGATGAGGTAGCTTCGTCAAGGATAAGCACGGAAGGGTTCTTGAGTATCGCCCGAGCTATACTGATACGCTGCCGCTGACCTCCTGAGAGACGGCTTCCACGGTCGCCGATGACGGTCTGATAGCCTTCCGGCATTGCCGAGACAAACTCATCCACATGAGCCGCACGCGCTGCGTTCTCCACCGCCTCTGCCCATGTGAGTCCGCCCGGAGCGGGCTGCGTGGTGTCCACACCGAAGGTGATGTTGTTGTACACCGTGTCGTTGAACAGCACCGGCTCCTGACATACAATACCCATCAGGTCACGCAGGTCATGCGTGGCAAAACAGCGGATGTCTTTCCCGTCGATAGTCACGGCACCGGATGAGGGGTCATAGAAACGCGGCAGAAGGTCGGTCAGCGTCGTCTTGCCGCTGCCGGACTGCCCCACCAGAGCCACGGTCTTGCCTTTGGGTAAGTCCAGACAGATGTCCGTCAGCACCTCCGTGTCCGCACGATAGGCGAAATGCACATGCTCAAAGGCTATCTTATGCCTGAACCGCACCGGCTCGGGCTGTGCAGGTTCCGTGATGTCCGTCACCGTGCCGAGCACTGCATCAATACGCTCCAGCGAAGCCATGCCTCGCCGCACTCCGTATGCCGCCTTGCTCAGGTCCTTCGCGGGATTGATGATAGAATAGAAGATGACCAGATAATAGATAAACGTGGAAGCGTCTATCATCGCATGGTCGGAAAGGATGAGCAGGCCTCCGAACCAGAGGATGAGGGCTATCAGCGCCGTGCCGAGGAATTCCGAGAGCGGATGAGCCAAGTAATAGCGGCGGTTGATGCGGTTGAAGGTGGCACGCGTGGCATTGATGAGGACGGAGAAACGTGCGCGCAGTTTGTCCTGCGCATTAAACCCTTTCACCACGCGCAGCCCCATGAGCGTCTCGTCAATAGAAGAGAGTATCTCCGCGTTCTGCTCCTGTCCTCTCGTCGAAGCACGTTTGAGCGAACGACCGATGCGCCCGATGAGGAACACCGCCACCGGCATCAGCAACAAGACGAAAAGCGTCAGTTGCCATGAGATGACCAGCAGCGTAACCAGATAGACCAGAATCATGACGGGGTCCTTGAAGAGGATGTCCAGTGCCGACATGATGGATGCCTCCACCTCGTTCACGTCGCCGGTCATACGGGAGATGATGTCCCCTCGCCGCGCCTGCGTGAAATAGCCCATGGGCAGCGAGAGAATCTTGTCGTATAACTGCCGCCGCAGGTCACGCAGCACACCCGTACGGATGGGCACCATGAAATAATTCGCCAGCCATGCCGACGCACATTTGAGTCCTGTCATCAGCACCAAGAACAGTCCCAGCCACAGCAGAACCGTGCTTGCGCCGTGTTGGGCTATCTGCCCGTTGAGCACGCAATAGAGGTTGTTCCGCAGCGCCGCCACACTCTCCTGCACACCGCTCACAGTGCTCCACTCCACCCGTTGCACCTCCGCCTCCGTCAGACCGAACAGGATCCGCAGCACAGGGATGATGGCTGCAAACGAGAAGAGCGAAAGCACCGTCGAGAGCAGGTTAAAGAGGATATTGAGCGCCATCTGACCCTTGTAGGGCGGCACAAAACGTCGTATGAGTGTTATAAATTTCATATCATTTCACCTCTTGGCTTCGCGCACATAATTGAGAATATGGTTGTCGAATGCCTCATGCGGAGTATAGAAACGTATGCGGATAGGCAGAGCGATGAGCCGTTTGCCTTGTTCGCGCAGACGCTCCACCAACGGAGTCGTGCGGAGCCGTTGGATATCTTTCTCGGTCGTCAGCACGAAGTCGAAGTTCTGCGACCGCACCATGATGTCATCTATGTCACGCGGTTTGTAATGATAATGGTCGGGATATGCCATCAGTTCCGCCAGCGGATAAAGCGTGCGCACATACTCTAACATATATTGTGGCTGCGCAATGCCGCATAGCACCAGCGGCGTACCCTCCTGCTCCATCGGCGCATACTCTGTGCCTGCAAAATGCAACTGCTGGTAGGTCGGCAGATGCAGTCTGTTGTCCACCACGCGCATGTCGATGGGACGGATTGTGTCCGGACACTTGGTAACCACGATGATATCCGCCTTGAGCGCACGCGACGGCAGGTCCCGCAACATGCCCCATGGCAGCATATGGTCATCTATATACAGATGGTCGTAAGGCGTCAGCAGGATGGTCAGACCGCTACGCAGGGCACGGTGCTGCATCGCATCGTCAAGGAGGACGACATCCAGTTTCTCCACCTGCCGTTTCAGCTGTTTGACACCGCGCACGCGGCTCTCGCAGACTGCCACAGGCACGTCGGGAAAGGCGCGGTGAACCTGCATCGCCTCATCGCCGATATCCTCTATAGTGGAAGTGCTGTTCGCCATGACGAAACCGCTGGTGGAGCGTTTGTAGCCTCGGGACAGAACCGCCGGATGCAGACCGTGGGACAGCAGCAGACGCAGCAGGTACTCCACCATCGGCGTCTTGCCCGTCCCTCCGGCGGAGAGGTTACCCACACAGATGGTGGGCACCTCCACGCTGGAGGATGGCAGCAGATGCCGGTCGAAGAGCGCATGCCGAACCGACACGCCTAACGCGTACAACCAGCTCAGCGGTATGGTCACCAACTCACGTAACATCGACTATCTACTTTCAACTTTACTTTATCACCACCTCTTCCATCCGTGCCATGATACGCGGTTTGGACGCGAACTCGCGCACTTTCATAATCAGGCGCTCCTCGTCCGTCGTCTTGTCGAACATCTTCAGCAGCTCCTCATACGGGTCTTTCACCTCCGGATAATAACTCAGTTTGTAGTTCTCCAAGCCTGCCAGTTCAACGGCTTTGGCGATAGCGTCGTCGATGTTGCCGAGCTTGTCCACGATACCTATCTCCACACCTTTGTTGCCCAGCCATACACGTCCCTCGCCGATGGATTTGATATAATCCTGCTCCACGTGGCGTCCTTCGGCACAACGACGGGTAAACAAATCATATCCGCGCTCAATCATTGCCTGTAACAGCGCACGCTCGTCGTTGTTCATACCTTTCATGGTAAGGTTGTCGCCCAATTCGGAGTGTTTGTTAGTGCCCACGCCGTCGATATCCAGACCTACTTTGTCGCGTATCTTCGACAGGTTGGGGATGGTACCGAAGATACCGATTGAACCGGTAATAGTAGTAGGTTCTGCGAAGATATAATCTGCACCGCAAGAGATATAATAACCTCCGGAAGCGGCACAGTCACCCATCGAAACGACAACAGGGATGCTGTCTGCTTTGATGTTCTGGACGGCATGCCATATCTGTTCGCTTGCATTGGCGGAGCCGCCCGGGCTGTTCACACGCAGAACAAGAGCCTTCACGTCTTTGTCCTTGCGGATTTTCTTGAGCATCTTCACCACGTCTTTGCCTACGATGCCGTCGCCCGTCTCATCGGTTATCTCGCCTTCCAGATAAACCACCGCCACTTTGTCTTTGGCTTTCGACTCGGGACGTTTCACCAGTGCCAGCTTGCTGGTCGTCAGCAGGTTGTAATCCTTGGTGCCGGCATAGACACGCAGCAGCGAATCCATGTCCTGTGCATACACGATAGTATCCACCAGACCGGCTTTCACCTGCTCTTCTGCTTCCTGCAGCCCCATATAGCGGTCGGCAAGGGCGTCCAGATCTGCTACGGACAGATGACGGGAAGCACTTACCGCACTCTTGAACTCGTCCCATATACCGCCCAGATATTCCTCCGTCTGCTTGCGGTCGGCGTCAGACATCGACGTGCGGAAGAACGGCTCCACCGCACTCTTGAACGTGCCCACTTTGAGGATTTGCATCTCCACGCCTACTTTCTCTAACAGACGGGTGTAATACATCCTCTGTGCGGCAAGACCGTTCCAGTTGACAGCGCCCGTCGGGTCGAGGCATATGCGGTCGGCTACGGAAGCGATGTAATAGTTGACTTGGCTATAGTCCTTGGCGGAAGCGATGACCCATTTGCCGCTCTGTTTGAAGTCCAGAAGCGCGTCGCGGATTACTTTCGCGTTGGCGGGTTGCACACTCAGCTCGGCGCCGTCCAGCCAGATACCGAGAATCTTGTCGTCGTTCTTGGCAAGACGGATATTGCTCAGCACATCGTCCAGACCTACGGTCTCGCCGTCGGCATAATTGCTGTAATACGGCACGGAGCCCATCAGGCCGGCGAAAGGATTGTCCTCCTGCGCCTGTTCCACCAGAGTGCCTTTCAGCTCAAGGCGGTAAACCGTCTTGTCTTTCAGAGTGACACTACCGGATGAGAACATGTCGCCCATAATCCATCCGAGGATTGCGCTGCACAGGAAATACACAGCGAAGAAGATAAGGCAGCCGCCCAAGCAGCCCACCCTGCGGCGGGGACGTTCCTGTCCCTCGACCGT
Source organism: Paludibacteraceae bacterium (assembly GCA_017448345.1). Classification (GTDB taxonomy): domain Bacteria; phylum Bacteroidota; class Bacteroidia; order Bacteroidales; family Paludibacteraceae; genus Colicola. The sequence continues at coordinate 6,278 of JAFSLP010000044.1, read as the reverse complement.
TCTGCGAGTAAACCAAATCATAATTCTGTACGTTTAATTGTTAGTGTTGTTTGTTTTTATCTGTTTTGTCAGCTTTCGCTGCACATAGTTTCGTTGTCTTTGACTGCTCTATGGCGGTAAAAAGCGCGTTATTAGCGTTATTTCCGGTACGTCAGATTACCCTAAGCGGAAACTCATCCGGTGGTACAGGGTCGGTCCGTATTGTCTGAGTGCCGCATAATGCTCGGCTGTCGGGTAGCCTTTGTTGCGGTCCCAGCCGTATTGGGGGTATTGCTCGTGCAGACGGAGCATATAATCGTCTCGGTACGTCTTTGCCAGCACGCTTGCCGCCGCGATGGACAGATAGGTTGCATCGCCGTGTACCACCGTGGTGGCTGGTATCTCCAGCAATCCGCCTTCCGGCACGTAGGGTTTCCATTTGTTGCCATCGACAAGGATATGCTGCGGTTGCACGCTCAGCTGCGCCAGTGCGCGTTGCATCCCCAAGATGGAGCATTGCAGGATATTCTTCTCGTCTATCTCCTGCGGCGGCACCTCCACTACCGCCCAGCTGACCGCCTCGCGTTCTATCACGGGACGGAGAGCGTAGCGCTGCTTGTCGGTCAGTTGCTTGGAGTCGTTGAGCCATGCGAACTCCGGCACGCTCTCCACCCGCTCCGGGTCAAGGATGACCGCCGCCGCAAACACAGCACCCGCCAGCGGACCTCTGCCTGCCTCGTCACATCCGGCTTCCACCGTGTTATGTATCATATATGGCTTTAACATCCTAACTCTTTAACGTCGAACTTGTTCGACCATTTTAACTATTTAACGTTTGCGCAAGCAAACATCTTAACCCTTTAACGTCGCGAAGCGACTAAAACGGGTGTCCGATGGCGAAATGGAAGGTCATATCGTCTTTCCATCCCAACCCGTTGGCAGCAGTCCGCCACTGCTTGCCTTCGGCTATGCGGCTCGGGTCGTGCAGCTTGACGCCGAAGTCGATACGGAAGATGAGCAGCGACAGGTCAAAACGGACTCCCACGCCGTAACTCCATGCTATCTGTTTGTAGAAATCCGCCGTGAAGGCACCGCCCGGCTGCGAGTCGTATTCACGGATAGTCCATATGTTTCCCGCATCCATGAACGCCGCCAGTTCAAGGAACTTGAGCACTTTGAAGCGGTATTCTATGTTCGCATCCAATTTGACATCTCCAGCCTGCAGGTCATAGACCATCGCATTGCCTGTTCCCCGGAACGTGCCGGGACCCAATGTCCGTGCCTGCCAGCCGCGGATACCGTTCGCTCCGCCGGCAAAATAACGTTTCTGGAACGGCACCGCGTCGGCGTTGAGGTACGGAACCGCCACGCCTATCCCCACATGACCCACCAAGTGGTGCTCCGGCGTGATGATACCGTGATAGGTAAAGTTCACATCGCCTTTGGCGTATTGGGCGAACGGAATCTTCCAGAGCACGTAGTGCCCGTCGTTGTTTTTCTCGAACCTCGCCGCTGTGCTGAGCGCGTACAGCGCATTGCCTGCCGTCTCCACGCGCAGCGCCAGTTGCAGGAATGAGCGGTTGGGGAAACGCTGGCTGTAGGTCGAATACGTCCCGGTGTAACTCCAGTCGAGGATGAAATGGTCCTCATAGCTGGCCTTGAGAACGGAAGACTTGTCCATAAAGTCTTTCTTGAACTGCTCCGACATCCACGGCAGGTAGATATAGTTGATGTCTATCAGGTTGAACTGGTGCGTCCACCGGCTGCCGGACTGGCGTGGAATGGTATAGGACAGACCGGCATTGACGATGGTGCGGGTATATTCCTCCGGACGCTGCTGGTAGTTATAGGCTACGTTCAGTTTGACATTGGAGGGGAAGAGCAGTCCTGCTTCGGCTTTGGCTTCTATCGCCCGTCCGCCGTTGGCGCGCCACTCATAAGATGCACGACCGCCGAGTGTCAGCACTTCGGCGCCGTGGAAGATATTCTTGTTGCTGTAGTTCAGCCCTGCCGCTATTCCCCAGTCTCCAGCGCTGTAGGTGCCCTCCACCTCGGCTGCCACGGAGTTGAGCCTGCCCCGTGAAACGGTGATGGAGCAGTCTAACAGCGAGTCGCCCGCATCCGTAAAGGCGATGTCCACATATTTGACCGGAGCCATGGCGTTCATGCGCGCGTACGTACGCTCGACACGCCAGTCGGCGTACTGCTCACCCTCCTTCAACCGGCACGCACGCCGCAGCACATCCTTGCGCAGGAACGGCTTGTCCAGCTTGTAGTCCACATGGCGTATCCTGTATCGGGTCCGCACACGCGCCAAGGTGGCGGAATCCAGATGATAGACATATGGCGCCAGATGCAGCCGGACATCCACCTCATGCGTGCCCAAGGCACTGTCGGCTGTGAACTCCAACATCGACTTCTCGAAATAGAAATACCCTCTGTTGCGCATGACGGACGTGATACGCTGCCGCTCCTCGTCCATCGTGGAGGTGTTGAACTTGTCTCCGGGCTGCACCAAGCACCTCTGCGGGTCTGCCGCCACCTCGTATAACGCATCCACCGGCATATCCACGCCGTACGAACGGATGGTATAGGGTTTGTTGGCGGTGATGATATAGTTCACCTCCACCTTGCGGCGTTTGTAAATCTTCTGTGTATCCACCTTGGCGTTGAAATAGCCCATGTTGTTCATCTGCTGCTCCAGCTGCTGCATGCTGGTCTTGGTCAGCTCGTCGTTGTATATCACCGGCGCCTCACCCATCTTATGGGCGTTGCGTGCCAGTTTCTTGTTGGCGGCAGAGGTCGTGTCGGAGGGAGCGGTGTTGTACACGTCCAGTTGCAGTTTCCAGAAACCGAAGATCTCCGTGTTCTGCGTCTGACGCAGATAACTCCGCAGGTCGCCTGTCGGAACGCTCTTGTCATCCACACATCTGATACGGGCTTTGTTGAGCAGATACTGACCCTGCGGCACGAATTTCGTCGTGTTGCAGGACGCCAGTACCAAAGCCGGCACCAGCACTATCCATATGTAAATGCCGTGACCTTTCAACTATCAACTTTCAACTATCCATACGGCTTCAGCCGATCGTTCGAGGCTTTGCCGAGATAAGAACTTTCAACTATCAACTCTCCTCATTTCTGCCAGCACGATAGCGGTGGCGATGGAGACATTCAGGCTCTCCGAGGTCTCCGCGTCTTCGGGATACGATGGAATACGTATCGGGTGGGTAATATACCTCCTTACCTCTTCGGAGATTCCGTTGCCCTCGTTGCCCATAATGATGACAGACCGCTGCGCTGTATGACCGCTCTGCGGTATGACCGCTTTGCTGCCGGACCGCCTTTCGGACTGCAAGACTTCGTACATATCCTCGCCGTCCAGCAATGTACCGTAAATCTTGGATTCGTTATTTTTGATTCTTAATTCCTCCAACCACGCAGGCAGGTCCGCATAATGCACGCGCACGCGTACAAGCGCGCCCATGGTAGCCTGAACGACTTTGGGGTTATAGCAATCCGCCGTATCACGGGAGCAGACGATGTCGTGTACGCCGAACCAGTCGCAGGTCCGGATGATGGTGCCCAAGTTACCGGGGTTCTGCACCCCGTCCAGAGCCAGAACGAGACCTTCGCCGGCAGGCAGAGCGGTGTCTTCCGGTCGTTTCCGGAAGACACCTATCGTACCCTGCGGGGTCTGCAACCCGCTCATCTGCGCTATCTCTGTATGCGTGGCGTTTCCGCCCTCACGGTAGAGAGAGAGCAACCCGAACCCTTTCTGCAGTTCTTCCACGCATTTGTCCCCCTCGGCTACGAACAGCCCGAGTTCGTCGCGGAATTTCTTCAGCTGCAGAGAGCGCACCTGTTTTATCTGCGCTTTACTGACGCCCAATTCGTAATTCGTAATTCGTAATTCGTCCTTTGTACTTTGTCCCTTCGTCCCTTTAGTATGCGGACATCTGTTCGCGTACGGTGTTATTGATGAAGTCGGCGAACTCTTGGATGGTCATCTGCCCCTTCTCCTCAGCGCCTTGCTGACGGACGGACACCAAGCCCTGCTCGGCTTCTTTCTCACCCACGATGAGCATGTACGGGATGCGCTTCAGCTCGTTGTCGCGGATCTTGCGACCGAGTTTCTCGTTACGGTCATCCACGATGACGCGCACGTCCTGCGCCTCCAGTATCTCTTTCACTTTCCATGCGTACTCATTCGATTTCTCGGAGATAGGCAGCACGACGGCTTGGTCGGGCGTGAGCCAGAGCGGGAACTTGCCCGCCGTATGCTCGATGAGTACGGCTACGAAACGCTCCATGGAGCCGAACGGCGCACGGTGAATCATGACAGGACGGTGTTTCTGGTTGTCCTCGCCCGTATATTCCAGTTCGAAGCGCTCCGGCAGGTTATAGTCCACTTGGATGGTGCCTAACTGCCAGCGGCGACCGAGGGCGTCCTTGACCATGAAGTCGAGTTTCGGACCGTAGAATGCCGCCTCGCCGGTCTCCTCGCGTGCCGGCAGGTTCATCTCCCTGCAAGCCTCGAGGATAGCGTTCTCCGCGTGCTCCCATACCTCGTCCGAACCTACGTATTTCTCGTGGTTGTCCGGGTCGCGGAGGGAGATCTGCGCCTCGTAGTTCTCGAAATTGAGTGCCTTGAAGATGATGTTGATAATCTCCATGACGCGGATGAACTCCGCCTTCACTTGGTCCTGACGGCAGAAGATATGCGCATCATCCTGTGTAAAGGAACGCACGCGCGTCAGACCGTGCAGCTCGCCGGACTGCTCGTAGCGATAGACGGTGCCGAACTCGGCGCAGCGGAAAGGCAGGTCCTTGTAGGAACGCGGACTGTTCTTGTAAATCGCGCAGTGGTGAGGGCAGTTCATCGGCTTGAGCATATACACCTCGCCTTCCTCCGGCGTGGTAATCGGCTGGAACGAGTCTTTGCCGTAGTGGTCCCAGTGGCCCGAAGTCATATACAGCTGCTTGGAGCCGATATGCGGCGTGATGACCTGCTGGTAGCCGTAGCGTTTCTGTATCTTCTTCAGGAAATCCTCCAGACGCAGACGGAGGGCAGTACCTTTCGGCAGCCAGATCGGCAGACCTTTGCCCACCATATCGGAGAACATGAACAGCTCCAGTTCCTTACCGATTTTGCGGTGATCGCGTTTCTTCGCCTCTTCGAGCAACGTCAGATACTCGTCTAACATCGCTTTCTTGGGAAAGGAGATACCGTATATACGCGTCATCATCGGGCGTTTCTCGTCGCCGCGCCAATAGGCGGCGGAGCAGCTCAGCACTTTGACCGCCTTGATGGGCTCCGTGCTCAGCAAGTGAGGACCCTTGCACAGGTCGGTAAACGCACCCTGCGTATAGGTGCTGATATGTCCGTCCTCTAATTCGCTGATTAACTCGCATTTATACGTCTGCCCTTTGTCGCCGAAAGCTTTGAGTGCATCGGCTTTGCTGACCATGCGCTTCTCCAGATGCTCTTTCTTCGCGCGCAGCTCCATCATCTTCGCCTCGATAGCGGGGAAGTCGGTGTCTTTGATGACCACGCCCTCGGGCGGCATCACGTCGTAATAGAACCCGTTCTCGATAGCGGGACCTATACCGAACTGAATACCCGGATACAGCTCCTGAAGGGCTTCCGCCATAAGGTGGCTGGAGGTGTGCCAGAACGCATGCTTGGCTTCCTCGTCCTCCCATTTGTGCAACTTGATACTGCTATCTGCCAAGATTGGCTGGTTCAACTCCACAATCCGCCACTCGGCTTTGAGCGGCTCTGCCGCGGTCTTTCGACTTTCTACTTTCGACTCTGATACACTTGCGCACAAGATGTCCTGTGCCAGACGGCTGCTGATAGACTCAGCAATCTGCAGCGGCGTCACGCCGCTTTCATACTCACGGACAGAATTGTCCGGAAAAGTGATTTTAATCATATTTAATAAACCTACAAATGTTTATGCCTGCCTGACTCACAACTGCCAAGCCCGGCGTTAATATGTTGTTTGTTGTGATATTTATTCCAATTAAAATATACCGGAACGTATATTTGAGCCTGCAAAGGTACAACTTTTTTTCGACATATGCAAAAAATAATTCGTAATTCGTAATTTTTAATTCGTAATTCAAAAAAAACGCCCCGAAGGACGTTTTTTTGGTTAGTGTCCGGCGTCGTAGATGTCGCCGCACACTTTCCAGAGGTAGGCTTTCATGGTGCGTTTGCCTCCGGGCAGGTTCTTCTGTGCGATGAAGTCCGCTTGGTCCTGAGTCATCTTCGTCAGGTCCTCCGCGCGTTCCTT
>JAFSLP010000043.1 GCA_017448345.1 Paludibacteraceae bacterium | reverse complement strand
CGGAATTGGTAGACGCGTGCGTTTCAGGTGCGCATGCCGCGAGGTGTGCAGGTTCGAGTCCTGTTCCGGGCACCCGCTTAGGCTATTACTCGCGTGACTCGCAGCACAGCTGCTCAATTACGCTACGTAATGCCCTACGCTCTTCGGTCTGCAAAACTACGTTTTACATCCCGAGGGGATATGTGATCTAATAAAGGCGCTTCGCGCAGGTGGTGAAATTGGTATACACGCTACTTTGAGGGGGTAGTGGTCGCAAGATCGTGTGAGTTCGAGTCTCATCCTGCGCACAAAAGCAAAAAAAGACATCTTCGGTTGAAGATGTCTTTTTTAATTACGAATTACGAATTAATCGAGTCCGAGTGACGCTTTGATAGCGGGAACGCGTGCTTCCGCTTCAGCGGTGCAACGCTCGTAGTCAGCTCCGGTGAAGGGTTTGCCGATTTCTGTCTTGACCGGAATCTCGAAATAGAACTTGATTTTCGGCTCCGTGCCGGAAGGACGAACGGAGACTTTGAGACCACCTTCGGTGAAATACTGGAGCACATTGGAGGTGGCGTTGAGTGGCATTTCTATTTTCTCATTTACCCATTTACCATTTTCCCATTTTTTCTGTTCGAGAAGTTTGAAGTCTTTGATCTTGATCACTTTCTCTCCTGCAATCTCTTTGGGTGCGTTAGCACGGTAGTCCTTCATCATCTGCTGGATTTCCTCGGCGCCGGTCTTACCGGGACGAACGACATTGATAGTCGTCTCACGCTGGAAACCGTAGTCCGCGTAAATCTTGAGGAGGTAGTCATAGAGCGTCATGCCATTATCCTTGGCATAAGCGGCGATTTCGCAAATGAGGCAGATAGCGGAAGGCGAACATTTGTCACGCACGGCGTCATAGGGCAGGAAACCGAAGGACTCCTCGCCGCCGCCGATATACTTACGCTTGCCTTCCCACATACGGATACGGTTGGCAATCCACTTGAAGCCGGTATATTCATCCGTAAGCGTAACGCCCTGTGCATCAGCAATCTTTCGGATGAGTTCGGAGGTAACGATGGTCTTGACGATATACATGTCGGGACGGAGTTTGCCCAGACGTTTCATGTTATTAATGATGTAATAGTGGTACATGATATTGGTCTGGTTTCCGTTGATGATGACCCACTCGCCTTTGTCGTTGCGGCAGACGATAGCTATACGGTCCGCGTCCGGGTCAGAAGCGATGACGAGGTCAGCCCCCAGCTTGGTGCCGAGTTTCATACCAAGGGTCATCGCCTCGGCGTTTTCGGGGTTCGGCGAAACGACTGTCGGGAAGTTGCCGTCAATGACCATCTGCTCGGGCACCACGTGGATGTTCTGGAAACCCCAAGAGCGGAGACACATCGGCACAATCTGCCGTCCGGCTCCGTGCATCGGCGTATAGACGATGTTGAGGTCTTTCTGGCGGAGGATAGAGTCTTGGTCAATCATGACATCCTTGACAGCCATCATATAATCGTAGTCCATCTCGCCGCCGATAATCTCAATAAGGTCCTTGTTCGCTTCCCATTTGACGTCCTCCATGCGGACTTTGTTGACCTCGTCGATGATACCTTGGTCATGCGGCTGGAGCACTTGCGAACCGTCCTCCCAATACGCCTTATAGCCGTTATACTCCTTGGGGTTATGGGACGCCGTGACGTTCACACCGCCCTGACATTTGAGATGACGGATAGCGAAAGACACTTCGGGCGTCGGTCTGAGCGACTCGAAGAGATAGACTTGGATGCCGTTGGCAGAGAAGATGTTTGCAACTGTCTCCGCGAAGAGGCGTCCGTTATTGCGGCAGTCATGTCCCACCACGACCGCCACGCGACCGTTCTGAACGTGGTCAAAACCGCCTTCGCGCTGCACTTTGAGCAGGTAGTTGGCATATCCTTGCGTAGCTTGCGCAACGATATATTTGTTCATCCGGTTGGTTCCTGCGCCCATAATACCGCGCAGACCGCCGGTTCCAAACTCCAGCGTACGATAGAAAGCATCAACAAGTTCGGTCTTGTCCTCCGCCTCCATCATCGCTTTGACCTGTGCACGTGTTTCGGCATCAAAAGGTTCCTTGGTCCATACCTCGGCAACCTCCATTACTTTTTTCAATTCTTCATTCATGGCAATTAGCAGAATTAATAATTAACAATTACTATTTTTTTCTATTCTTTTACTTTATAGATGGCATCGAGATTGCGGACAAATCCGTCAAAATCAAGCCCGTATCCGACGACGAACTCGTCGGACAATTCGCGTCCTACGTAATCGGGTCTGGCGTCATCATACTCAAGTTTGTTGGGTTTGAAGAGCATGGTAGCGACTCTGACCGACGAGGCCCCGTGAGCGCGCATGTGCGCTTTGAGCTGATGGATGGTCATGCCGGAGTCCACTATATCCTCCACGATGATGACATCGCGGTTATCCACCACTTGCTGCAGCGGCACGATAAACTCCAGTTTGCCCGTGGAGGACATCCCCCAATAGGAACTGACGCGAATAAACGTGACCTCGCAACGCAAGTCATTGAGCGCGCGCAAGAGGTCGGCAGCAAAGACAAAAGCGCCGTTGAGGACCACCACGAAAAGCGGCTCCTTTTCCTTATAATCGGCATGAATCTGTTTCGCCACTTGCTGCACGTCGGCAGCAATCTGAGCCGGTGTCAGCCATTCTTCGAACCGGTAACCTTGTTCGTCAATGCTTCGCATAGTTATCAATTAATAATTAACAATTACTATTTTTTATTCCTCGTAGTTCTGGAAGAGGAAATCGTTATACGGATACCGTTGTATATGTATCGCTTTGACGCGGTTGTACATGAGCGTACGCAGGGCGTCGATGTTGTCTTTGTTGCGCGCGGAGATAAAGACGCAGTCCTCTCCGAGGCGTGCCATCCATGTCTTCTCAAGGTCGCTGAGGGAGAGGTTCTCGCGCTGCACGGGCGTGAGGTCGTCCTCTTCTTTGGGTGTATATGTAAAATTGTCGATTTTGTTGAAAACCACAATTGTTTGAGGCTGTCTGGACGGTTGCGCCGCCTTGTTGGAGGGCGTCTGAGGGTTTAACAACTCGTTGACAGTCTGCTCGACGACTTCATACTGCTCTTCGAAATTGGGATGGCTGATATCCACCACATGAATGAGCAGGTCCGCCTCGCGCACCTCGTCCAGCGTGGATTTGAAGGACTCCACCAAGTGATGCGGCAGTTTGCGGATGAAGCCTACTGTATCCGAGAGAAGGAACGGCAGATTCTCTATCGTCACCTTCCGCACGGTTGTGTCAAGGGTGGCGAAGAGTTTGTTCTCCGCAAAGACATCGGATTTGGAAAGGAGGTTCATCAGTGTCGATTTGCCGACATTCGTATATCCCACCAGTGCGACTCGGACCATCTTGCCGCGATGCTGCCGCTGGGTAGCCATCTGTTTGTCGATCGTCTTGAGCTGTTCGCGTAGAAGCGCTATACGCTGTCCGATGACGCGTTTGTCCGCCTCTATCTGCGTCTCGCCCATACCACGGTTGGTGCCACCGCCGCCCCGTTGACGGTCAAGGTGCGACCACATACGCGTCAGACGCGGAAGCATATATTGCAGATGCGCCATCTCCACCTGCGTCTTGGCATAGGATGTCTGCGCGCGCTGGAGGAAAATCTCAAGGATGAGAATGGTCCGGTCTATGACGCGGACGTTCGCCGGATGTTTCTCCCGATGGTTGATGGCTTTCTCAAGATTGCGTATCTGGCGCGGAGAGAGCTCATCATCAAAGATAACGACATCAACAGGGTCACAGACCGCTTCGCTCGAAGCAGAAAGACCGCTATCGCTCAACGCAGAAAGATTCTTTGAGTCCGAAGGACATTCTTTTGTCTTTTCCCTTGCTACTATATACTGCCTGATTTCCTCCAGTTTTCCTTCGCCGACATAGGTGGCGGTATTAGGCTGGTCAAGGCGCTGTGTGAAACGCTTGACGGGCACAATACCGTGCGTGTCGGCAAGGAACGCCAGTTCGTCGAGGTATTCCTTGGTCCTGTCCTCCGGCTGGGAAGGTGTGATGAGCCCCACCAGCACGGCATGTTCTATATATGGTTTTATCTCAATCATTCGTCTTTACGGCTGCAAAGGTACACAAAATTTTTGACATACGCAAGAGAGAAACGTTTTTAAATAAAAAAAACAATTTTTTGACGGATTTTCTTGCGTGTTTCAAAAAAAAGCAGTACTTTTGTACGTTGTTATGCCCTTATGAAACGATTCTGGCACATAACAGGCATCGTAGCAGGCTGTATCACAGGCGTGCTATTGATTGTTTTTTGCCTTCTGGCAAGCGACCGTGCGGAGACACGTCTCGCCCAAATCGCTGTTCACCAACTCGCCCGGGAAGCGGGAACAACCATGCATGTAGGGAGTGTGTCGCTGCGTTTTCCTGCGCGCGTGACGCTGCGCGATATATATATTGAGGACCGGAGGCAGGACACCTTGGCTTACATAGGCGAGCTGTATGCCCATCTGAGCCCTTTGGCTCTCACGCAGTCCAAGCTGCACCTGAGACATGTGCGGGTGCGTAACGGAGTAGCCAACATCTACCGTGAGGACGAAACCGGTGAATGGAACTACCAGTTCCTCGCCGAGGCATTCAAGAGAGAGGACGAAGAGGCTACAAGCATACCGCTGGAAGACATCTCAGTCAAAGATGTGCGGATAGACAACCTCCGCATGCGGTATGAGGAGATGCACGGAGTGCTGGAGCATGCCCGGATGGACTTGCACGAGTTGTCCGACTACGCGCTGGATGCACAGATCGGAGGTCTTGCCGGACGAATCAGCAAAGGGGAAGAAGGACAGCCGGCATTCATTGTTGAAGACATGCAGGCACATGCCATTCTGACAGACTCCACGCTCACCATCCCTACCCTCCTTGCCCGGCTGCCGCATTCGAAACTGGATATGAGCGGCGGCGAGTTACGTTTTCCGCAGGGAGACACGCTCTATCTGAGCCAATCGGCTCATGAGATTCTGATTTCTCTGGGCATCCGCGAGGCGGAGCTGGTGCCGTCCGACCTGACTTTCTTCGTTCCGCAACTGCGCGGCATGCGCCGCCCCGTGACATTCACCGGCACACTGGACGGTACGCTGGATTCGTTGTATTTCGACGAACTTGCAGTCCATTACGACGGCAAGAAACTGTTAGAAGGCAGCGTGAGTATCTTCGGTCTGCCGGATGTCAACAACCCGTATATCCGCGCGAACCTGCGTGAGTTCCACACCAACGCATCCCAGATACAAGACATACTCTCGCAGCTGCAGAACAAACCGATGAGACTGCCGCAGGAGGTACACCGGCTGGGTAACATCCGTTACCGCGGACTTGCCTCCGGCAGGCTGCACGACATGACGCTGCACGGCGCCTTCCACACCACGCTCGGTTCCATTGTGACGGACGGTTCGCTGCGAAGCGACACCACCTTCGAGCACCTGTTTTACGATGCACAGCTGGTGAGCGAACGATTCATGTTAGGGCGTATGTTAGCCATGGACAAATTAGGCACCGCCACACTCGATTTCTCATCCAAAGGACGTTTTGACGACAAGAAAGCACGCGGAGACGTAAACGTATATGTCCGCGAACTGAGGTATAACGACTATACCTTCAATGACTTGCATGCCAACGGCCAGTTCGAGCCGAAGCGGTATAACGGCTCCATGAGTATCCACGACCCGCATATAGACTTGTCGTTTGACGGCGTGATAGACACGCACGACGTGAATCCGGAGATAAACTTCAACCTGCTGTGCCGGCATTTCGACTCGGCACCGCTGGGCATTGAGAAAATAGGCAGCAACCTGAAAACCCGGTTCAGTATGGCGGTGGACATGAACGGCGCCAAGCCGGATGACATGAGCGGATACATGGTCATTGACTCCCTTTTCATCGCCACAGCGAACGACTCTGTCCTGACACGCCAGATTATGCTGTTAGCCTCCGCCGAAGAAGGAGAAAACAAGACTATCTCGCTGCAGACGGACAACCTGACCGCGCAGATGGACGGTACGTTCCGGTACGAAGACCTCGTTCCGTCCATGCAGGCGATGATACACCATTACTTGCCGACAGCGGTGGCTGCTCCTCAGAAGATATGGAATCCCGTCGATTTCTCGCTCCGCGCGGACGGCGGGCGTATCCGCGATGTGCAACGGCTGTTCACAGCTCCTGTGACGCTGAGCGACCACACCACGCTGCGTGCCTCCGGCAGCATTGCACAAGGCAAAGAACCCTCTGTCAGTCTCCGCTTTGCCGCTCCGGGTGTACGGGCGGGCAACACGCCTGTGCATGACCTGACCGTGACGCTGAACACCGTGGACACACTCCGCCACACGGGTGTCACCGGTTCGGGCTTGGCGATGTCCGTGTCGGCAGAAGCGATGCAGATGCACACGGTGTTCTCCACCCTCGCCTTCCGTGACACACTGCTGACGCATCTGACCCTCCGTCAGGAGGCGCAGATGGACGAGATGCTGCCGGAAGGGTGGCGGGACCTGACTCCGCGTGAGTTACAGCGGGCTCTAAGCGACGACCTGACATTCGTGCAGAAGCAGAAAGCGCTCCTTTCGGCGCAACGGGCAGGCAACTACGGAGGTGACATACATTGTATCACGCATTTTGAGGAATATCAGGAACGCCCGCTTGTCAACATGCATTTTCTGCCCGGCACGCTGCTGCTGCGCGACTCCGTCTATACGCTGGGCGAGAGCAATCTGCGGTACTGCGCGGCGGACACCGCCATCGAGGTACAGCATTTCTCGTTTGAGGGCGGCGGGCAGCACATCCGCGCAAACGGTATTGCTTCGCGCAACCGGACAGACACGCTCTCCGTGGACATGCAGCGCTTGGACGCTTCTTATATCGTGCCGTTTGTGCTGCCTGTCCAGACGATTATGTTCAACGGCTTGCTGACAGGCGAGGCGCAGGTCTCCAGCGTGCTCCGGCAGCCGTTGGTGGAGACACAGATACATATCGACTCCATGGGTCTGAACAACTGCTGGTTCGGCGATGCGGAGGTGGACCTGCATATTCTTCCCGAACGCAGGCACGAGGAAACCACCCTTCCGCCCCAGTTGCAGTTCCATGCCGAAGTGGACAGACCGACGCGGCATGTGGTCAGTCTGGACGGAGAGGCGTTCTTCGACGGCTCGGGCAGATGGAAACTGGATATGATGGCGGACTCGGTGCCGCTGGCGTTTGTCAACCACTGGACATCCACCGTGCTGACCAATCTGGACGGCAACGCCACGGGGCATGTGGTGGTCGGCGGCCGCAAGAATCTCACCTATGTGCTTCTGCGTGCGGCGGCACAGAACGCTTCCCTGACACTCCCGTGGACGGGTGTGCGCTATACCATACCCCATGACACGATAGTGATGGACACCACGGCTATCCTCTTCCCGAACGTACATCTGACCGATGCGGAGGGCAACAAAGTGGAGGTGAACGGCGGTATCCATCACAACCAGTTCGGCAAATTCAAACTGGACCTGCATGTGGACGCACACGACGCGTTGGTGTTCGGCACGGAGAAGACGGGCGAGATGATTCAAGGCAATGTGTATGCCACGGGGCATGTGGATGTGACGGGCGACGAGAACGACCTGCTGGTGGCTGCCGACGCCATCACCTCACGCAACTCGCGGTTCCGGCTCAGTCTGGACAACACCTCATCCGCCTATGAGTCGAACTTCATCCATTTCGTCGAACATCCGGACACGACGGCAGCTGCCCGTGAAGGAGAGACCGACCTCGACAATATCGACATTGCCGTGACGACCAAGAGAGACTCGACGGAATTCCGCCGGGCAGGCAGATGTATGGTCAAGCTGAATCTGGATGTCACGCCCTACCTGCTTTTCCAGCTTATCTTGGGCGAACGCAACGGCGACATTATTCAGGCACGCGGCAGCGGAGCGCTGCGACTGACTTATGACACGGAAACAGGAGACGTCTCGCTGCTCGGCACCTATGACATTGACCAAGGCACACTCTCTTACACAGTGGCAAATGTCATCCGCAAGGAATTTACAGTGGGCGAAGAATCCACCATCGTCTTCTCCGGTGACCCGTCCAACCCGCAGCTGGATGTGACTGCCAAATACCGTGTGACGGCGAACCTGCGCGACCTGTTCGGCTCCGATGCCAGCCAGCTTGCCACCTCGCGGAGCAACATCCCGGTGCTGACATGTCTGCACATGACCGGAACGCTCAACAACCCTGTTCTGAGTTTCTCCTTGGAGTTCCCGCAGAGCGACCAGTCCGTACAACAGCAAGCGCGGCAAGTCATCAACACGGACGAGATGCTGATGCGTCAGGTCATTTATCTGCTGGTGTTCGGGCGTTTCTTCACGCCGGATTACATGGGGAACGACCAGTACGCCACGCTCAACTCGACCTATTCGCTGCTCTCTTCGACGGTCACCAGCCAGATTAACGCTTGGCTGTCCAAACTGACCAACATACTGACCTTGGGTGTCGCCATCAGGACGGATAACCTGAGTGCGGGGTCCAGTCAGGAGTACGAAGCGCAGTTCCAGCTGCAACCGGTTGACAGACTGGTGATTAACGGCAATGTGGGGTACCGGTACAACGATATCTCCAACCAGCCTTTCTTCGGCGACTTGGACGTAGAAGTGCTGCTGACGCAGGACGGTCAGCTGCGCCTCAAAGGGTACACGCACACCGTGGACAAGTACTCGTTGAGGCAGGCATCCACCATTCAGGGCTTCGGTCTCCTCTGGAAACGCGATTTCAACTGGCCCGAGAGAAAGAAGAAAGACAAAAGCCAAAAGTCAAAAGACCGCTGACCTGTTCAAAGACAAAAGACTATCGTCTTGACGGAGTTCTCCGGCATGTCAATCACCGCTTCATAGCCGCCAATCTGTAGGGGGAAAGTAACCGCTTCGCCCGTGTTCAGGATGTTCACGGCGTACGAACCGTCCTGTTTGGCTACCGTGCAGACATGCAGCTGCTCAGCCGAGGGCGCTTGGCTGATGCCCAACACCACATCACCGGGACGCATGGAGCGGCTGAACTGCTTGAGGACATAATAGTACGGGGTGAAATAAGGCTTGTCGTTCTCATAATCCACCATGAGCATGGCGCCGCAGGTGTTGTTGACATGCGTCGGGCCGCCGACGGAGTCCAGCACCGCATTCCAGTCGATATAGCCGGTCAGCCAGTGGTTCAGACCGTCGATGATATAAGAAGCATAGCGGTGTACGACTGCATATTTGGGATGCCACTCGGGCCACCACGGCGTGGAGTACGCCCAGTCGGTTGCCTGCTCCGTCCACCAGAACTCGTCGTTATCGAACCATCCCGACTCCTTGTATCCCTCATAATCGGTCACGCCGGGCCATCCCTCGCGCCCGAGGTTGTCAACGCATCCCTCCGTATGGATGAGCCGTTTGCCGGGATGAGCGGCATGCAGCGAGTCCAGCACCTCCGGGAAACAGCTGACGGTGCTGCCGTACCAGTGCAGCGCCACACCGTCGGTATAGCTCTCTGCCTGAGGGTCGCCGAAGACGGCTGACGTGTAAGGCGCCGCCTCGAACGTGTTCTGGTCAAAACAGAGAATCTTGACATCATCAAAACCGTTGGAACGGAGCTGCGGTCCCAAATGACCGCCGATGAGGGCGGCTTCTGCCGACGGAGAGAGATGCATGCTTTCCCATGAGCCGTCATTGCCCATCGGCTCGTTCTCCGGGGTGATAGCCCAGAAACGGATACCCGACTGGCGGTAAGCGTCCAAGTAACGGACATAATAACGGGCAAATGTGTCGTAGTACCGCTCTAACAGCGCACCGCCGTACCGGTTGGGCTTGTCAAAGAATTTCCCGTTGTCTTTCATCCATGCCGGAGCGGTCCACGGTGAAGCCACAAGACGCCACTCTTGGTCTGACTGCTCCGCCTTGATGGCGGCTATCTCGTGCAGGCATTGCCAGACATCGAAATGCTCGTCCTTGACCTGCGGATACTCGGCTCGCGGAAAACCGTCTTGGTGTACTGACATGGAGAAATGCTCCAAGGCGGTGTCACCCGGTACGTCGTCATACGAATAATGACCTTTGACGGCGAAGTCGCACGAACCGACTACCGTACGGGTGGCGGAGAAATTGGCTCCGTCAGCCCCGTACATCTCTCGCAGCAGTGCATGCCTCTCCTCCTCCGGCACACAGGCAAGGACGAAGACCGACGACTCCGTAACCGAATTGCCGAAGCCGTCAATAGACTGCCTCCGGTCGTTGACTTCCACCACCACTCTGTTTCCTTCGGTGGACGCCTGCACGACTCTGCGGAACACTACCGGCTCCTCCTCGGCAAAACGCGCTCCGGACGCCGATGTGAGCCATACATGGGTGGAGGACTTGTCTGCATGGCAGCCACATAGAACGAGCGCAAGCCCCGCAAGGGCTAACTGTTTTTTCATTTGCATGCTGATGTATGATTTTCGTTGTTCATATACGGTTCCTGACGGTTTCAAGCAGCGTAACGCTGAATCCGCTGCAAATTTACTACATTTTTTTGATATGTGCAAAAAAATTCAGATAAATATTACATACACTCTTGCGTATGTCGTTTTTTTGTTGTACCTTTGCAGGCGGAAAGGTTAAAATTGCGAAACGTGGAAAGTATGGAAAAAGAGATTACTTTACATCAGGCAAAAATGAATTTGCTACAGGTAATGGATAGCATTCAGACTGTTGATGAAGTGCAAGCTATCAGGGCGGTATTGGCAAATTACTATGCCCAGAAAGTGAATGAAGAGATGGATCGTTTATGGGAGAACGGAACCATTAACAAACAGACCATCGAGGAATGGGGGAACGAACACATGCGAACTCCTTACCGCTATGCTAAATAAAGTCGTTTTGGACACAAACTGTCTCATTATGGCTTTGTCACGGCATAGTGAGTTCTACCCGGTATGGACAGGTATTCAGACAGGAAAGTATCTTCTGTGCGTATCTAACGATATTCTTGAAGAGTATCATGAAATCATTACGCAGAAAACGTCTATAGTTGTAGCTGACAACGTCATACGCTTGTTGTCAGAATGTGCATTTGTAGAATATATAGACCCACGCTATCATTTAGAACTTATTCAAACAGACCCTGACGATAATAAATTTGTAGATTGCGCTTTTGCCGCCAATGCCTCATATATTGTCTCTAATGACAAACATTTTGACGCACTTAGAAAAATCGATTTCCCTAAGATAAAAGTGTTAAAACTGATAGAGTTTTTACAAACACTACGATAACCCCCTCGTCATTCAGGACGTCCAACAGCATACATAAAAACAAAAAATGCAGAAAAATGACATGCACTCTTGCGTATGTCGTTTTTTTGTTGTAATTTTGCAGCCGAAAATCTACGTTGGAGGGATATGTCTCTTCGTAAGGGTGGATTTTCAGACATATTGAATAGCGTTTATTGACGCTTTGCGTTTGATCGACAGAAACTTCGCAACTTTCGTCATTTAGGGTCAAAATCAAAGTGAGCAATAGATGCCTATGGGTGTGACAATATACCCTGCTTTGCCGTATTCTTGGCAGAGCGGTTTGTCATATCGGCGTAGGTTTCCTGTTGTTTTATTTGACCCTAAAGGCAATGCGAAGGCCTCTGTTGATGAATAAGCAACATGAGGTCTGCGCTTTTTGTATGTGTATGTATTTATGCAAGTATTTTTGCGAAAAAAGCCCTAAAAAGTGCAAATGAAAGTGCAAAAACGGCGGTTTTTGAGAGAATTTGCATTCTGTATAACACACTGAAATACATGTAGTTATATGATAAAAATTTTTAATAAAGTCTAGGATGCATAGGTAACGCCCCCTTACCTACCATTTTTTAGCCCTAATGCGCGCCCTAAATACATCAAATAAAAATGAAGGAGTATGCCGAAAATCCGTCAAAGAGTAGGCTCAATTAAATTTCAATCATCATGAAAAAGTTAATGATGGTAGCAATGGCCATAATCGTTGCGACAGGAGCATGTTTTTCTGCTGACAGGTTCGAAAAAAGAGCAAAAAAAGAAGCCAAACAAATGATGAGTGGCAAAAAAGAACCGGCATGGCAAGTCGCTCCGGGTAAACAGCCATTAGACATGCAATTGGCAAAAGCGTACAGAATGGAAGAAGAATTGACAGACGAAGGTGAACCAAAATGGATTATAGGCACTGCGATGTCTATCGGAGAAAACTTTGACGGCGCTAAAATGCAAGCGACCACTTTGGCCATCCAAGAAATAGCGAGGTCAATTCAAACAACGGTAGCTGCTGAAATTCAAAGCACCGGCGGTAATGAACAACTGGCAGCGGACGAGGCGGCTACAGCAATGAAAGCGGTGCTGGGAGGATCACAATGGATTATGAACACAATAGGAAGAACAATTCCTGTTGTAGAATGTTATCAAATACTGCCAAATAAAAATAAAAATGTACGAATTACTATTGCTTATAACGTAAAAACAGCAAATGAAAGAGCCAAAAAAGCCCTCCGCGAGGAATTGGTAAAACAAGGTGTTGAGATATCAGAAAAACTTGAAAATTTTTTGAATGATAAATGAAACGTTTATACTGCATAGTGTTTTTCTTCTTGGGCTGTACGTTCTTGTATGCCCAGCGGACAGTAACTGCCTGCGGCGAGGTGGATTATGTCGTGCCGGAGACACAGACACTTGCCGAAGCCAAACAGACTGCGGTTACACAAGCACGGCTGAAAGCTATCGCAGATGAGTTTGGCACTATAGTATCACAGACAAACACATCTGCCATGCACAACAAAGACGGCAAGACGAGCAGTAGTTTCAATTCTTACAGCGAGAACGAGGTGCGCGGAATATGGATTAGCGACACCAAAGAGCCGGAAGTAGAAGTGAAATACCGCAACGACATGATGGTTATCCATGCTGAAGTGTGCGGCAAAGTGCGCGAGCAGAAACGCGAAAAAGTGGAACTGCAAATAAAGCCGCTGAACAAAGGCATAGAAAGCACGCTGTTCAAGAACAACGACCGTTTCTCTGTCTCTTTCAAGTCGGCTGCAAGCGGCTATGTGGCAGTCTTTATCCGTGACGACGCGAACGAGATTGTCAATGTGATGATGCCCTATGACAACGGCGACGGGAATGCACGCGAGGTCAAAAGCAACAAAGAATATCTGTTCCTCTGTACACAGGACCCGGCGTACCCGTATGAAGAAGAAACAATCCTGACCACCTCGAAGAGTATGGAGTATAACACGCTCATTGTGGTTTTTTCGCAGAAGAAATTCCATATCTCGCTGAGCAACAAAGGGGAGTTCGTTCCCGAAGTGGAGAACTCCAAATTCCAGAAATGGATTCACGGCTTGCGCGTGTATGACACCACCGCGCAGGTGGAAGAAATAGTATTAACAATCAAAAAGTAAAATGTTATGAAAAAGAATTTATTTATTGTATTAGCCTTAATAATAGGCTGTGCACTATCAAGTTGTAAAACCTATAAGGCATCGATGTCACAACCGACAAACGATCCTGTCGCTCAGAAACTGCCCAAAATGGACTTTGAATGGTTTACTGGAGGTGATGTTCAAGGTGTAAATGTTGATTTCGTGAAAAATATTATACGTAATGAGGTAAACCACAATGTTGTTTCTTCTGACGGTCAAAAACAAGGAACAATAGAAGTGACATGTGATAGGATTCGTCTAAAACAAAATCTGTTTTTAGCTGGTCTTTCCGGAGGTACATTATTTATGTTAAATCTATTAGGAATGCCATTTACAAGTACTAAGATAGACATGGATTTATCTTTCAATATAATGAATGCAAGTGGAGATGTAGTAGATACATACAAATATTCGACCCAGAAGAAAAGTGTTTTAGGTTTTTATTATGGCAAGACAGCAGATGTTGTTGTGGTAGAAGCAACAAAAGAAATTGCGAAAAAGTTTAGAGACGAGGTTAATGCTAAAAGTAAAACACTTATTGCGAAATTAGAGAATGACAATGGTGATGCTCCTACCTATTATGCAAAAGGGGGCGCAAAAGCTCCTGTTAAGAAAAAGGCGGCAACAAAATCCGATGTGGATTCCAATATCCCTCAATCCAAAAGAGCTGCCGAGAACACTTACGCACTCATCATTGCCAACGAGGACTATCAGTTTGTGGATCCGGTGAACTTCGCTTCCCATGACGGCGAGGTGTTCAAAGAGTATTGCATCAAGACATTAGGCATCCCCGAGAAGCAAGTACGTTATTGCACAAACGCATCGTATGGCGTTATCTCCGGCGGTGTGGACTGGCTCAAATATGCGCTTGATAATTTCGAGGGCAGCAAAGCCATCGTTTACTATTGCGGTCATGGTATTCCCGATGAGAAGACAGGCGATGCGTACATCGTTCCGGTCGATGGCAAGGGCACCAATACGGCTACTTGCTACAGCCTGAACAAACTGTACACCACCTTGGCAGCCACCAAAGCAACCAATGTGACTTATTTCATGGACGCTTGTTTTACCGGTGCCAACAAAGAAGGCAGTATGCTGGTTGCTGCACGCGGTGTGGCACGTGAGGCGAAGAAAGAGAGATTGGACGGCAACGCTGTTGTCTTCTCCGCTTCCAGCGCAGACGAGACTGCTATGACGTATCCGGAGAAAGGACACGGACTTTTCACCTATTTCCTTCTCAAGAAACTGCAAGAGACAAGCGGTGATGTGTCGTATGAAGAACTGGCAGGATATATCAACCGGAACGTGAAGAAAGAGGCATTCCTCATTAACGAGAAACCGCAGACTCCGGTCGTCGCTACTTCTCCGGATGCTTCTTCTACTTGGAAAAGCATGAAACTGAAATAAGCAGTGTACAGCTTGGCAATTAGACGAAAAGGTGAGACATTTTGCCTCACCTTTTTAATTTTAATTCAAGAAATACCCCCTCAATGACCATGTAATGACTTCCTCCCCCCATGTTTCTCCCCTCCTCCTGAAATACTATTCCGATACCATTGCGAAACCACTACGCTGGGTGCGAGGTCTTTTTGGACAATTTTTGTTGTACTTCGAGGGCACCGACACGGCTTTGCCGTCCCACCTCGAAAGTACTGTCGCGTCCTCCAGACCATATGCAAGGGAAAAGGGATTTTTTTTGCAAAAGGGCAAAAGCCCTGTATTTCTGTGCACTTATCTGTCGTCTTATGCAAGCATAGCCGACCGATAACCGCCCATAAATAGTAGTGAAAACACTACTTTTTGCAAAAAAAATCCCTTTTCCCTTGCATATGTGCAATTTTTGTTGTACCTTTGCAACGCTTTTTGTGCGCAATGCGCATATAAGCGTATATATAAGAAGGTAAAATTGTGAAAATGAATAATTACCAGATATGAACTTTTTAGAGATTATTACCAAACTTTTCGGCAACAAGGCACAGAAAGACATGCGTGCCATTCAGCCCGTAGTCGAACAGATTAAAGCACAGTACGAACATATCGACAAGCTGTCGAACGACGAGCTCCGGTCTCACAGTTGGGCGCTCATGGACAAGCTGCAGCAAGCCGTCAGACAACAGAAGGCGGAGATAAGCCGGCTGAAAGACTCCATCGAAGAGACACCCATCGAGAAACGGGAGAAGATATACAACGAAGTCGATAGACTCGAGAAGGAAATCAAAGAGGTTTACGAGCAAGTCCTGACACAGATTCTGCCGGAAGCCTTCGCCATCGTCAAATCCACAGCCCGACGGTTCGCGGAGAGCGACACCGTCGTGGTCACCGCCACCCAGATGGACAAGGACTTGGCTGCCGACAGCCGCTTCGACTTCGTCGGGATTGACGGAGACAAAGCCGTCTACCACAACCACTGGATGGCTGGCGGCAATGAGATTACATGGGACATGGTGCATTATGACGTGCAGCTGTTCGGCGGCGTAGTACTACACCAAGGCAAGATAGCCGAGATGGCTACCGGCGAGGGTAAGACCCTCGTGGCGACACTGCCTGTCTATCTCAACGCACTGACCCATGAAGGCGTACACGTGGTCACCGTCAATGACTACCTCGCCAAACGTGACTCCGAGTGGAACGGACCGATTTACATGTTCCTCGGTCTCACCGTCGATTGCATCGACAAACACAAGCCCAACAGCGACGAACGACGCAAAGCCTACGCCTGCGACATCACCTTCGGCACGAACAACGAGTTCGGCTTCGACTACCTGCGGGACAACATGGCTACCTCTCCGCTCGACCTCGTACAGCGCGGACACAACTACGCCATCGTCGATGAGGTGGACTCCGTCCTTATCGACGACGCACGTACGCCCCTTATCATCTCCGGCCCGGTGCCTCGCGGCGAGGACCAGATGTTCGACGAATACAAAGACCGCGTCGCCAACCTCGTCCGACAGCAGACGACACTCACCACCAAACTGCTTGCCGAAGCAAAGGCGAAGATGGACTCCGCCGACGAGAAAGAGCGCGAGGCTGGCGAACTGGCGCTCTTCCGCTCCTTCAAGGGTATGCCGAAATCGAAGGCGCTCATCAAATACCTCTCCGAACCGGGCATCAAAGTGCGCTTGCAGAAGACCGAGGAGTTCTACCTGCAGGAGAACGAGAAGAACATGCACATCGCCACCGACGAGCTCTATTTCGTCATCGACGAGAAGAACAAGTCCATCGACCTCACCGACAAAGGTATCGACGCCCTGACCGGCTCTACCGACGACCCGGATTTCTTCGTCCTGCCCGATGTCGGAAGCGAGATGGCGGATTTGGAGTCGAAAGTCGAAAGTCGAAAGTCGAAAGACAATCCCATGACTGCCGATGAGATTCAGCAGAAGAAAGACGATATCCTGACCAACTACAGCATCAAGAGCGAGCGAGTACACACCGTACACCAGCTGCTGAAAGCTTATACGCTGTTCGAGAAAGATGTGGATTACATCATCGACAGCGGCGAGGTGAAGATTGTCGATGAGCAGACAGGACGTATCATGGAGGGACGCCGCTGGTCGGACGGACTGCACCAAGCCGTGGAAGCCAAAGAGAACGTCAAAGTCGAAGGCGCGACACAGACTTTCGCCACCATCACACTCCAGAACTATTTCCGTATGTACAACAAACTCGCCGGTATGACCGGTACCGCCGAGACGGAAGCCGGAGAGTTCTGGAATATATACAAACTGGACGTGGTGGTCATCCCGACCAACAAACCCATCGCCCGTATCGACATGAACGACCGTATCTACCGCACCAAACGCGAGAAATACAACGCCGTCATCGACGAGATAGTGAACATGGTGAACCAAGGCCGTCCGGTACTGGTAGGTACGACCTCCGTCGAGATATCCGAGCTGCTGAGCAAAATGCTCAACATCCGCAAAATCAAGCATAACGTCCTCAACGCCAAGCTCCACCAGCAGGAGGCGCAAGTGGTAGCCGAGGCTGGCCGTGCTGGCGTGGTGACCATCGCCACCAACATGGCAGGTCGTGGTACGGATATCAAACTGACTCCCGAGGTGAAAGAGGCGGGCGGTCTGGCTATCATCGGTACAGAACGCCACGAGAGCCGCCGGGTGGACAGACAGCTGCGCGGACGTGCCGGACGTCAGGGTGACCCCGGAAGCTCCGTCTTCTATGTCAGTCTGGAGGACGACCTGATGCGTATGTTCGGCTCCGAACGTATAGCCTCCGTCATGGACCGGATGGGATTCCAAGAAGGCGAGATGATTGAGCACTCGATGATTTCCAACTCCATCGAACGCGCACAGAAGAAAGTGGAGGAGAACAACTTCGGTATCCGCAAGCGCCTGATTGAATACGACGACGTGATGAACCAGCAGCGTAACCTCATCTACGCCAAGCGCCACCACGCACTGATGGGCGAACGCATCGGCGTGGACATCACCAACATGATTTACGACACCGCCGAAAGCATCTTCGCCGATGCCCGTCAGGCAAACGACTACCTCGGACTGAAAGAAGAGGTGCTCCAGACCTTTGCCATGGAGGTGCCCTTCGACGAGGACGAGTTCAGCCGTGGCAGACGCGCCGAGCTGAGCGAACGTCTGGCTGAAGCGGCTCTCGACAGCTTCAAACGACGTATGGACAAGCTGACGCAGATAGCGGACCCCGTCATCCAGCGCGTGTTCGAAGAGAAAGGACAGATGTATGAGAATATCCTTATCCCCATCACCGACGGCAAGAAAGTCTATAACATCGCCGTCAACCTCCGCGCCGCCGCCGAGAGCCATTGCAAAGAGGTGGTCAAGGAGTTCGAGAAACGGATGCTGCTTTATGTCATCGACGACGAGTGGAAAGAACATCTCCGCCAGCTGGACGACCTCAAGCAGTCGGCACAGAACGCTGCCTATGAGCAGAAAGACCCGCTGTTGATTTACAAACTGGAGTCGTTCCACATCTTCGAAAGCATGCTTAACACGCTCAACCGCCGTGCCATAGCTATCCTGCTCCGCGGCCAGATCCACCAGCAGGAACCGGACCGTGTGCAGCAAGCCCAGCAGCAGCGCCGTCAGGACTACAGCCGTTACCGCACGCAGAAAGACGCCGTTCAGGCAGCAGCACAGGCTTCGGGCATGGCTGCCGCAGCCGGACGCGACACACGCGAACAGCAACGGCCCGAGCCCATCCATGTGGACAAGAAACCGCGGCCAAACGACCCCTGCCCATGCGGCAGCGGCAAGAAATACAAACAATGCCACGGAAGACTGAATGCAGGCATTTAAGACCCATGTCTGACCTGCTCAAAGTAAAAAAGACCGAAAGACGTAATTGAGGAGACTGACCTTCATACTATTATGCTTTTGCGCCGCCACTCTGATGGCGGCGCAAAACGATAGTATCCGTCTCTACCCCGACACCTTCAAGCTCTCGGACCTGCCGATGACCACGGACAAAGATGAATGGCTCTTGGACATGGTGGCGGCACAGAGCGCCGGGATACACGCCAACGACACCGTCGATACACTCACCGTAGCGGAAATCATGCGGCTTGACTCTATCCAACGGGAGATAGCCGAACTGGATTCGCTCAGGCAGGTCAACCGGCGGTTTATACAGGCGATAGAAACACGCATCCCTGCCATCGAGGTGCAGAAATCATGGGTCAAAGATGCCGAAGAAGACCGCAACGACGTGCTGGAGGCAATCCGGAACATGCGCTCTCCATGGCGCAGGGAAGCCACACTGATGCTGCAAGTGACGCAGAACTACGTCACCTCCAACTGGTACCAAGGCGGCTCGTCGTCCTTCGCCGGATTAGGGATTGCCAAAGGGCAGGTCAGTTATATCACCGACCGTTTCACATGGGAGAACACGGGTGAATGGCGGATTGGCGGCTCCACCGTCTCTGCCGACAGCCTTCACAAAGTGAACACCACGGACGACCTCCTCCGCCTTTATTCCAAAGCCAACCTGCGGATTGTACCCAAACTGTTCACATCGCTCTCTGCGGAGATGGAGACACGCCTGCTTCCGACCTACAAGTCCAATTCCATGGAGCTGAAGTCCGCTCCTTTCTCGCCCTTCCGGTTCACAGCGGCGTTCGGTATCGACTACAAACCCGTCAAGAACCTCTCCGTCTCTTTCTCGCCCATCTCGTACAAGGTGATTCACATCGCCGATTCGGCACGCGTCAAGAGCACCGACTACGGTCTGGAAACAGGGCAGCGCACACAGCATAACATCGGTTCGTCCGTACGGCTGGAATACACGTGGAAACCGGTGCGGGAAGTGGCTATAGAGACACGTTTCTACACCTACACCAATTACCGGAATGTGGAGGTGGATCTGGAGGTCAACTGCGATTTTATTATCAACCGTTTCATGTCCGCACGACTGATGCTTCATCCGCGCTATGACAGCTCTGTGGTCATGGAGGGCGACAAACACGCCAAGATACAGTTCCGCGAACTGATCTCCATCGGGTTTGCACATAAGTTCAGGTAAAGTGATGTACAAAGGTACAATGTACAATGTACAATGTACTATGTACAAAGGAAACTATCCGCAAAGCGCCACCAGTTCCTGCCAGCGCACGAAGGCTTCGTGACCGTATTTCCAGATGTTGTATTTGATTTTATCCAAGGAGACCTCTTCGCCGAGGTGGCTTTTGGAATAGAATTTGTCGGCGTAGCAGATGATTTTCTCCTCTAACGACTGCGGGCAGTAGTCCCTCTCCGGGATGGGCAGTTCCTCACGCTCCACCTGCTCGATGGTGATGCCGGTCCCCGTGTGCCGCTCCGCCACCAGCGCGTGCTTGGGAAACCCTTCCCGCCGCAGCAGTTCCGCGCCCAGATAGCCATGCTCGATATATTTGTGCGAACCGTGACAGTGAATCTTCGGCGCATCGCAGAAGATGATTCCAATATCGTGCAGCATGGCAGCCTCTTCCACAAACCGGCGGTCCGCCAGCCCTTGCTCCTCCCATTCGGGATGTCTGTCCAGCACTTGCAACGCACGGTCAGCCACCTGCCGGCTGTGCGTCAGCAGGATATACCGCAACTCAGGGAAAGCGGCATAGTATTTGTCTATCAGTGCTGAATAATCCGTAACCCTAATTTTATTTTGTGATTTCTAATGCAGTCCGTTGAGGAAAGCGCGCGCGTCCATACGTTTCTTGCCGGGCACCTGCAGTTCAAGAATCCGCACGGCGCCTTCTTTGCAAGGCACGGCAATCTCTCCCTTCCCTTCAGGGATGGGATGGGGGGAGGCTTCCACCTTGTACACCTTGACGTTCTCAAAGTACTGCCCGTTAATGGTGAGGTTCGCCCACGCGGCGGGATACGGACTTAGCCCGCGCACGAAGTTATGCACCTGCTCTGCCGTCATGGTGTCGAAATGTATCTCGCAGTCTTCCTTGAAAATCTTCGGTGCCGCCCGCAGGTCTGCTATCTCCGGCTGCGGAGTGGTGGGCAGCGGTGCGCCGTTGTTCTCGCATTCGAGAATCAGGTCCACGGTGCGCGTCACCAGCCCCGTGCCCATTGCCATCAGACGGTCATGCACCGAACCGACATTCTCGTCCTCGCCGATGGCGATGCGTTCCTGCAGAATCATGTTGCCGGTGTCTATCTCATGCTTGAGCATGAATGTGGTTGCGCCGGTCTCCCGGTCGCCGTTGATAACCGCCCAGTTAATCGGTGCGGCGCCACGGTACTGCGGCAGCAGCGAGGCGTGCAGGTTGAAGGTACCCAGCCTCGGCATCGCCCACACCACTTCCGGCAACATCCGGAATGCTACCACTATCTGCAGGTCTGCGTGGTATGAACGCAACTCTTCTATGAACGCCTCGTCCTTCAGCTTCTCCGGCTGCAAGACCGGTATTCCCGCCTCAAGGGCGTATTTCTTCACATCCGAGAACTGCAACTGGTGTCCTCGTCCTGCCGGTTTGTCGGGCATGGTAACCACCGCCACCACGTTATAACCGCCCTCCACCAGCGCACGCAGACTGGCTGTCGCAAACTCCGGCGTGCCCAAAAATATGATTCGTAAGTCTTGTTTTGTCATTTGGCTTTTTGCTTTTTGCTTTCGGCGTTTGGTTTGTCTTGATATTTCTGGTCAAGACTCTTCGGCTGTTTCTCCACCACCGGACTCAACGGGCGTCTGTACGCGCGTATAATAAGGTATATACCTAACACGACGAAGGGGATACTGAGCCATTGCCCCATATTCAGCATATGTCCGGCTTCAAACGCCTCTTGGTCGTTCTTGATAAACTCTAACAGGAACCGCGTCACGAACACAATCTCAAGGAAGATACCCAACAGCAGTCCTTCGCGCCGGCGCGCTTCGGTGTACCAATAGAGCGGCCATGTGACGCAGAGAGCCGCAAAGCAATAGAGGATTTCATAAATCTGCGTCGGGTGGCAGGGTACAGTCTGTCCGTCACGGACGAAGATGAACCCCCAAGGCAGGTCGGTCGGACCGCCGTAAATCTCACTGTTGAAGAGATTGCCCAGACGGATGAGCATGGCTGTGAAACACACGCCCACGCAGAGCCGGTCGAGAATCCAGAGCCAGCTGGTGCCGAACTGCGGATAGCGGCTGTAACGGTATTTGTTGAGCAGCACCGCCGCTGTTATCAGACCAATTGCGCCGCCGTGACTGCTCAAGCCGCCTTCCCACACCTTCAATAACATCAGCGGGTGCTCGATATACGGATTACGATAGACAAACTCCCAGCCGAAAAAATGCCACGGCTCCGGAGATATACGCATGTATTCGCAATAAGCGGCTAATGCCGGGTTCGTCACATCGTGCCACTCATAGAACCAGCAATGCCCCAGTCTGGCACCGATGATGACGCCGGACGCCATCCAGAAAAACAACTGGTCCGCCCATTCCGCTGGACAGTTCTCGCGTTTGTACATCCGCTCGTTGACCAACCAGCAGATATACAGACCGACAGCCCATAACAAGCCGTACCAGCGGACTTCCAGACCGCCCAAGTGGAACAACACCGGGTCCACATCCCAAACAATATAATTGAATAACATCTTAATCTTAACGTCCTTTGTACATTGTACTTCGTCCCTTTGTACCTTAATTTACTTGCCCCAGTTCAGCTTGGTCCGCAGGCTCTTCAGGAAGCTGTTGTCGCCAATCTGCACCACTTTGATGGTGTACGGCGCTTTCTCCACATGCAGCCGCATCTCTGTGCCCAGACTCTGGCTGCGACCGTCCACGGACACCATGTACGTGTCATAACGGCTGGCTACGCGCAGGTCGAATTTCCAGTCGTCCGGCACTACTATCGGCTTGACGGTCAGGCTGTGCGGAGCTATCGGCGTGAGGATGATACCTCGGTTCTGCGGCACCATCAGAGGACCGCCGATGGAGAGGTTGTATGCAGTACTGCCGGTTGGCGTGGAGATGACCAGTCCGTCGGAGTGGTACGTGTGCAGCAACTCGCCGTTGACCGTCGTCTCGATGGACAGCATGTTCGTCAGACCCTGCTTGAGAATGGCTATCTCGTTCAGCGCGTTGGGAGCCATCACCAGATCCGTCCGGAGCAAGCCGTCCTTGTCGAACACGGTGACTGTCAGCAGACTGCGCTGCTCTATCATGTATTCGCCCTCCACCAGTTTCTGCAAGATATCGTTCAGGTCCTGCGTCTGCACATCGGCAAGAAAACCCAGATGCCCGCAGTTAACGCCGAGGATGGGGATATTCTTGTTTCCAATCGCCGCTGCGCTGGTGAGGAACGTGCCGTCGCCGCCGACCGAAAGAGCAAAGTCTATCGGCTCGCCATAGACATTCTCCGGCTGACGGTCACTGTCCCAGTTCTCTGGGAAACCCGGATATTCGCGCAAATCAAGCTCCTGACGCAACTCCTGCGACAGCAGCACGTGCACGCCTTCCTGCGTCATGAACTCCAAGATACGGCGGACCTCCGCCAGCGTCTGGGGTTTCATCGCATTTCCAAAAATAGCTATTGTCATCTTAGAACCTTGCTTTACTAAATCCGCCGCAAAGTTACTACAAAAAAACGACATACGCAAGAAAAAACGATAAAAAACGCTTCGCTCTTGCGTATGTCAAAAAAAATATGTACCTTTGCAGCGAATTTGGAGAAAAGGTCATGACTAAACTGAGTGTAAACATCAACAAAGTGGCTACGCTGCGTAATGCACGCGGCGGTAATCTGCCGGACGTAGAGCGTTTTGCCGTGGATTGCGAGTTGTTCGGGGCACAAGGTATCACCGTGCATCCGCGTCCCGACGAGCGGCATATCCGCAAGGAAGATGTCTATCAACTGAAGTCGATGGTGACTACCGAACTGAATGTGGAGGGCAACCCTACGGAGGAGTTCCTTGCGCTGGTGACGGATATCCGCCCCACCCAAGTGACCCTCGTGCCGGACGACCCCGGACAGCTGACCTCCAACCACGGCTGGGACACACGCCGCCATCTGGAGTTCCTCAAGGGCGTGGTGAACCAGCTCCACGCCTCACGCATACGGGTCAGCATCTTCGTGGACCCCGACCCCGTCATGGTCGAATATGCGCTGCGCACCGGCACTGACAGAGTGGAGCTGTACACGGGTCCCTACGCGGAGATATATGACGAGAACCCGCAGAAGGCGCTGGCGATGTACCGTCCCGCTGCGGAGAAAGCGCACGAACTCGGCTTGGGGATGAATGCCGGTCATGACCTGAACCTGCGGAACCTCAAAGCCTTCAAAGAGGCGTTCCCGTGGGTGGCGGAGGTGTCTATCGGACACGCCATCATATGCGATGCGCTGTACCTCGGCATTCAGGAGACCATTCAGGAATACCTTGAGCTGCTCCGATAACCCCTCGTAATCACGTAATTACGCAATCACATCTTCACGAAATCACGAAAATACTAAAATATGTTTCTTTTTCAAATCGACACAACGGCTCTCGCGGAAGAGCTGATGCAGGCTCAGGAGCCTGTGCAAGAGTCTATCAATCTGTGGCAGATGGCGCAATACGGCGGCTGGATAATGATTATTCTGGCGCTGCTGCTCGCCGGTGCCTGCTATATCTTCATCGAGCGTCTGGTGGTTCTCAAACAGGCCACGCGCGAGGACAGCTCCTTCATGAACCGCATCCGCGATTATATCCATGACGGCAAGATTGACTCTGCGCTCAACCTCTGCAAACAGACAGACACGCCCTCCGCGCACATGATAGAGAAAGGTATCACGCGTATCGGCAGACCGATGCAGGACGTGCAAGTGGCGGTGGAGAACGTCGGTAACCTTGAGGTCGGACGATTGGAGAAAGGGCTGGTCATCATGGCTACTATCGCCGCCGGAGCACCGATGCTCGGTTTCCTCGGCACGGTGTTGGGTATGGTGCAGACTTTCTATAACATGGCGCAGACATCCGGCGGAATGATAGAGATGTCCGCCCTCTCCACGGGAATGTATCAGGCTATGGTGACTACCATCGGCGGTCTGATTGTCGGAATCCTTGCCATGTTTGCCTACAACTACCTCGTTGCACGCATCGACCGCGTTGTGCGACTGCTGGAGAGCCGCACGCTGGAGTTCATGGACCTGCTCAACGAACCTGCCTGATTTGTAATTTTTAACTTTAATTCGTAATTCCCAATTACAATGGCTCTCAAGAGACGTAACCGGGTGGAGGCGACTTTCGCTATGAGTTCGATGACGGACTTGGTGTTTCTGTTGCTGCTCTTCTTCGTCATGGCAAGCACGATGTCCTCGCCCAACGACATAAAAATCAATCTGCCCACCTCCCGTTCGCAGAAAGTGACCCGTCCGCAGGTGGCGAAAGTGTCCATTGACAACCTCGGCAACTATTTCGTGGCGCTGGGCAAAGAGAAACCCGTGGCTGTCAATCCCGACAATCTGGAGGGCTATCTCTCCGGCATACAAGCCTCGGATTCCACGATGTATATCGCGCTACACGCGGACCAAGACGTGGCATACAAGGAGGTCGTGCGCGTGCTTGACATTGCCAACCAGCACAAAATGAGGATTGTTGTTGCCACAAAACGCTAAACCCATCCGCCATACTTGGCGGATTAGAAAATGACCAAGAAATCCGAACGACATACTATAGCCTCCATCGGCACACTGCTTTTTCTGCTGATTGTCTTCTTGTTGCTCTGGTTCGTGCGGCTCTATTCCGTGCAGCCCGAGGAGGAAGAGGGCGTGGAGATAGCTTTCGGCGAGGTGGCGGAAGCCGGCGGATACATGGCTCAGCAGTCTGAGGCGGTACCTCTGCCCACCCCCCAACCCGCAGCGGAAGAACAGCCGTCGGCACCCTCGGATAACGACCTGCTGATGCAGGAGGACGAAGAGGCACTGGCGCTCCGCAAAGCACAGGAAGAGGCGGAGAAAGCCCGCAGACAGGCGGAGGCGGAACGGCTGCAGAAACAACGCGAGGAACAGGCACGGCTGGAAGCCGAACGCAAAGCCAGAGAGGCGGCGGAGGCTGCCGAGAAAGCCAAACAGGAGGAAGCCATCGCCAAGGCGAACCAGTTCGGCTCACTCTTCGGCAATGCCGGGAACAGCAACGGCTCTGGAGACAGCCAAGGAGCCGGACAGAAGGGCAACCCCATCGGGCACGGCTCGTCCGGAGGAAACAGTTGGAGCCTTGCCGGAAGAGGCATACATGGCGAACTGCCAAAACCTGCCAACACCTTTAATCAGGAAGGAAAAGTAATTGTGGAGATACGCGTCAATGCCGAAGGCAAAGTCATCAAAGCCACGCAGAAAGGAGGAAACATCTCCGACAAACAAACCGTACAACTCGCCATCGATGCAGCTTATAAAGCCAGATTCACCGAGGGCGAACATGACCAGATAGGAACAATCACATATATATTCAAATTCAACTAATTTGTAATTCGTAATTTTTAATTTCTAATCTATGAACTACTTGTTTCTTGACAATGGATTCGAAGAAATCGAAGCAATCACCACCATTGACTTGTTGCGTCGCGCCAATATTCCGGTGACGACAGTGTCCATCACCGGAAACCCGATGGTCTTGGGCGCACATAACATCGCCGTGGAAGCGGACGGTCTGATTGAGCGCATTGATTTCTCCGATGCCGGAATGCTGATTCTTCCGGGAGGACAGACCAAACTGGCTGATTGTTCTGCACTTTGTGAACTGCTGCTGGAGCATAACAAAGCCGACAAACTGATTGCCGCCATATGCGCCGCGCCGGCCGTGCTGGGCAAACTCGGCATCCTTGAGGGCAAACAGGCTACCTGTTACCCCGGGTTCCAAGATGCGCTTGGAGAGAGTTATGTAGGGGGACTGGTGGTGGAATCCAAAAATATCATCACCGCCAAAGGTCCGGGGCTGTCGTCCGATTTCGCTTTCTGCATCATCGAACGCCTTGCCGGTTCAGAGACTGCCGACGCCGTCTATGACGCCGCACAGTATTAATCAGAACATCGATTGTTGCCCGTCGGCGGAGAGAGGGGTCTTGCCGAGGTGCTTGTAGGCTAACTCGGTAGCCTCGCGTCCGCGCGGAGTGCGCTTGATGAATCCTTCTTTGATGAGGTACGGCTCATAGACATCTTCTATCGTACCCGCATCTTCTCCCATCGCTGTTGCTATCGTGTTCAAGCCGACAGGTCCGCCGCGGAACTTGTCAATGATAGTCGTCAGCAGTTTGTTGTCTATCTGGTCGAGACCGAAGGTGTCGATGTTCAGTGCCTCCAAGGCGTACTGGGCGATACCGAGGTCGATGGTTCCGTCGCCCTTCACCTGCGCAAAGTCACGCACACGCCGCAGCAGCGCATTCGCTATACGGGGCGTGCCGCGGCTGCGACGGGATATCTCGCCCGCCGCTTGCTCGTTGATCTCCACGCCTAACAGACGCGCGCTGCGTTTCACAATACCGGAGAGGATATCCGCATCATAGTATTCCAGATGGCAGTTGATGCCGAAACGCGCACGCAGCGGAGAGGTCAGCAGTCCCGAACGCGTCGTCGCACCGATCAGCGTGAAATGGTTCAGGTCTATCTGTATCGTCCGCGCGGAAGGACCTTTGTCTATCATGATGTCGATGCGGTAGTCCTCCATCGCCGAATAGAGATACTCCTCCACAATGGGACTCAGCCGGTGTATCTCGTCGATAAACAGCACGTCGTTCGGCTCCAGAGAGGTCAGCAGACCTGCCAAGTCACCGGGCTTGTCCAGCACGGGACCGCTCGTCACTTTGAACCCCACGCCAAGCTCGTTGGCGATGATGTTACTCAGCGTCGTCTTGCCCAGCCCCGGAGGACCGAACAGCAGCACATGGTCCAGACTCTCATGGCGCAGTTTGGCGGCTTCCACGAAAATCTTGAGGTTGGAGGTCACCTTGCTCTGTCCCGCGAAATCCGCGAAACATAACGGACGCAGGGCATTGTCCTGCTCCTTCTCGCTCATCTGGTTCCGTATATCAAATTCTGCCATATGATTATTTACAATTTATTCCCGATGGTACCGCTGCAGGTCGAAGACCTGAACAGTGCTTCGAGGTCTTCTATCTCTCCGATGGGTTTGTCGGCTTGTATCCTGCCGTGGTCGAGGATGACCACGCGGTCGCACATCTCGCGCACCTCCTGCATGATATGGGTCGAGAGTATCACGATGGGGCGCTCTCCGCTGCTCATGGACTCCGGCAGGGTCTTTATCAGGCTGCGTATCTCCGCCAACTGGTTGGGGTCCAAGCCCGTCGTGGGCTCGTCCAGAATAAGCAGCTGCGGGTCGCCTAACAACGCCTGCGCCAGTCCCACCCGCTGACGGTAACCCTTGCTCAGAGCGCGGATGTGCTTGTGACGCTCCGGGGTCAGCCCTACCCGTTCTATCAGACGCTCCACCGTCTCTTTCCTGACAGCGGAAGGACGGATACCCGTCATCTTTGCCATAAACAGCAGATATTCCGTCACATACATCTCCTCGTACAGCGGGTTGTTCTCCGGCAGATAACCTATCCGCTCCGGCACGGATAACTCCCCCTTATTAAGGGGGGCGGAGGATAGCTCCGCTTCCACCAGCCCTACCACTATCTTCATCAGCGTGGACTTGCCCGCGCCGTTGGGACCTAACAGACCCAGCACCTGACCCTCCGGGATATCCAAAGAGACATCGTGCAGCACCTCCTGCTTGCCGAAATGCTTGCTAATATGTGCTATGTGTACGGACATTTCTTTTATTTTCACTGAGCTTTTCGGAGCTCCCGGATCTCCCGGATTCCGTCCGATTATATCCGAATGCGACTACAAAGATACTACAAAAATTGCAAATATGCAAGAAAAACACAAAAAAACGCAAAAATATTTGGTCAATTCAAAAAAAAGCAGTAATTTTGCACGCTTTTTTGACAAAAAATGCATCATAGTAAGCCTCTGGCGATTGCATTAGGTACGTCCGAATAGTAGTAAATGCTTATTATGAATAGTACTAATCCATTAAAAAACAAGTAACGAAATGGATTTGATTAAAGTAGCCGAGCAAGCTTTCGCCGGTGAGAAAAAAGAGCTGCCTGCATTCAAGGCAGGAGACCAGATAACCGTCGGTTATCGTATCAAAGAGGGTAACAAAGAGCGTGTACAGGAGTTCCGTGGTGATGTGATTTGCATCCATGGTTCCGGTGACAAGAAACGCTTCACCGTCCGCAAGATGAGCGGCAACGTAGGAGTTGAGCGTATCTTCCCTATGGACAGCCCCTTCATTGAGAGCATTACTATCAACAAGTACGGCAAGGTACGCCGTGCCAAACTCTATTACCTGCGTGAGCGTACGGGTAAGAAAGCCCGCATCCAAGAGCGTCGCGTCAAGTAAGCCCAAGGCACAAAGTACAATGTACACACAAAAAAACGACCTTTCCCGGTCGTTTTTTTGTGCCGTCTCTTGCGTATGTCGTTTTTTTTGTGTAATTTTGCAACGCAAAATAAAACCGCTGGCACCGACAGCGTAAAAAAAGCGGTGCATCGCTTACCGACGTAAAACAGAAGGACATAAAAGGCGTTTATTGACGCTTGTTTTGGCTTAACTGAATCTAGCAAATTTATCTGCCCGAAACAAGATTGTGCAATAAGCGTTCTCGTGGGTATGTTAATATCCGTTCGCGCCCCTCATAGGGCGGGAGGGTTAAACATATCGGGCGTGGACGTTATTGTTTATTCTTGCAGAAAGGTTTTGCTAGAACCCAGTTAAGGAGAATGAGCGTGGATAACATTCACGCTTTTAATTTTGTGCTTTGCGCACTCCGGCTTCTCCAGTCTAGACCTCGCGGCTGTTTCCGCGAGCACAGCTGATCCTCCGGATTTTCCGGAATATCCGGAACAGCACAGCGGTCTGGATTTTCCGGAATATCCGGAATAGCGCAGCAGTCTGGATTTTCCGGTCTCTCTGGAATAGCGCAGCGGTCTGGATTTTCCGGTCTCTCTGGAATAGCGCAGCGGTCCGGAATTTCTAGATTATCTAGTTAAGCGTAGCGTTCTAGAACGACTATAATACGATAATAATTAACAACAATACTAACTTTAAAAATGAAACACTTATCACTTATGAGAAAAAAACTATTTACTTTCTTCCTTGCCATTGCAGCAAGTATCGGTTCCCTCTTTGCCGAAAGCGGCACCTGTGGCGACAATCTCACATGGAATTTGACGGATGGTGTTCTGACCATCAGCGGAACAGGAAAAATGACGGATTTTTCATATCCAGATTACGGACCATGGTATTCAAGTCGGTCATCAATTAAAACAGTCAATATTGGAGATGGTGTCACAAGCATTGGAGATGATGCTTTCTATAATTGCAGTGCTCTGACCTCAGTGACGATAGGCAATAGTGTCACCAGCATTGGAAATTATGCTTTTTATGAATGCCGCAGTCTAACCTCTGTGACGATTCCCAATAGCGTCACAAGCATAGGAGATGGTGCTTTCTATAATTGCAGTAGTTTGACCTCTGTAACCATTCCCAATAGTGTCACAACCATTGGAGAATATGCTTTTT